>JBDKIY010000008.1:0-35176 GCA_039796875.1 Actinomycetota bacterium
GCCAAGAGACGCTTTTCATGCTCGGAAAGTGGCATAACTAAACAATAGTAGAGCTAAGAAAAACTGGAAAGTCGAACCAGGTAACTCACCTGTAATTCTGAGTAATTACTCGAGCTCTTCTTGTGATTCAGAGTCCTCAACCAAGCGTGCTGGCCGCACTGAACCTCTTCCGAACCTCTCTACCGCGCGATCTATAGCTCCTTGAGCCTCGCGCCAACCTATTTCACGCTCTCCCAGCTCCAGCTGATGCACCGCACCGGACTGATCGGTGAGATTTTCCAGCCCAACCCCGAGCAAACGGATTCGGGAGCCCGTTATTTTTAAAGCTAAAAATAACTCTTTTGCGATTTCATAAATTTCATGTGTGCCATTAATGCCTAATGTGACGGTTTTAGAGCGTGTGACATTTGAGAAATCAGAAAACCTAACTTTAAGTGCAATCGTCTTGCAAAGCAGCTCCCGCTTGCGCAATCGATGTGTTGCCCGCTCTGTAAGTCTTAAGAGCTCGCGAAAGATTTCCTCTTGATCTTCTAAATCATAAGAGAAAGTCTCAGCTGCGCTAATACTTTTTTCGGGGGCATCTGGGATGACATCGCGATAATCCCTAGCCCATGACAACTCATAAAGTGATACTCCAGCACTCTCCCCTAATGCCCGTTTCAAAGTCTCCAGTGGTGTATTTGCAATATCAGAAACGGTTCTAAGTCCCAAACGTTGTAGCTCTTCATTTGTCTTTGGCCCTACTCCCCAAATTTCGCTGACTGGAAGCGGGTGCAAAAATGTGAGCACTCGATCAGGAGCAATCTCTAAAACCCCATTTGGCTTACACCTGCCAGATGCTAATTTTGCTATGAACTTGGTATTAGCAATTCCCACGGAGCAGGTAATTTTTTCTTGCTCGAATACTCTTTTGCGAATCGCTTGAGCAATCTGTCTACCATCGCCAAATAATTTTCGTGATCCAGTGACATCCAAAAATGCTTCATCTAATGAAATTGGCTCGACATATGGAGTGAATTCAAAAAAGATTTCCATTACTTTTCTGGAAACTTCAGAGTATCTCTCGTGATTTGGTGGAATGAATATTGCGGTAGGAGCCATTCTTTGTGCCCGAGCAACCGGCATGGCGGCTCTGATGCCAAACTTCCGAGCTTCGTAATTAGCAGACAGCACTACCCCTCTTGCGCCCGCGCCAACTACTAAAGGTTTGCCACGGTATTGCGGGTAATCAAGCTCTGATACAGAGGCGAAAAAGGCATCCATATCCACATGCAATATCGTGGAATGTTCTCTCATCTCGTCACTCACAAACCGCCAGATTACGCCACTTTTCATAAGCAGCCGATAAATCCCACGCCGCGGTGGCGCGCAAAGAAACACCACGCGGTCCAGTCCTGCGTAATTGCCCTCTAACTAAAAGTAACTTTGAGCTGTAAAGGGTTTCTGCGTAAGAGCGTTGCATGTCCTCAAAAAAAGTTACATCGCTACAACCATTCCCGTCATCCAGTGTTAAGAACATAACTCTTTTTCCAGAGCGTACGGGAGGGGTTTGCAAAATTACTTTAACGCCAGCTACTAGAAGTGATGATCCGGATCTCTGTTTTATTAAATCACTTGATTTAACAGCGCCAACCTGATTAAGGAAGTCGGCATAAAACTCCATCATGTGGTGAGAGATATCCATACCTAAAAACTCAATTTCATTTCTAACCTGTTCGTGAGCTCGTAAATCAGGTAAGCCGGTTTTGGATAATTCTGGAGTGAAACCAAAGGTCAGCTGAGAGCCGCTTAGTGTTGTTAATACTTTACTTGAAGTGCGTGACCATTTATATAAATCATTTAAATGAAGTAATAAATCTCGATGGTTAAGGTGATCTGGATAAAGAGCATCGAATGCTCCAATCATTAGTAATGCCTCACAAGTAGGTCTGCTGACTCCGCTGCGATGCACAAAATCCGCCAAATCTATGAAGGGGCGATTTTCTAGTATGGCGTTTATTTCAATATCGCTAATACCGCTTACATCTGAGAGTCCTAATCGAATATCAGATTGAGATTCACCCTCTACTTTGTATGTGAGATCAGATTGATTTATATCTAGCTTGGCAATGTTTATGCCAAATCTTCTAGCCTCATCAAGTATTAAACGTTTTGGATACATGCCTGGTTCATGGGTTAAAACCCCAGCTAAAAACGCTGCAGGGTGGTGGGTTTTCAGCCAAGCTGATTGGTAGGTAGGTAAAGCAAAAGCAGCGGCATGCGCCTTGCAAAACCCAAATGAGGCAAAAGCCCGCAACACCTCCCACATCTTGGTGACAATCTCTAGTGAATAGCCACGAGCGGTGGCTGCTGGGAAAAACCAATCACAAACCTCTTGTTGGCCCTCCTTGCTGCCTAGAGCGCGACGTTTTTCATCCGCCTCAGCCAGAGTTATGCCTCCTAGCTGGGCAATTATTTCTATTACCTGTTCATGAAAAACAACTACACCTTCAGTGTCATCAAGAATTTCCAATAAATCAGGATGAAATATCTCTCTGGGTTTCCAACCTTGGCGAGCGTTGAGAAATGGCGTGATCATGTCGCTTTTAACTGGGCCCGGCCTAAAAAGTGAAATATCGATAATCAAATCAGTAAATGTTTCTGGCGCAAACTTTCCTACTAACTCACGTTGACCAGGACTTTCAATTTGGAATAAACCTAGAGTTTTAGTGGATTGGATTAATTCAAAGGTTTTTGCATCATCTAATGGGATGGCATCTAAATTGATATCCAATCCGGTAGTTCTTTTTATTTCCGATACTGAATATGCCAAAGCAGATTGCATTCTCACCCCGAGGATATCCAATTTAAGAAGCCCTATAGCTTCTACATCATCTTTATCCCATTGCACCATTGGGTAATCACTGGCGTTAATTTCTATCGGAGCACGATCGTAAAGCCCAGCATCAGAGATAACTACAGCACAAGGATGCATAGCCAAATTTCGTGGTAGACCATCTAACCTCTCAGCTAAACCAATCGCCATTTTCCAGGTGTTAGAGGTCAGATTTAGATTTCGCAGCTCAGGAAGATTATCTAAAGCTTGCGAAATATTCCGCGCTCTGATGTGCGGTAGCGATTTAGCTACTAAATCTATTTCCATTGGCGGAAGTGAAAGAGCTGCGCCTACATCTCTTATCGCATGTCTGGCGCGATATTTATCAAACATTGCAACAGTGGCACAACGTTGGTTATAACTATTAAATACTTGATCGTAAATTTCTAATCTTCGTGCAGATTCGACATCTATATCTATATCCGGCAAAGCTTGTCTGAGCGGAGAGCAAAACCGCTCCATTAATAAACCTAAAGACAATGGCTCTACACCAGATATTCCTAATAAATGACAGACCAAAGATCCCGCACCGCTGCCTCTAGCTGCGACCCTAATCCCGCTGGCGCGAGCCCGGTCAGTTATGTCGGCGACTGTTAAAAAATAAGATTCATAACCAAGGCTGGCAATGATTGAAAGCTCTTTATTCAAGCGTTCTTCAACATCAGAGCGCATCGAGCCATAACGCCAATTAACACCGGCTAGAGACCGATTACGTAACTGTGCGACTAATTCTGAATGAGAGTTAGCACCAACTACCTGCGGTTCTGGCAGATGTATTGAGCCCAGCCCGATGTCATTCTTGGGCGATAAAACTGCGCGTTCTGCCCATTCTTTTGTAGTTTTTAATAATTGCTTTGGATTGCGCTCCCCTGCAGCGCTAGCTATTTTCTCGGCGATAAAGGCCATCTCATCAGCACTTTTTAAAAAGGCCTCTGCATTTTTGCGCTCCACAACTTTTTTGTGTAGCGGCAATAAATTACGTGTAGCGTCTAAAACATCAGCAACCGGTGCATCTTCTCGTACCCGCATGCGGGCTGCATTACTTAAAATCGCTGGGAGATCATGGTCTCGAGCAAACCCCAGCATGCGGGCTGCATGAACTGTAGATTTTGGAGCTTCTCCATATATTAAGTGGGAAACACATTCAATGCTTTGTTCTAGAAATAACTCACGGGTCGAATTGTAAATATGTAATGCCTTGTCGTAGCGACGCGCTGTTAAAGCACGGGATATTTCAGAGTCTGGACCATGAAGCGCTAAAAGATTTTTAGTGTAATGCGCATTTTGTTTTAGAAAATTTAAATCACATGGAGCGCCATAATTTTTAAGAGCAGTTACAACCCTTACTAAGGATTTCCATCCTTCACCAGATGTGGCAAGTAAGGTAATCCGGGTCTGATTTTCATAGGTGACATCAACTCCAATAATTGGAGAAATCTGATTTTCAACACAGCTTTGGGTAAATCTAATTGCACCTGACAATCCATCTCGATCTGTTAAAGCCAGAGATTGCATCCCTAAATCTCGTGCTTGTTTAACTAGAAGATCAGGCAAGGTGGTTCCATATTTAAATGAAAACCCACTAGCTAGATGTAGGTGTGTAAAGCTCATGATTAATTAGGCAGGACGCGAGGTGGGTCTGATGCGCCATAAACCCACGCCCTCTTCGCGTTCTATCTCGAAGGTCTTCATAACTCCGATTGGGGCGGCTTCAACCCGCCAAAGAATTCGCGAACCATCATCTGGTCTAAAGAGGCCATCGCTGGCTCGATTCCACCAACCTCCTGATTCACGCCATGAAGACAGGATTGTGTGTACGCGAAAGTGCTGGCCGTTGTGGATGAACTCAATCGGCTCCCCGCCTGCCAGGTATATCTTTGGGCTCATTTCAGGTTTTTCGAACATTTGTTCGAACCTTAGCGGGCGGCTCTGACAGACACAAGTGAGCACTAGGGCAGATGTGACCCGCCATTCACGAGTCTGTCATCGAGCTGTCACCTGACTCATGCCAGTATCCGCCCGTGATCACACATACCTCAAAAGCGCAGGCCCAGGGTAAATCCCTCCGCCTTCGTATCTCCGCCGTTGTTAGCGCGCTCGCGCTTACAACATCCGCACTCGTGGTGCTCACTTCCCCGCAGGTAACTGCAAACACTTATGCAGTTCCTGCAGCTCCAGTAATTAAGAAGGCATACCTAACATCAAGTGGTGTTCGCGTAGTTTTCGAAAAAGTAACTGCAACACCTGCAGTTAATGCATATGTACTTACCGGTGGTGAAGGCTCATGCCCTATCACTCTTCCTGCATCAACAACTGGTGTCGTAACTCTGCCAATTATTGAAGGCCAAACCAGCGTCGCAGTTTCTATTAAAGCGGTTAATGCTTATGGATTCTCTAAAGCTGGAACTTGGAGCAAAACATTTAGCGCAACAGACATTGCTGGTATTGCAAAGAAAACCTGGAAAGCTGTTCAGCTGCTACAGCTCAGCGACTTCCACGGCGCAATTGAAGGAACCTCTGCTAACGCAGGAACAGCACTTCTAACAACCGCATTTGCAGCTGATCGCGCAAAGAATCCTGCAACATTCACCGTTTCATCCGGTGACAATATTGGTGCAGCTCCACCAATTTCCAGTCAGTTTGAAGAACTACCAACAATTGAATCCATGAACTTGATGAAGTTTGATGTATCAGGTTTCGGTAACCATGAACATGATCGCAACCTTGCTCATGTTCAGAAAGTTATTGGCGCTTCTGATTTCCAGTGGGTGGCTTCAAACTACAGCTCACTCGAGCCATTAAAGAGCGGCACAAAAGCTGCTAAGGCGTTTCATATTGTTGAACGCGATGGAGTAAGCGTTGGATTCGTTGCTGCAAATACTGAAGATACCAAGGAGCAAATCTTCCCTGGCAATCTTGCGTTCAATGGCAAAGATCTTGTGATCTCACCAAGTGCAGATGGAATTAATGCTGCAATCAAGCAGGCTAAAGCTGCTGGCGCAGATTTTGTTGTTGCAATCCTTCACCAAGGATGGCAAGAAAACCGTGATGGAGCTGCAAAGGGTCGCCTAATAGACCTCGCCGCTGAAATCAAAGGTGCAGCGGTGATTTTTGGTGGCCACAGCCATCAAACCTACAGCTCAGCAAATGCAGGAAATGCTGCGGTAAATGGTCCACTTGTAGCAATGGTTCGCAACGCTGGCCAGGAGTACAACAAGGTAAATGTTTGCCTTGATGGCTCAAGTCGCGTACGTGGTGCATCAGTTGATGTAGTAACTCGTGCAAACATTGCAACTTTGACACCAAATGCTGAAGGTGTTGCTCTAGTAAAGAAATACAAAGATCAACTCAATTCCAAGCTTGATGTAAAGATTGGTCAAGTTAATGGCATCTTTGCTCAAGGCGGTTCACCACAGGTACAACGTGCAGGTGAAGCAGCAATTGGAAACTTCACAGCCGATGCAATGCGCAAGAAATACGGCACAGATTTCGCTTACATCAATGGTGGCGGTATTCGTGACAAGTTCCCCGCTGCAACATATGTACCTGCAGATAAGAGCTACAACCGACCAGGAACCGACAAAGTTGCGCCATACGATGTGACCTTGGGAGATGCACTTGCTGTTTACCCATTCGGTAACACAGTAGGTGTTTCGGTTATCACTGGTGAAAATCTCTGGAAAGCACTAGAAAACGGAGTCAGCAACTGGCCCGGCGATGGTCGCTTCCCACAGATCTCAGGTTTCAAATTCAGCTTTGATACCTCAAAGCCAGTTGGTTCACGGGTACAAAGCGTGACATTGGCAAATGGCACAGCGATTGCAAAAGATTCTAAGGAATACACAATCGCAGTACCTGACTTCATGATTTACGGTGGCGACGGATACGTCGGCTTCTTCACACCTTCGAAGGCAAAGCTTCGCGGCTTGCTGGTAGATGTGTTTATTGAAGCGGTGCAAGAAGCATCAGCTGGTGGCAAGGCAATTCAAATCCCTGCCCTAGATGGTCGCATCACCAAGGTAAATTCATAAGGCTACTAAGTAGTAACTAAAAACCGCGCTCGGCCTCCGGCTGGGCGCGGTTTTTTCATGCGGAGAAACACCCCTAGATAATTGAAACTTCAAATATATTAGTTTACTCTTCAACTAAATCATGTCCCCCTATGAAAGGAAACCATGGATATCCTTCTTGTTATCGGTCGCGTACTTTTTGCGTTGATCTTCATTAACTCAGGTATCGCTCACCTAACAAAATTGCAGGCAATGACTGGCTATGCACAATTTAAGAAAGTTCCTGCAGCCAAGCTTTCCGTAATCGTTACCGGTCTAATGTTGATCGTCGGCGGCCTCTACGTAGCTTTAGGCGTCTATGCAGACCTCGGCGCATTGCTTCTTGCTATCTTCTTGATTGCCTCGGCATTCATGATGCACAACTTCTGGACCATCCAAGATGAGCAAGCAAAGCAAACTGAAACAATTAGCTTCTTCAAGAATATTGCTCTTGCAGGCGCAGCAATAATCATCTTTGTAATGGTTGGAACCGGAGTCGACTTCGGCCCAGCAATTACCGAAGGACTTTTCAACCTCTAATCCAAACTTTGGATTAATTCTTAGTTAATCCCCCTCTCGACACCAAGTTGAGTGGGGGATTTTCTTTTGTCTCGCGATACCTTCGGGTGGTGGAAATTCTGCTAGCTGTCCTTTGTGGCTTCGGAATTGGCGCCGTGTTGGGATATGTAGGTGCCGGTGGCTCCATGCTTGCTGTTCCAGCTTTGATATATATCTTTGGTCTAAACCCGGTTCAGGCCACCACCGCTTCTTTGTTGGTGGTTTTCATCGGCGCAGCCTCTGGCGCAATTCCTAAATTGAAGCGCAATGAAATTATGGTTAAAGAAGCGCTAATAATTTGGGCCATTGGATTGACCAGCAATTTAACCGGCGCATATTTCCTCCCACGCATCCCAGAAAATGTAGTGTTAACTGGTTTTGCTCTGGTGCTAATCACCGCCGGGGTTTCAATGTTGGTTCCAACACCAATTAATTCTGCAGAGCGCAAGATTTCACCGCTGGCCTTGATCTTTATCTCTCTAATCATTGGTGCCCTGACCGGATTATTTGGAATTGGCGGAGGCTTTCTCGCAATTCCGATTCTCATTCTCTTTTACGGAGTAGCCCCAGCCCGCGCAGCAGGCACCTCGCTTTTTATCATCACAATAAATACTTTGACCGGGTTCTTTGCACATTTCAGACATTGGGATGAAGTGAATTGGTTAATTCCGGCGGTTATGGCACTCACCGCTTTATTCATCTCACGTATTGCATCTCACCATAGTTCAAAGCTCTCCCCTGCAACCTTGAAGAAAGCCTTTGCAATTTTTGTTTTTATGATTGCAGCCTTCACATTATTTGATACCTGGATATTGTCATGAAATTAAACAAATACTTAGCTGAATTTCTGGGAACCGCAACGTTACTAATAGCGGTAGTTGGATCCTCCTTTATGGCTGAAGATCTAACCCAAGATAAAGCACTCGCTCTTACAATTAATGCTTTAGTGACCGCCGCGGTACTTGCCATAATAATCAAGGGTTTTCTAAACACTAGTGGATCTCACTTTAATCCTGCGGTGAGTATGGCATTAGCCGTGCAGGGCAAATTGGAATTCAAAGAAACAATTAATTATCTATTGGCTCAGTTATTTGGTGGGATTGCCGGTGTAATTCTCGCTAATTCTATGTTCTCTGAGTCCGTGATTAGCCTAAGTGACAATATCCGCAGCGGGCACGAAAACTTGATTGGAGAATTTGTCGCAACCTCCGGATTGATTGCATTGGCATTATTCGCAGGTAAGAAGCTGGTATGGAAATTAATTCCACTTTGGATATTTGGTGCTTATTTCTTTACCGTTTCAACCTCTTTTGCTAACCCTGCGGTTACTTTCGCACGCGTTTTTACTGATGCACCAGCAGGCATCGCCCTGGAATCAGTTCTGGCCTTTGTTGTTGTACAGATGATTACCGCCATATTGGTGGTCAAATTGATTAAGGAGAAATAGATGAGCAAAAAAGCATCAGTGCTTTTTGTTTGTGTTCATAACGCGGGACGCTCTCAAATGGCAGCGGCTTATCTGAATCATTTTGCTGGAGATTGGGTTGAAGTTCGATCCGCTGGCTCGGCTCCTGCCGACTCCATAAACCCCTCAGTTGTTAAAGCGATGTTGGAAGAGGGCATAGATATCAGTGCTGAGTCGCCAAAAGTGTTAACAAACAGCGCAGTTGAATCATCCGATGTTGTAATAACGATGGGCTGCGGGGATGCTTGCCCTTTCTATCCAGGCAAACGCTATTTGGATTGGAAATTAGATGATCCAGCAGGTCAAGGCGTAGATGCTGTTCGACCAATTCGAGATCACATCAAGTCGCTAGTCAAAGAGTTAATCGACACTCTCTAGAATCCCATCTATGGATGGGATATTGGAAAAAGCAGCTGTAAAGCGAGCGATTGCCGCCATAGATTCATTGGGTATGCGCGGACAGGTAAAAGTTCTATCCGATAGCGCTAAAACTGCGGCAGAGGCAGCATCTGGTTTAGGAATCGAAGTTGGCCAAATCGCGTCATCAATTGTTTTCAAATTACCCGATGGAAATCCGCTGCTCGTAATTACCTCGGGTCGTCACAGAGTTGATACTAAAAGAGTTGCAAATCTACTAGATGTCGAAGAACTTGGTCGCGCAGATGCAGATTATGTGAAAGAACAATCTGGATATTCGGTGGGCGGCGTTTCTCCAATTGGTTGGGTAAATTCTCCCTCAATTATTCTCATTGATGAAGCGTTAAATGATTATGAAGAGGTATGGGCAGCAGCTGGACATCCTCATACAGTTTTTCCCACCTCGTTTTCTGAATTAATTAAAGTAACAAGCGCACAAGCTGCGGTGGTTGGGGACTGAATTTGAACCCATTGAATTGTGAAGTTAGTGGCGAAGGCCCGGTCCTTGTGTTAGTTCATGGTTTAGGTTCTGCCGGGACTGTTTGGAAACCAATCCGAACAATGCTTAACAAAGATTTCACAGTAGTGACTGTTGATCTTCCCGGACACGGCAAAACTCCTTATGTAAAGGGACAACCCATGGATCCATATTCTCTGGGTTTAAATGTTTTGGAGCAGGTGCACAATTTAGGCTTTAGTGAGTTTCATTTAGTTGGAAATTCATTAGGCGGCTGGATTTCCCTTGAATTAACCAGTGCTGCACCAAAAAATGTTCTCTCTCTAACTGCTTTAGCGCCAGCCGGTCTTTGGCTTAATCCATACAACGCACGCTATCCCGGTACCGCGGTACTCAAATTCTTGGCGCGCTACACCAGCAAACTTGCACCAACGGCTTTGCACTTTGAAGCCGCTAGAAAATTGGGGTTTTTCGAAGTTAGTCCAAAATGGAAGCAGCTGAGTTATGAAACCTGCCTCGATGCCACTTTGGCAATGGCGGGCGCAACTGGTTATTACCCAGCCTGGGATGGAATGTTAATGAAGCGCTTTGACAGCTACATACCTGAATCCATACCAGTGACAATAATTTTCGGTGATACAGATCGAACTCTCCCAGCCACAACTTGCCAAGAAAGATCACTTGCCCCCTCGCATGCAAAGTGGATTATTTTTCCTGAAACGGGTCATGCCCCGATGTGGGACTCCCCAATTGATGTAGTCGATGAGATTAAGAAAAATGCAAAGTTAATAAATGATTAGAGTTTATTTTTGGAAAGTTCCAGTAAAGCATGCCGCCTGGGCTTTTTTCAGAATGGCATTAGATCGCATTGCGCTATGGCGGATTACCGGCATAAGTTTTTGGAAGTTATTAGGTGCTGGCAAAGGTGAAACTTTTACCCCCAGAGATGCAGACATAACTAGATGGGGACTTCTTGTTGTTATCGAAGATGAAAATATTGATGAGTTAGAAAATAGTAAGTTGTTGAAAAGATGGAGAGCCAAAGCTACATCGGAGTTTATGGCGGAGTTGCAACCAATTTCAGTTAACGGAAAGTGGTCGAGAAAGAATCCGTTTTCCGATTTACAAAAAGCTGACCCAAAATGGGATGGAGCGATAGTTGCAATTACTCGGGCGCGCATAAAGTGGCGTAAGAATCTATTGTTTTGGCGCAGTGTTGCCCCAGTGACAAATAGTCTTCATAACTCTCCTGGGTTGAAAGCTGCGATAGGTATAGGAGAAGCTCCTATTGGACTGCAGGGAACATTTTCACTTTGGGAGTCTGGCGAAGCGGTCCGAAATTTCGCCTATCGAGGTGAAGCCCATAAGGCAGTAATCGCCGCAACACACAGAGAGAATTGGTACGCCGAAGAGCTGTTCGGGCGCTTCGCCGTCACCAGAGCTGAAGGAAATTTATAGGGCACAATTGCCTTATGTCGGTACGCAATTTTCGCCCACGACGAGATCGACGACGCAGCATTTCTCCCTCAAAGAGTTTTGTTTTAATCGCAGTACTAACAGTTGCACTTGGTCTGCAAATTGCTTATCCGCTAAGTGAAGGTGAAAGTTTGCGATTAATCACAATCGCAACGGTTTATTGGGCTGCTGGTGCGATGCTTTTGCACGCTTGGTTTGCATATGGGTTGAGTTACGCACTCAAGTTCCTATTCATAACATTTACCTACGCATTAATTGTTGAACAAGTTGGCTTGAAGAGTTCATGGCCATTCGGAAGCTATGAGTACTCTCCAACCCTGGGTTATCAGATTTATGGAGTTCCCGCTGTAGTTCCATTTGCATGGATCATGATGGCTCATCCGATTTTTATTGCAGCAAGAAGAATTGCACCTGGTTGGGTGTTTCTTGTTGGTGGCTATGGATTAATGGCATGGGATTTTTTCTTAGATCCACAAATGGTTTCCGCAGGTCGATGGAGTTGGGAAATTACCGGCAGCACTGTTCCATTCCAGCCTGAGATTCCACTCTCCAATGCAGTCGGCTGGTTACTGACCGGCATGGGATTAATGGCCCTGCTTAACATCGCACTGCCGCGCGAAAGAAGATCACTCGGCGCAAGTCGCGCAGTCCCTGAATTTTTCTTAGCGTGGAGTTGGATTGGCGGAATAATCGTAAATCTCTTCTATTTCAATCGGCCCGGAGTAGCTTTCTTTGCAGGTAGCGCTCTAGGTTTAGTCGTAATTTCCTATTACATATCGGTTCGATTTGGTAGACGTGACTAATTTTCTGCTGGCTATAAATCTGCTAATTTTGTTGATATCTGCCTTCAATGTATTGACTGTTCGGACCGTGAAAAGTGTTGAAAATTCTGAGATATCAGATCACGTATCCATTCTTATTCCGCTTCGCAACGAATCAGAAAATGTTGAAGCGCTAATGCAATCATTGGCAAACCAAGAGGCCTTAAACTCATATGAAATTATCGCCTTGGATGACAATTCAACAGATGACACGGCCGAGAAATTGCATGGTATTTCAATACAAAACCTAAAGACAATTACCGGCGAACCATTGCCCCAGGGATGGCTAGGCAAGAACTTTGCTTGCCATCAGCTAGCTAAATCAGCAAAAGGTGATTATCTGGTTTTTGTTGATGCCGATGTGCGTTTAGCTAAAAATGCGATTGCTGATTCAATTCACCTAATGCGCAGACTGGAATGGGATTTCCTGTCTCCTTATCCGCAACAAATTGCAAAATCTTTCCTGGAAAGATTGACCCAACCACTGTTGCAATGGTCATGGTTCGCATCTCTTCCTTTACGTTTAGCGGAGAAGATCCAAACCCCTTCCATGGTGGTAGCAAATGGTCAATTCCTAATAGTTAAAAGGGATGCGTACAACGCCTGCGGAGGTCATGAAGCGGTTAAATCTGAAGTCCTGGATGATATGGAGTTAGCAAGAACTTTAACTCGCAAGAATTTTCGTGGCGGTGTTGCCGATGGTTCAAGAATAGCCACCTGCCGTATGTATTCAAAGAACACTGACTTGATAGAGGGTTATACAAAGTCGCAGTGGCGTGCTTTTGGAAATCCATTTGGAGCACTGATTGTGTGTCTAGTCTTATTCTGCACCTCAGTCTTGCCATTTTTATTGGGCATAACCGGGGATGTTTATGGTTGGTACGCATACTTTTCAATCGTAATGTCCCGGGTAATTGTGGCCGCAAAGACCAGATCGGTAATAAGCAGCGCATCACTTCATCCGATTAGCGCACTAGTCTGGATTTACTTGATAATTCACTCTTGGTTCAAGAAAAAACAAGGCACACTTACATGGCGAGGAAGAGAGCTTTGAGTTATCACCGAGTTACACAATCGCCCAGAAATATTGTTGTGATTGGTGCAGGAATGGGAGGCTTGTCCGCTGCTGCCAGACTCGCCAAACGGGGACACAAAGTTTCAATATACGAGGCGGCTAATTTTGTCGGCGGTAAGTGTCGAACGGAATGGATAGATGGTTTTGCTTTTGATACTGGTCCCTCGCTACTCACACTGCCTGCCGTTTACCGTGATCTATTTCTAAAAACCGGTAAGCGTATTGAGCATGTCTTGAATTTGAAGCCAGTAGATCCCGCATTTACTTATGTTTTTCACGATGGCAAAAAAATCGTTTTCCCCAATCTCTCACACCAAAAAACTCTCGGCGCTATTGAAGCGGTGTTTGGCAAGAGCGCTGGAGATCAATGGCATAACTTGATGCAACGTGCAGAAAGTATGTGGGATGCTTCAAGGGAGTCATTTATTGAAGGAGAATTAAGATCTCCATTTCAGATTCTTAAGCGCAAAAGCTTTTTCAGCGATCTGAAAACTATTTCCCCATTGACCTCTTTAAGGTCTATGACCTCCCGTTATACAAATAATCCATATCTACAAAAAATAGTTGACCGCTACGCGACCTACACCGGCTCAGACCCTCGTGAAGTCCCGGCTGTACTGCTAACTATTGCATTTGTTGAAGAGGCTTTTGGAGCTTGGCACGTAGAAGGTGGACTAGGAGGTCTTGCAACTGCACTTGAGACAAGAGTGCGAGATCTTGGAGTTCAAGTTCACTTGAATACCAGAGTTTCGAAAATCAATGTTGAAAAGGGCAAAGCCACTGGAATTACCTTGGAAAACGGCCAAAGTATTGAGGCGGATGCGGTAATTGCAAATGCCGATGCGCAGCTGGTTTACCAACATTTATTGCCAAAAACTCGCAAGACCGCCACCCCCCGAAAATCACTAAGCAAGGCAACCCCTTCCCTGTCAGGATTTAGCCTGTTACTTGGCTTGCGTGGCAAATCTGAACTCGGACATCACACCGTATTTTTCCCAGAGAATTATGATGCAGAATTTGACGAAATTTTTAGATTGAAAAAACCGGTCTCCGATCCAGCAATTTATATCTGCAATCCAAGTGACGAGAAAATGCTCACCTCGAAAGATTCTGAAGGCTGGTTTGTTTTGATTAACGCCCCAAGGCATGAACCAGGGTCAGGTTTTGACTGGAACAAAACTGGGGTTAAAGAGGAATATGCCAATCACATTCTAGATTTGATGGAAAAACGTGGTCTGCAGGTGCGTTCTCGCTTGATAAGTATGGAGATCAGAACTCCGGCCGATTTGGAGAGAAGTGTCAACGCACCCGGTGGATCTATTTATGGAACTTCCAGTAATGGTGCTCGCTCAGCCTTTCTGCGAGCCAAGAACCGATCTCCGATAAAAAATCTTTTTTGCGTTGGTGGTTCAGCTCATCCCGGCGGAGGTTTACCGTTGGTTGGAATCAGCGCTGAGATTGTCGCAACAGCGGTCGAAGAAAACTAAGCACTGTAAGGGCGGATAAAACCTGAAGTACCGCCCAAGCAATAGCAACCTTATCTATGAAATCAAATCCGAAAGCTCGCGCCACTAATGCAATAAAAATGAAGCTGGCGCGCACTGGACGCTCTGAAATTGTTACTACTCCTATTTGTGCAACGCCTAATCCACCTGCCCTAGCCCTCATATATTCCTGAGTAAAGGCGGCTAGCCAGGCTAAAAGTACGAGCTCTACCGGAGCACCTAAAAGAAATAGACCATAAGCCCAGAATGCTTCAACTATTCGATCCATTACTGAATCTAATGCTGCGCCCCATTTGCTTACCCGATTACTAATAATCGCCAGCGTTCCATCGAGGCCATCCGCTGCCAAGGAGAGGACCAGAAAAAGTATCGCCCAATCAGATTCGATGTTGAATAAGAATCCAACGCCAAGAATCAAAGAGAGGTACGAAAGGGCATTTGGAGTAATTTTCAGGCGGGCCAATGCTTTACATGTAGCAAAACTGATAGATAACCAACTTCTTACTACCCGAGTCATTTTCGCCCCGCCGTGCAAGATGCTCCATTTATCAAGAAATTCCGTTTTGTTCATCGCAAACCTATCCGCTTAACAATTTCTATTGTCGATGCCGCTGAATTCATGGTGTAGAAATGCAAGCCAGGAACTCCTCTGTCCAACAATTGTTCACACAGCTTGACCGATAAATCTACCCCAAGCTTTTTTATAGTCTCTGGTTCATCTTCAAACTTTGAGAATTGTTCTGTTATCGCGATTGGAATTGGTGTGCCTGCTAATTCAGCCATTCTTTTGAGTTGAGAAAAGTTGGTTATAGGCAATATTCCTGGATAAACGTCTAACTTTGAATTTGCTGTCCTTAAATTGTCAACTAATTTAGAGTATTGATTTGCATCAAAGAAAAATTGAGTAGTGGCAAAGCTCGCGCCTCTGCGTTCTTTCTCCAATAAAACCTCTAAATCTTTTTTTGAGTTTCCTTTTGAAGCGGGATGACCATCTGGAAATGCCGCAACGCCTACTTCAAATCCCATTTCAATTGCCAGCGTGACAAGTTCATCAGCATGGTTGAAACCGTTTGGCGTTGGAACCCATTCTGCACTCGGCCCTCCTGTTGGATCTCCGCGAAGTGCGAGAATTGATCTAATTCCAGCGGCTAAGTACTGATTTAAAATATCTATTAACTCAGCTTTTGTTGATCCTACGCAGGTGAGATGAGCGATGGTTGGGATTCCGGTCCGCTTAGTGATTTCGGAGGTAACTTTTATTGTTCTATCTCTAGTTGAACCACCCGCCCCGTAAGTAACTGAGACAAAATCTGGGGTAAGGGTTTCGATTTTTGATAGCGCATTCCAGAGTCTTTGCTCCCCTTGCTCATCTTTAGGGGGAAAGAACTCGACGGAGAAGGTAGGCGCGCTTTCCATATAGCGGGAGGGTACCGTTGCGCCGTGAATTCCTTGGATCTTTCCCAACTGCGCCATCAAATCAATCAAGAGCTGGCGCATTTTACGAAAGCTAGAAGCGCCCACCTCTCAGAGATTGGTTCTGAATTAAACCCGGTATCGGTTGCACTCAGTGAATTCATTAACGATGGCGGCAAGAGGTTTCGACCAATATTTGCCTATCTTGGGTACTTGGCCGGCGGATGCGAACCAAGTGTTGAGATTCTCAGAGCCTGCACGGCGTTGGAGTTGGTTCATGTTTGCGCTCTAATTCATGACGATGTTATGGATGGATCCGACACTCGCAGGAATAAGCCCGCTATTCATCGCAGATTCGAAAATATGCATCGGGAGCAAGTCTTGCGTGGTGATGCCGAAAAATTTGGCCATGCATCAGCAATTCTTCTTGGTGATTTAGCGCTGGTCTGGGCTGATCGCATGTTGCATCAATCCGGCATTTCACAAAGTGAATTCAATAACTGTCAGGAAATTTTCTGTGAGATGCGTGATGAATTAATGGCTGGCCAGTATCTAGATATTCTCGAAGGCGCCTTAGCAAGCACTAGCGTTGATAGATCAATGAAAGTTGCTCGATACAAATCTGGAAAATACTCCATAGAAAGACCGCTGCATTTTGGAGCTGCACTTTCTGACAAGAGTGAACTTTTTTCAGCATTTTCAGGATATGGATTACCCCTGGGGGAAGCATTTCAGTTACGAGATGATTTATTGGGAGTATTTGGAGATCCTGCCGTTACTGGAAAACCTGCCGGCGATGATCTGCGAGAGGGCAAGCGAACCGTTTTAATTGCTATGACTATGGAGCGAATCCATGACGCCCAGAGAAAGACCTTGGAACTAGCGCTGGGAAATCCATCTATAAGTGAGGCAGAAATCCAAGAGCTTCAATCGCTTATCGAAAACAGTGGAGCAAGAGAGCAGGTTGAGAAACTAATCACAGAGCTAACAGATAAGGCGATTTCTGTGTTGCGAGAGACATCAAATGGCAGCACTATTAATACCAACGTAGCCGACGCTCTCGAGCAAATGGCCATCATTGCAACGCAACGGAGCTTATAAATGCGCACCATAAAAGGTAAGAGCGATCATGTAGTTGTTGTTGGCGCAGGCCTGGCTGGATTGAGCACCGCTCTGAGATTGGCGGGTGCGGGTCGCGAAGTAACTATTATCGAACGGGAATCGGTTCCTGGCGGCCGTAACGGATTATTGAACAAGTCTGGATACGCATTTGATACCGGCCCAACCGTATTAACTATGCCAGATCTAATTTCTGATGCACTGGCATGTGTTGGCGAGAAACTTGAAGACTGGTTGGAATTGTTGCCACTTCAACCTCTATATAGAGCGTTTTATCACGACGGCTCACAACTTGATGTTCACGCTGATACCGCTGCTATGGAAGCAGAGATTGAAAAGGTAATTGGAAGTGATGAAGCCGCTGGTTATAGAAGATATGTTGATTTCGTAACTAAGTTGTATCGCTATGAGATGAATGATTTCATAGATAAAAATATCGATACGCCATTGAATTTACTTACCCCAAATTTGGCGCGCTTAATTGCCTTGGGTGGGTTTAGAAGGTTGGCTCCCAAAGTTTCGCAATTTCTTAAAGATCCTAGAACTCAAAAGGTTTATTCTTTCCAGGCGATGTACGCCGGAGTTTCACCTCAACAGGCATTGGCCATCTATGCGGTTATTGCATATATGGATTCAGTTAATGGAGTCTTCTTTCCGAAAGGAGGCATGCATGCAGTCCCTCGAGCTCTGGCGGGCGCTGCACAAAAACATGGTGTCACAATCAAGTACAACACTACGGTAGAAAAGATTGAGAAAAATAATTCAAGAGCTACCGCTGTCATAACTTCAACTGGCGAGCGAATTGAGTGCGACGCCCTGGTTTTGAACCCTGATCTACCTGTGGCTTGGCGAGATTTGCTCGGCAAAACCCCATGGTCAGTAAAGCGCTTGAACTACTCCCCTTCCTGCGTGACAATCCTGGCCGGATCAAACAAAAGTTATGACCATCTAGCCCATCACAACATTCATTTTGGCGAATCTTGGGATGGTGTCTTTGATGAATTAATTAATAAGAAAACTTTGATGAGCGATCCGAGCTTACTTGTTACCGTACCCTCCAAAGATGACCCTAGCCTTGCACCTGTAGGCAAGCACAGCTACTACATTCTCTTTCCCACACCAAACCTTGATGCGGATATTGACTGGAAGAAGATGAAATCCAAATATCGCGATCAAATGCTGGCCACAATGCAGGAGCGTGGTTATCACGGTTTTGCGGAATCTATTGAAGTTGAACACGTGACAACACCTTTGGAATGGGAACAGATGGGACTAGAGAGAGGTGCTCCTTTTGCCAGCGCACACACCTTTTTCCAAACCGGTCCTTTCCGACCACGTAATATGGCAAAAGGTTTTGAAAATGTGGTTTTCACGGGCAGTGGAACTCAGCCCGGAGTTGGCGTACCTATGGTTTTAATTTCTGGTCGTCTTGCCGCGGAAAGAATTGTTGGCCCGGTTAAGTAAGAGCGGATTCGAACTTAAATATGAATGAATTGGATGCGGCTGGGATTACAGATCCGCTTTTACGTCAGTCTTATGCCGAATGTAAAAGATTGAATTCTCTGCATGGCAAAACTTATTATCTAGCGACCTTGTTGCTTCCCAAGGCGAAGCGTCCACATGTTCATGCTCTTTACGGCTTTGCGCGATATGCCGATGAAATTGTCGATGATCTAAATTCCAAATTATCAGCACAGGAAAAAGCAGATGTATTAAGACGCTGGAGCGACCAACTGTTGCAAGATATTTCCAATGGCCGCAGCACCGATTCTGTTGGCCGGGCGCTGGTAGATACTGTTTCCCGATTTAACATCCCTATCGCCTACTTTGAAGCTTTTCTGCACTCTATGGCAATGGATCTGAATGTTACGGAATATGAAACTTATGATGATTTGATGGAATATGTATATGGATCTGCTGCGGTCATTGGGTTGCAAATGGTTCATGTACTGGGAACCCTTGAAGGCAGAAAAGAGGAAGCACTTCCCCTTGCTGAAAAACTTGGAGTTTCTTTCCAGTTAGCAAATTTCATAAGAGATGTCGGGGAAGATCTCGATCGCGGTCGTGTCTATTTGCCAATTAGTGAGTTAAAGAGGTTTGGGGTAACCAGAGAAATGCTGGAATCTCGGCAAAAAACCCCGCAAATTATAGAAGCTTTGAAATTTCAAATCGCGCGAGTGAGAGATTTACAAAAACAATCAGATGCCGGAATCGCTCTGCTTTCTGCAGAGGCCAGACCATGTATAAGGGCCGCTAGCGAGTTGTACTGCGGAATCGTAGATGAGGTCGAGAAGATTGATTACGATGTTTTTAATAAGAGAGCTAAAACTTCGAATTGGCGCAGAACAAAGACCGCATTTCCTGCCTGGGTCCAAGCAATACGCGCCCGTTAGTTTTACTTTTTCTGCACGCCTTTTCGACCCCAATACATCCATAACGAAATGGTCATTACCAACATCGAAAATCCAAACAGCAAATCCTCGGCTGGAGCTGATGCAATTCTAATTCCAGTTATTACCTCTGGGTCATAAGTCAAAATTCCGCGCGAAGTAAGCCACCAATTTGTAATTAGCTGAAAGAAAAGCAATATCGCATATGCGCTCCAAAAGCTCTTGCGCGTCAATATCCGAGATTTGGTAATGAATAAATCAAAGAGAATTACCAACAAGATGGCGAGCAATGTCAATTCGCTATAGGTCATGATTCATCTCCAAATGACCAGTGCTTGTTGACTGCACGGACCGCCTCAATTGTCATTAACGCTGCTAAGGGCACAACTAGGAAAAATAAAAACTCTTCAAGTGGAATTCCCGAGGGGCCATAAACACCAACAACCTGCTCCGCGTCGAAAAACCAATGACCGGAGTGAACTGCGTAGTAATCCCAAATCAGGAAAACGACCGCGGTTGGAAGAATGCTCAAGAATGCTCGCTTTAATCGACGCAATACTCCGACTTTGAAAATAACCTCTAACCAGAAAGAGCCCAAGACGGTAAATACCAACATCGCAAAGTAACTGAACTTGAGCACGGCTTATGTTAATCTCTTCTTTATTCGGGAGCCAAAAGTTGGCTGAGAGGACCGCAAGGTCGACCGTCGGACCAGTTCGGTAATGCGAATTGGAAGGGAGTTACTAATGTCTACTTTTTTCACCGCTTGGGGTTATGAAGTTTCTTTTCTGGAGTTTTCCTCGGTTGTGGCCTCATTTGTTGCGGTAATTCTTGGCGCACTTGGCAAGAGAGTTGCCTGGCCCTGGTGGATTGTTAGCAGCGCTTTATATGGAGTGTTTTTCTACCAGGTAGATCTACTGGCCAGCGCACTGTTGCAGATAGTTTTCATAGCCGCGGCGGTGTGGGGTTGGTTTGGCTGGAGCGCAAAAGGAGCTCGGCCACGTTACATGGCAAATAAAGAGAGATTGCTCTGGCTGATTGCTCTGCTTGGCGTATGGATTGTCAGCGCTCCTGCACTCGCTGAAATTGGTGCAGCTGCTTCGCGGCCCGATTCATTTCTCTTAGTTTCAAGTACCGTCGCTCAAATAGTCATGGTTTTGCAACGTCATGAAACTTGGATTCTTTGGGTAATTATTGATGCTTTTGGCACTTACCACTATGCGAATCAAGAATATTGGTTTACCGCTGTGCTTTACGCAGCTTTAACCTTGGTTGCCTTATTTGGTTGGTTTAGTTGGCGCAAAATACAATTAACTTCCAAAACGTAACATGGGAAAATCTATTTCCTTAACTGAAATCGTAGCTGCCATCAATTCTGGCGAGCGAAGAGGTAAGCATGGACAAATAATTGCAATTGACGGCCCGGCTGGCGCTGGAAAAACAACGCTAGCTAAAAAATTGCAAAACGCTTTCAGCGATAAAAATGTTCATGTGATTCATATGGATGATCTTTATGATGGCTGGGAAAACGCGCTTACTTCAAATTTAACCAGAATTCTTGAAACTGGAATCGCCATGCCGGTCAGCTCCGGTAAGTCATATGAGTTTCGTAAGTACGACTGGCTATCGGGAAAATATGGCGCTTTAGAACGTTACCCCCATCCCGATCTACTTATAATGGAAGGTGTAGGTTCGGGCCAAAAGGCGGTTCGTAAATTTCTAGATCAACTAATTTGGATTGATATCGAATCTGAAGTCGGATTGAACCGAGTGTTACGCCGCGATGGTGATTACATCGAAAATCACATGAGAATCTGGCAAATGCGTGAATCTGCACATTTTGAGCAAGAAAACACCCGCGACTGCGCCACTATTCGCATCGATGGGAAGAGTTTCATCTAAAATTCCCAGCGTGTCAGATTTATCGGGAGAAACTATCGATGGTCGATATCAGCTCACCCGAATAGTCGCCTCTGGCGGCATGGCAACTATTTATGCTGCATTGGATCTTCGACTGGATCGCCAGGTTGCCGTAAAAGTTATGCATCCTCATCTTGCGCAAGATGAGCAGTTTGTATCCCGTTTCATTAGAGAGGCAAAAGCTGCGGCATCGCTCTCCCACCCCAATATCGTGGCGGTTTTAGATCAGGGCTGGAATCAAGGTGGTGTTCCATGCGTCTTCATAGTTATGGAGCTAATTGAGGGCGCAACTTTGCGCGACTATTTGCATGAACAAGGATCTCTTTCAATTGAACGTGCTTTACAAATTATTACACCTGTGGCCAGCGCGCTTGCAGCGGCCCACAAGCTTGGAATTGTTCATCGAGATATCAAACCGGAAAATATTTTGGTATCCAAAGAGGGTCGTATCAAAATCGCTGACTTTGGATTAGCAAGAGGTGCTTTGTTGGGTAGCACGATGACAGCAGAATCCAGTGTGATTTTGGGAAGTGTTTCTTACCTCTCCCCCGAACAGGTTCAACGTGGAATTTCTGACCCACGTAGCGATGTTTACTCTCTTGGAATTGTAATGTTTGAAGTTCTCACCGGAGAAAAACCATATCAAGGTGAAGATCCAGTTCAAATTGCCATTCGACATGTAAATGATCGCGTACCCGCACCATCGAGTTTAAAACCTGAAATTTCAAAAGATGTTGATGAGCTGGTTTTGCGGGCAACAAATATAGATCCAGATAAAAGACCGAAAGATGCCGGCGAATTTCAAGAGTTGCTTCGTGAACTTTCAGAAAAACTGGATCCAAAAAGGCGTCAGCTCAGCTTGGAATTGGATTTACCCCCAATTCCGATAAAGGCCGCAGTAAAGGAAAAGAAGAATAAGTTTGCAGTTACCGATAACAAATCGGCTAGAAATGAGGAAAACGTGGCGAAAAAAGAGAAAACCAACTCGACCAAAAAAAGCCAGCTCTCGCCGCGGGTAAAGCGAAATCGAAAAATCGCAGCGGGGGTATTAATTCTACTTGCAGCATCCTTCTGGTATATCGGAGTTGGACCGGGTTCAAAAGTTGTTGTGCCCTCATTGGCGGGTTTAACGATTCAAGAAGCGAAAGCTCAGTTGAAGGACTTGGGACTTAAACTTGATATTGCGCGCGAGGAATTCAGTGAAGATATTCCGGAGGGCAAAGTCATCTCCTCAGATCCAGCAGGAGGAGGTAGATCAGAGCCTGGTGGACAGGTTGCGGTAACTATTTCGCAAGGTAAAGAGAGATATGCGGTTCCGAATCTACAAGGCTTAAAGATTGAGGTTGCCCAAACTCTGCTCAAAGATAACAAACTTGTGGTGGGCGAAATTGTCGAGGAGTTCTCCACTGAATTTCCTAAAGATTTCATAATGCGCTCCGCACCTGCAGCGGGTGAGAAGATAAAGAGAGATAGCCAAGTAAATATATTTATCTCAAAAGGAATTGAGCAGATCGGCGTATCGAATTACAAAGGTAAAAGCGGAGAACAAGCACTAAATGAATTGACGGAAGCTGGATTTGAAGTCGAGACAAAATATGTATTTAGCGAAGATCTTCCAATTGGAGCTGTTATTAGTCAGTCTCCAGCGGCCGGTGATGCTGATAAAGGCAGCACGATCACCCTTTCAGTCTCAAAAGGTTCAGAATTTGTCTTTATTCCTAACATTTTCTCCTTATCCGAAGAGAAAGCGGTTGCGACACTTAAAGACTTAGATCTAAAGGTGGTTGTTAAGAAGGTGGGCAACAAAAAGACCAAAGTGGTTACCAACGTCACCCCAAAGGTTGGAACTAAAGTTAAACGTGGCTCAACTGTGACTATCACTGTAGGGTGACGTGATGTCGAAAAAAAATAGTCCCAGAATAGGTGCGCATGTCCCTACAACTGGGGGCATGGCAAAGCGCTCAATCCAATATGCGCAAACCATAAAGGCTGAGGCAATTCAGGTATTCGCATCAAGTCCACGTACTTGGGCGATGCCAGAATCAAACCCTGCTGCAGATCAAGCCTTTATAGCCAAGACTCAAGAGCTTGATATCGAAACTTATGTGCATGCACCTTTCTTGATCAATCTCGGCTCTCCAACTGAAGCAACTTATAAGAACTCATTAGCTTCAACCTCTTATTCATTGAAACGAGGCAGAGAAATTGGGGCGCTCGGTGTTGTTATACATACTGGTTCGGCGGTAGATGAGGCTCATGTAAATCAAGCGTGGAAACAGATTCATGAAGGCATGATGCCGATTTTAGAGAAATTAGATGATAAAGATCCTTGGTTACTACTCGAACCAACTGCGGGACAGGGTCAATCCTTGGTGAAAAAACTTGATGATTTGACCAAATACTTTGAGGCTCTTGAGTGGCATCCCAAAGTTGGAGTTTGCCTAGACACCTGTCATGTGTTCGCAGCTGGACATGACATAAAAACCAAAGGTGGAATGACAAAAACTATTGATCTACTAGTTGAAGTAGCAGGCAAAGAAAGAATTCAACTAATTCACGCCAATGACTCCATGGATGTTCTCGGATCACTAAAAGATCGCCATCAAAATCTTGGTGAAGGAGAGCTCGGAATAAAGCCATTCGCAGAGTTGATGGCACATCCCGCTGTGGCAAATGCGCCATTAATTTTAGAAACACCAGGTGAAGAGCCTGAGCATGGCAAAGAAGTTGCTGCACTTCGCAAGATGCGAGACAAGTAATGCAACTCAAATTGGCGCCCTGGGCGCTACTCGCCGTCGCTGCAATGTGGGGAATTTCATTTGTGTGGATGAAGGATATTCTCGATCAACAGGATGTTTACAGCTTCTTGGTATCAAGATTCCTAGTTGCCGCTGTTGCAATGATTGTTATAAAGCCCAAAGTCATCAAGCAATTCAATAAGGAGTTAGTAGCTAAAGGATTAATTATTGGCGCTGCCTTGGGCGCCGGTTATATTTTTCAAACGCTAGGACTTGAACGCACCACACCTGCGATTACCGGGTTTATCACCGGTCTTTACGTGGTAATCACACCTTTACTTGCCTTTATTTTCCTAAAGGAAAAGTTAACGCTTTCCATGTGGGGCTACATTCTGCTCGCCGTCCTCGGATTGGCAGTTTTATCAATCCAAGGTTGGAGTGTAGGAAGTGGAGAGCTCTTTGTTTTGATGTCAGCCGCACTTTTTGCCCTACATATTATTTTGCTTGGTAGTTGGAGTAAGAGTTTTGATGCCTACGCATTGACGGTAATTCAATTAACTAGTTGTGCAATTGTTGCTGCAATACCGGCATCCATTAATGGTTACGTCTCTCCCCCAGATAGTCAGGTATGGTCGGTGATTTTGTTTACCGCCATATTTGCAACCGCCTTTGCTTTTGTAATTCAAACCTGGTCACAGGCTCGAATCTCAACCACCAAAGTTGCTGTAATTCTTACGATGGAGGTTGTCTTTGCTGCTCTATTCTCATTTATGTATGGAATGGAGCCGTTCACACTAAGGCTTGCCTTGGGTGGCGGAATGGTGTTAATCGCTATGCTCGCAATTGTTCAGCCCCGGGTTTCAAATAACTCTAATTCCTGAGATTATTGCCTGATGAGTGCAGCTTTAGAGGTCATTGATTTACGCTCTGATACGGTAACAAAACCAAGTACGCAGATGCGAGCTGCAATCGCCTCAGCTGCGGTCGGCGATGATGTTTACAGTGATGATCCAACAATTAACTCTCTTGAAGAACGGGTCGCAGCGCTCTTCGGCAAAGAAGCAGCCCTATTTACCCCAACCGGTTCATTAGCCAATCAATTAGCAATAAGAACTTTGGTCGCTCCTGGAGAAGAGTTGATCTGTGAAGCAAACTCTCATATAGCTCGAGCAGAGCTGGGAGCTGCCGCTGTATTTAGTGGAATTACAACTAGAACTTGGCGCGATGAACGTGGATTACTAGATCACAAAAATGCCATGAGTTACGCGCGACCAAATTCAGGTCCTTACTTGGTTTCAACCACCGCTATTGCGGTAGAAAACACCCACAACTTTGGTGGCGGCACCGTGCAATCAATTGCAGAGATTGCTGCGCTTCGAGGCGCTAGCCAGGAGTCAGGCATCGCTATGCATCTCGATGGGGCAAGAATTTGGAATGCCCATGTAGCTAGTGGAGTTTCTTTCACAGAGTACGGAAAATACTTCGACACTATTAGCGTCTGTCTTTCAAAAGGTTTAGGTGCCCCCGTTGGTTCTTTGATGCTCTCCACCAAAGAACGAGTAGCAAATGCGCGTATTTGGCGAAAGCGTTATGGAGCCGGAATGCGACAAGTCGGGATTCTGGCCGCAGCCGGACATTTCGCGTTAGATAATCACATTGAATTGCTGGCCAAAGATCATGAAAAAGCAAAACAGTTAGCAAAAGCGTGTTATGAAGTCGCACCATCCACGATCGATCCAAGTCTTGTTGAAACCAATATTGTCGGTCTGGAACTGGCCGGTTCAAAACTCTCTGCTGCGGAATTCGCAGCAGCTGCGAAGGCTGATGGAGTATTGGTTAGCGCACTTGGGCCAACTTATGTCAGATTAGTTACTCACATGGATCTCAGCGATGCGCAAATTCAAAAAGCCTGTGAAATCATGCAAAGGTTATTGCAACGCACCTTCGTGGCGTAATAGCCACTCTTTACTCTTCAAACCGTAAGCGTAGTTTCCAAGTGCGCCACCAGTTTTAACTATGCGATGGCAAGGCACTACAACGGCGATTAGATTCCTCGCGCATGCTGTGCCAGCTGCGCGTACCGCCGCTGGAGAGCCCACTTTGGTAGCTAGTTCTGCGTAAGTAATAGTTTTTCCAGCCCTGATACGCCTCATGGATTTCCAGGCGCGCTGTGAAAAATCGCCACCAAGCTGTCGAACAGAAATCTTGTCTAGTGCTGATAAATCACCATCAAAATAATCAGATAACAAATCTGAAATGCCAGAAATACTTCTTACATTTCGAAATCCTAAATCGTAATCTGCTCCATCTAAACCAGACTTAAGTCTCTTAGATTCTCCAAAACCAGCTGCGAGTAAAACTCCATCTCGAGCAATAACACTTAATTGACCAATGGGGGTCTTTAGAGAGGTGAGTAAAAGCATTTTCTAAAGGTGTTACTTACGATCGCGAAGCATTTCTGCCACCAGAAATGCCAATTCCAATGATTGTGTGTGATTTAGTCTGGGGTCACAAGCTGTTTCATAACGAGTAGCTAAATCATCGTGAGAGATTTCCTCTCCACCACCAACGCATTCAGTAACATCATCGCCGGTTAGCTCGATGTGAATTCCGCCGGGATGAGTGCCCAATTTTTGGTGTACCTCGAAAAAGCCTTTTACTTCCTCTAAGACATCATCAAATTTACGGGTTTTGTAACCAGTAGGAGCTTCATAGGTATTGCCATGCATTGGGTCGCACACCCACAGAACTTTGGCGCCTGATTTGGTAACAGCATCAACAATAGCTGGAAGGATATTTCTGATATTTCCTGCTCCCATACGGGTTATAAAAGTCAATCGTCCAGCTTCATTATCAGGGTTTAACTCTTTGATTAAGGAAAGCGCATCTTCGGGTGTTGTCTTGGGTCCAATCTTCACTCCGATTGGATTCTTAATTTTCTTGGCAAAATCCATATGGGCGCCATCAATTTGTCTGGTGCGCTCACCTATCCACACAAAATGTGCAGATACATCATAAGGAAGACCGGTGCGAGAATCTATACGAGTTAATGCTTTTTCATACTCAAGAATTAGAGCTTCGTGACTTGAGTAAAAATCAACGGTCTTAAACTCCTCTGGATTGATACCCGCGCTTCGCATGAAGTCCAAAGCACGACCAATCTCATTTGCCATTGCTTCATAACGAGTTCCAATTTTCGAATCTTTGACAAATCCTTTATTCCATTCATGCACCAAGCGCAGATCTGCAAAACCACCTTGCGTGAATGCGCGAACCAAATTCAAAGTTGCAGATGAGGTGTTATAAACCTTTACCAACCTGGCAGGGTCAGGGGTTCGAGAAGTTTCGGTAAATTCCAAATCATTTACCGCATCTCCACGGTAAGCCGGCAGCGATATTTCGCCACGAGTTTCGAAATCATTACTTCTTGGCTTGGCAAACTGTCCCGCCATGCGGCCGACCTTGATGACCGGCAAACTTGCGCCGTATTGCAGGACCGCAGCCATTTGCAGAATTGTTTTGATTCGATTTCTAATTGAATCTGCAGTTGCGGCCGCAAAAGTTTCTGCACAATCGCCACCTTGTAGCCAAAATGCTTTGCCATCAGCGGCTTCAGCGATTCTCGCCTTTAAGTTGTCGCACTCTCCTGCAAACACCAAGGGCGGCAATGACTTGAGTTCATTGACCGCGCTTTCCAAAGCTGCTTTATCCGGCCACGCCGGTTGTTGGGCAGCCTTAAGGGAGGAATCAAATAATCCTTCAATTCCAGGGTTTGAATTCATGTGCTCAGCCATAGAGACAAGAGTAGATAAGTTTCGTTATAGCTCGCGCCGTAATTATCCGAAGAAGACTTCAGCTTCAGCTAATAACGCAGGATCTACCGTCTTTAGCTTCTCTGTAGCTGAGGCCAGCGGCACGCGGGCAATTGAGGTGCCGTGTAGCGCAACCATCTTGCCCCAATCGCCTTCATGAGCTGCAGTTATAGCGTGCAAACCAAAACGGGTAGCTAGAACGCGATCAAATGCGGTTGGAGTACCGCCCCGCTGAATGTGTCCCAGGATTGAGGTGCGGGCTTCAGTGCCGGTGCGCTTTTCAATTTCCTTAGCTAGCCACTCTCCGATACCTGAAAGCTTTACGTGACCAAATGCATCCAATGTTGCATCCTTTGTAATCAAGTCTCCATCCTTTGGCAGCGCGCCTTCTGCAACCACGATGATTGGTGCATAGGACTGCTCAAAGCGAGACTCGACGTATTTACAGACCTTTTCGATATCGAAAGGAACCTCTGGGATCAAAATGCAAGATGCTCCACCCGCTAGACCGGAGTGCAAGGCAATCCATCCAGCGTGGCGGCCCATAACCTCAACAATTAGCGCGCGGTGATGTGATTCAGCGGTTGTGTGTAAGCGATCAATCGCTTCGACCGCAATATTTACTGATGTATCAAAGCCAAATGTGTAATCGGTGTTATTCAAATCATTATCGATGGTTTTGGGAACTCCAATAACTTTAACGCCCAACGCATCTAACTTGGTTGCAACACCCAAAGTGTCTTCGCCACCAATTGCGATTAACGCATCGATATTCATCTTTTGCAGATTCTCTTTAATGCGCTCTACGCCATTTTCAATCTTGAATGGATTGGTACGTGAAGATCCAAGAATTGTTCCGCCGCGTGGCAATATGCCGCGAGTTGCCGCAATGTTTAACGGCATTGTCAATCCTTCAAGTGGACCCTTCCAGCCATCGCGAAATCCAACAAACTCATAGCCGTACTCTTTTTCGCCCTTGCGAACAACTGCGCGAATAACAGCATTTAGACCCGGGCAATCGCCGCCACCTGTGAGCACACCGAAACGCATAAAAATACTCCGATTAGATTTACTAGAGATTTGAGGTCTTCATTGACCGCCTGCGCAGTCTACCCCATTCAATCTTTTGTGTATCTGAATGAGTTATCTAGCGAGTTACCGTGACGCCTTTGCCTACGACCACAATTCCCCCGGCGGAAACTGTAAATCTTTCCCGATCGCGTTCTAGGTCGTAACCAATAGTTGCGCCAGGTTCGACTACAACGTTCTTATCTAGAATTGCATTCTTAATTTTTGCTCCTTCGCCGATTAAGACTGAAGGCATTAACACTGCGCTTTCAACCGCTGCATCTCTATTGACCATTACATCGTATGAGGCAACGGTACGGCGCAACTCTCCGCCTGAAATAATCGACCCAGCACCAACCACTGAATCAAAGGCGATACCGCGTTCTGAGAACTTTGCTGGAGGATTTGAAGGTGGATTTGTCAAGATTGGCCACTTGCGGTTGTAAAGGTTGAAAATCGGCAGTGGCGAAACTAAATCCATGTGAGCATCAAAATAAGAATCTATTGAACCTACATCACGCCAATAACCTTTATCGCGCTCAGTTTCACCCGGGACAACGTTGTTTGCAAAATCATAAACTTTTGCCAATCCATTTTTTGTCATGGCAGGAATTATGTTTCCACCAATATCGTGACGGCTATCTGCATCCTCTGCATCAATTATCAGCGCTTCTTCCATGGCGTCGCGTCGGAAGATGTAGTTACCCATTGAAACGAGTGCTAAATCAGGATGACCCGGCATTGCTGGAGGATTTGCCGGTTTCTCATGAAACGCTTTAATTGTTATTCCATCATCGGCAAGTTCGATAACGCCAAACTCTGAAGCTTCACTCCGCTTAACTCGAATCGCAGCGACAGTTACTCCGGCCCCGGTTTGTAGATGTTGTTGGTACATCTGATCGGGATCCATTCGATATACGTGATCAGCGCCAAAGACAATTACATGCTTTGGATTTTCATCATGAATCAAATTAAAGTTTTGCAAAATTGCATCTGCGCTGCCGGTGTACCACCGTGGACCAAGTCTCTGTTGTGCTGGGACTGGTGTTATGTAGTTTCCCAATAGATTGGACATACGCCAAGTTGTGGTGATGTGACGATCAAGAGAATGCGACTTATATTGAGTTAGCACCGCTATACGCAAAAATCCTGCGTTAACCAAGTTAGATAAAACGAAATCAACTAAGCGATATGAGCCGCCAAATGGCACCGCTGGTTTGGCGCGATCTGCAGTTAGTGGCATCAATCTCTTGCCTTCACCACCGGCAAGAACTATGCCTAAAGGGAGATCTAACCGCGCCATGTCCTAACGATACTCTTGGTGTGTGAGTAATAAGAAGGTCACGGTAGGCATGATTACCAAGGAATGGCCACCCAGTATCTATGGCGGGGCTGGAGTTCATGTAACTAACCTGGTCTCAGCCTTAAATGAGCTTCCTCACCTAACATCGCAGGTTCACTGCTTTGGCGAACCAAGAGAAAATGCGATCGGCTATCAACTAGCTGGAGAGTTGAACAAATTAAATCCCGCGTTGCAGGCGCTCTTGATTGATGCTGAAATAGCCATGGGAAAACACTCTCAAATTGCAGAAGCAAATGTTGTCCATAGTCACACTTGGTATGCAAACTTCGCCGGATTTCTTGCATCAAAAATTTATGGCATTCCGCATGTAGCGACCGCCCATTCCCTAGAACCACTCCGCCCTTGGAAAGCTGAACAACTTGGTGGCGGTTATCAAATCTCTTCCTGGGTAGAGAAACTAGCTTTTGAAAATGCCTCAGCAATAGTTGCGGTAAGTGATGGAATGCGCAACGATGTTTTACAAGCTTATCCAAATGTTAATCCAAATAAAGTAATCACAATTCGCAATGGCATTAACACCGCTAAATTTCTGCCAAATCACGACAAAACTGTTTTGGAAAAATACAACATTAAATCTAACTTTGCGATGTTTGTGGGAAGAATTACCCGCCAAAAGGGTTTGGCACATCTGTTGCGTGCATGGCAAAAGGTCAATCCGGAATTTTCCTTGGTCCTGGCTGCCAGTTCTCCCGATGAGCCAGCGATTGGTAAAGAGGTCGAGGAGTTAATTACTGATCTCACTGAAAAACGAGGAAACATTATTTGGATTAAAGAAATGTTGCCCCATCATGAATTAACAGCACTCCTCTCGCAGGCGCAGGCCTTTTTATGCCCTTCTATATATGAGCCGCTCGGGATCGTAAATCTGGAGGCAATGGCATGTGAAACCGCAGTTGTCGCATCAAATGTTGGCGGAATTCCAGAGGTAGTTGAAAATGGAAAAACTGGTTTGTTAGTTGAATACTCACCAAACGCTACAGAGTTTGAGGAAAGAATTGCCGCGGCGGTAAATCATGTGATGTCTGATACTGATTTGGCATCAGCCATGGGTAAAGCCGGACGACACCGAGCTGAAATCGAATTTGGTTGGGATAAGGTTGCACAACAAACTATTGAGTTGTATCGGAGCGTAATTAAGTAAATGTCGCGTAGAGGTTGGGGCTTATTCGCCCTGGTAGGTGTGCTGTGGGGCGTCCCATATTTGTTTATGAAAGTGGCGGTCGAAGAGCTTTCAACTCCCCTAATCGTTTTCTCTCGAGTTTTAATTGGCGCCTTAGTACTTATTCCGTTAGCGATATATAAGAAAACATTTCTGCCAGCCCTGAAATACTGGAAATACATTTTTATTTATTCGATATTAGAAATGGTAATTCCCTGGACTTTGATCACGAGTTCTCAGCGTGATCTTTCCTCGGGAGTTGTTGCTTTACTGGTGGCGACCGTACCTATTTGGGCTACTTTCTTCGCGCATTACTCTGGGGACACAACGGCGGCTCATCGAACCAGAGTTCTGGGAATTGGAATTGGTCTTGTTGGCATAGCTCTTATTGTTGGAATTGAATCTCTTAATGATGTAGCAAACTTACTTTCGCTGTTAGGGGTTCTGATTTCTGCCTTTTCCTATGCTTGGGCGGTTAACTTGATTACTAGCAAAGCCCCCGGCGTATCTGGAGTGGCCATTAACGGAATTGCATTGGGTATTTCTGCATTAATTTTTGCGCCCTTTGCACTAACTCATCTACCAGAAAAATCTCCCTCATCTCAAGCAATACTTTCAACAGTTGGATTGGGTCTAATTTGCACCGCTACAGCCTTCTGGATTTTCTTCAAAGTGCTCGAAGATATCGGTGCAGCACGTGCATCTTTGGTCGTTTATCCAAACACGGCTATCGCGGTTCTACTCGGTATTGTTTTATTGGATGAAAAACTTACCTTGGCGATTGCAATTGGTCTTCCTTTAGTTCTAATCGGCTCTTATTACGCAAGCCGAAAGCCGTCCGCAACCGCTATTGCAGCTTAATTACTGTTGATTAAATCCCAACTTAGTTAAAGCTTTGGCATCACTTTGCCAATTAGGCATTACCTTTACATGTAAACCAAGAAAAACTCGCCCCTTTAATTTCTTTTCAATTTCACTTCTGGCATTCATGCCTACCTCTTTGAGTCGCTCGCCTTTTTTGCCGATGATAATTGCTTTTTGACTGTCTCGTTCTACGACGATTGAGGCGTGAATGTCATAGAAAGGACGTTCCTCTGGGGTTCGCTTTTCGCGTTCGCTAATTTCATCAATGATTACTGCGATGGAATGCGGGACCTCTTCAAATACATCCTCGATGGCGGCTTCGCGAATCAAATCCGCTAATTGGGTTTCAAGTTCCTGATCCGACTTCATATCAGCGGGATAAAACGCTGGTGACTCGGGAGCGTATTTAGCCAATAAATCTAAAAGTAGTTGGACTTGATCATCAGTTTTGGCAGAGAGAGGAACAATGTCATCCCACTGAAATCCTGATTCCTGGGCTAATTTGCTGGCAGCAATTAATTGCTTTGGTAACTCCAGCTTCTTGGACATATCCACCATCGTGATTGCGCAAATCTTCTTTGCACCTTTATGCGCGGCGATTTCCTGTGCAATGAACTTATCCCCTGAGCCAATTTCCTCAATAGCCGGAATACACATAACAATGGAGTCAACAGAGTCCATACTCTCACTAACCATTGAATTCAACGCCCCACCTAACAATGTTTTGGGCTTATGAACGCCAGGAGTGTCTACAACAACAAGTTGATAATCAGGGGTGGTAACTATTCCGCGAATCGCATTTCGAGTGGTATTGGGATGGTGAGAGGTGATAACTATTTTCTCTCCCACTAAAGCGTTAACTAAAGTGGACTTGCCAGTATTTGGTCTACCAACAATCGCTACGAACGCCGCTTTATGACTCATCACCGCTAAGGGTACTATCAATTGTTGGTGTCAAAGGCATCAAGAGTTCCATCGCATCACTCACGGAAGTAACTATCTCGGCACACCTCTCTCCAATTAAGCGATGACATCCATCACTGGTTGGAGAGGTAATTGGTCCAGGAACCGCCATAACAGTTCGGAAAATTTCAGCTGCATCGCGCGCAGTTCTTAAAGATCCACTTCTGAAAGCGGCTTCTACAACGATTGTTCCTTTAGATAGTGCCGCAATTAGTCGATTCCTAGTTAAGAATCGATCCTGCCTGGCCTTCTCACTTGGCATTACCTCAGAAATAAGTGAGCCGGATTCAGAGATCTCATTAAAAAGTTTTTCATTTCCCGCTGGGTAATTAACCGCTACTCCAGATCCAAGAATCGCAACTGTAACGCCTTCAGCTGCGATAGCTCCACGATGCGCATGTGTATCAATGCCGTAAGCGCCACCGCTCACAACCGTCCAATCTCTATCAGCAAAACCTGCGGCGAACTCACTTGCGATACGGGCTCCATAAGTAGTGGGGTTTCTGGTTCCGACAATAGAAACACAATTACCCTGCACTTCTTTTCCTTTGACAACTAATCCAATAGGTGGAGCAGCTAAATCATTTAAAGCCGCGGGCCACTCCTGCGATTCGGCAGTAATAAAGCGAGCGCCGCAGTCTCTAATCTCTCCCATCAGTTGATGGTAATTTGATTGAAAGATCCGATCCCTAATCTTTTCTGCCGATTTTCGCTCTGCTGTATAAATATTTCCAACAATTCGCTCCAGTAGTTCATCTGCCCCAAAGCGCGCTAATTCAGAGCTCCAAAATTTCGAACCTCCTTCAATAGCTGCAAAGAGGATTAGTTGCGACTCTTTTGTCATAGGGCGATTTCACCTGCCGAGCGCATATCCAGAGCACGCTCTAAGTGTTCTATGCCCGGAGTAGCGGCTGATTGCAAGTCAGCAATTGTCCAACTTAGCCGGAGCAACTTATGAAAACCGCGGGCGGTAATCTCCTCACGGTCAATTAAATTGTGAAGAACCGCCATAGCTTTCTGATGTGCTTTAAATTTCCCGCGTAGCAATTCAGAAGGGATTTGAGAGTTTAAATTAAATGAATACTCTGAAAAGCGCTCTGCCGCGATCAACCTAGCTGCCTCTACTCGTGCTCGAACTTTTTCACTTGATTCTCGCTCGCTGGTATCTGCCAGTTCTAATCGACTAGGAGTTTGGACTTTCAGCCTGATATCAATGCGATCCAATAAGGGGCCTGAAATTCGGCTCAAGTAACGCCGCACCTGTAGTGATGAACATTGGCATCCCCTGCCTTTGCCAGAGAATTTCCCGCACGGACATGGATTTGCGGCTAGGACCAACATAAATTGTGCTGGAAAACGCAGCGTGCCGATGGCGCGAGTTATCTCTACAACGCCGGATTCCAAAGGTTGGCGGAGCGAATCCAAAATTCCATTTGCACATTCAGGGGCTTCATCAATAAAGAGAACGCCATGATGTGCAAGTGAGCACGCTCCGGGGCGAATTACTTTGCCGCCACCACCCACCATCGCCACTGTGGTTGTGGAGTGATGTGGAGCGATAAAAGGTGGTGTTTTATCAAAACTATCCTTACTAATTAATGTTCCTGCAACTGAGTGGATTGCCGCTACCTGAATGGCCTCGGAGTTATTTAATTTGGGCAGAATGCTA
>JBDKIY010000009.1:0-34673 GCA_039796875.1 Actinomycetota bacterium
ACGAAATTGGTTTTAGTAAATAGTGGACTAGGTGAAGCAATAGTAGATGTCACTAGTTATTCGGAGAACGGCTCTACGGCATCAGTACCAATAACGGTAAAAGCTTCATCCGAGAAGATAATCAGGGTTGATTCCTTTGATCCAGGCTCCTCTCGAATAGTGCTCAAAGTGGAAACTCGAAGTGGTCGAATAGCAAGTTTTATGCTTGATGAAAGAGTGCGTGGTCTTAATAACTTAGGCGCAGATTTTGTTTCACCAATATTTAATCCAGATGCTGAGCTTATTATTGCCGGAATTCCAATTCGCTATGGAAATTCCAACAAAGCAAAACATACTTTGCGTTTGATGAGCACAAGTAATGTTGATGCGAATGCTAGCGTTGAGATAATTTCTCCGGAAGGAGTATTTATTCCAGTTGGTTTGGGAGGGATTTCATTAAAATCCCAGACCGTCAAAGATTTTGATTTAGCAGATTTAGATTTAGGGAACAAGACTTTCGCTATAAAGATAAACGCTACAGCTCCAGTGGTTGGAGGAATCTTTACAGAGTTAAAAACGGGGGGAGTTTCTGATTTTATGTGGAGCGCTCCATCGAACAGTTTTGGGAATGTTTCATTTAATCTCTATGGATTGGAACCAACTGTTACCTTTGTTGGTGAAAAGATCTTGGTTAATGTGAATTGGAAAAACAACCGGGGTAAGGAATTTAGCAAGACCTTGATTGGAGATGAGGTATTGAATTGGAAGGTTCCAAGTGGTGTAAGGCTTATTTCATTCACCAATCAGTCAGGGGTTAAGGCGGGAATGAACTGGATTTCCCGAGATGGGGTAACGCATCTTCCAGTTAAACAGAACACAGATTTAGAGAGCGCGACTAAACCAGTAGCTGATATCTCAGTAATAAGAGCTGGAAAATAGCGGATTCACCAGGTTGTTATTTTGGCCGAGCAAATACGGCGCTTTATGACACCTTTCTACTAATCTCGCGTCATGACTTCAGCGTCTAACCCAAAGTCCGGTCAGTCCAACACCGGCAGGCCTAGTACGGCTGGTAGATGCTGCACGCGATCAAGTTGCAAATCTAATGCTGTGGCTACTCTCACCTATATTTACTCTGATTCCACCGCAGTACTCGGCCCACTTTCAACATTTGTCGAGCCCCACGCTTATGATCTCTGCGAATCACATTCAGAGAAGTTGACGGTTCCAAAAGGCTGGACAGTAGTTGAGCACCAGGACATAAAAAACAAATCAGTTATTAATGCCCCTTCTCCAGAGGATGTATTAGCAATAGCTGAGGCAATCAGACAAACAGCAAAAATGGAAATGTCATCAAAGTCGATGAATCCAGAGGTTGGACGACGAGGACATCTTCGCTCAATTCCACAGCAAGATTAGTTTGAGCAATTCATGAATAAGGAAATTCTTGACAAGATAATTAAGGCATACGATATTCGTGGATTGGTTGAAGAAGAACTAGATGCAGATTTCACTTTTGCTCTCGGTATTGCTTTTGCAAAATTTATTGAGTTAGAGCGAGAGCCCGCAACCATTTTGATTGGCGAAGATATGCGACCATCTTCACCTGAACTAGCTGATGCATTTTCTGACGGGGTAACTTCCCAGGGCTTAGATGTGATTCGAATCGGACTTGCTTCGACTGATCAACTTTACTTTGCATCGGGTCACTTAAATATGCCAGGTGCCATGTTTACGGCAAGCCACAATCCAGCGGCCTATAACGGCATAAAGCTATGTCGCAGTGGCGCAAAGCCCATCGGTCAAGACTCCGGTTTGCGCTGGATTAAACAACAGATACTTGAAGGTTCACCCATTCCCAACCGCAATTTAGGTAAGGAAACACAGCGAGATTTATTGCCGGAATACGTCGCTTATTTGTTTTCATTATTTCCTGAAGGCACATTCAAGAGTTCTTTCAAAGATAGGCCGATTCGAATAGCCATCGATGCAGGTAACGGCATGGGTGGTCACACTGCTCCAGCTGTGATGGAAAAAATAAATGCGGTAGTTGATGGTATCTACTTTGAATTGGATGGCACTTTTCCAAATCACGAAGCTAATCCAATCGAAGCTAAGAACTTAGTTGATTTACAAAAATTGGTCATTGAAAAGCAGGCAGACATTGGACTTGCATTTGATGGAGATGCTGACCGCTGCTTTCTAGTTGATGAAAAGGGAGATTTGGTTTCTCCCTCAGCTCTTACTGCCCTAATAGCGGATAGAGAACTAAAAAAGAATCCTGGTTCAGCTGTAATTTATAACTTAATTTGTTCACGTGCTGTTCCAGAAATTGTTGTAGAAAATGGTGGCGTTCCGATGCGTTCCAGAGTTGGGCATTCATTCATAAAGCAGATGATGGCTGAACATGGTGCGATATTTGGTGGAGAACATTCTGGTCACTTTTACTTTAAAGATTTTTGGTGTGCAGATTCGGGAATGTTGGCGGCCTTACATGCAATTGCTGCTTTGCTGGATAATCAAAGATCGTTGTCAGAGTTAATGAATCGTTTCAATCGATACGTGCTTAGTGGTGAAATTAATACAGAGGTAACCGATACAAAATCGGCCATTTCAAAGGTAAAAGATTATTTTGCGAATCTGAATCAAGACCTTAAATTTGATGAACTTGATGGTTTATCAATATCTGCACCAGATTGGTCGGTAAATCTCAGGCCCTCAAATACCGAACCTTTACTCAGGCTTAATGCCGAGGCTGCATCAGCCAGTGAGATGGCTCGGGTAAGAGATCTGGTCTTGCAGATTATTCGAAACGGGTAAACTGTCCCAAATACTGCAATCTTTTAAAGGGGATCTCCAAAAGTGAATCTAGCTACCAGTACGACTCCAAAGCACGATATCGCCAATCCAGCTCTTGCTGCTGAAGGTAAGAAGCGCATTGAATGGGCTGAGCGCAATATGCCGGTACTGGCGCAGATTCGCGAACGCTTTGAGAAAGAAAAACCATTTACCGGTATTCGATTCTCGGCTTGTATGCATGTAACGACCGAGACTGCAAACTTGATGCGCGCCCTTAAGGCAGGAGGAGCAGAGATTGCTCTTTGTGCATCAAATCCATTATCCACTCAAGATGACACCGCTGCTGCCTTGGTGCATGAATATGGAATTAGTGTTTTCGCACGTAACGCAGTGGACCGTGATGGCTACTACGCCCACATTAATGCCGCGCTGGATATTGAACCTAACCAAGTATTTGATGATGGTTGCGATTTGGTTAATACATTGCACACCACCCGTAAAGAATTATTGCCAAACATCGTTGGTGGATGCGAAGAGACCACAACAGGTGTCATTCGTCTTCAGCAAATGGCGCAAGATGGCGCTTTAACATTTCCAATGATTGCGGTTAATGACACTGACACTAAGCACATGTTTGATAATCGTTATGGAACAGGTCAATCAACCGTTGATGCAATCTTCCGCGCAACCAATCAACTATTAGGCGGAAAAGTATTTGCTGTTGGTGGTTTTGGATATTGCGGTAAGGGTGTTGCAGAAAGAGCCCGTGGAATGGGCGCCGATGTTGTAATAACTGAAATTGATCCCACAAAGGCGCTCGATGCTCTTATGCAGGGCTATCGCGTAATGCCTATGATGGAAGCGGCCAAAATTGGTGATGTGTTTGTTACCGTAACAGGTAATAGAACTGTTCTAACTGCGGAGCATTTTGCAGTTATGAAAGATGGAGCCATCTTGGCAAACGCTGGTCACTTTGACATTGAAATCGATGTGGCATGGCTTGAGAAGAACGCCAAGAAAAACCCAAAGATCCGTCATCAAACCGATGAATACGTACTCTCTAATGGCAATCGCGTATTACTCATCGCTGAAGGCAGACTTGTTAATTTGGGCGCAGCAGAAGGCCATCCAGCTGTGGTTATGGATATGTCCTTTGCTGATCAGGCTTTAACCGCCGAATGGTTAGTAAAGAACGCGAAAAACTTAACGCCTGGTGTTCATTATGTTCCAACCGAAATTGATAAAGAGGTAGCTTCGCTGAAGTTAAAGAGCATGGGCGCGAAGATTGATACTCTAACTCCAATTCAAGTTGAATATTTGAACTCCTGGAAGCACGGTAGCTAATGACTTCGGTAATGGTCGTTGATGATGATCAAGACCTTGCCGAAATGTTGGGAATTGTCCTCAATGGCGTAGGCATAGAGGTCGATTTAGTTAGTCGTGGCGATGAAGCCGTTGAGGTGTTTCGCAACAATCCACCAGATTTAGTACTACTCGACATCATGTTGCCTGGACTTGATGGCATTGAAGTCTGTAAACAGATAAGAAAACAATCAATGCGTGTGCCAATCGTCATGCTGACCGCGAAGAGCGATACACATGACATCGTTAAAGGCTTAGAAGCTGGTGCCGATGATTACATGGTCAAGCCTTTCAAGCCCTCCGAACTTGTAGCTCGTATTCGTACACGACTTCGCAGATCTGGTGGCGAGATTTCTAGCAATTTAACTATTGGCGATTTGGCGATTGATATCGTTGAGCACACTGTCACACGTGGCGGTAAAGAGATTCCTTTAACCCGTTTAGAGTTTGATTTGTTAGTGGCTTTAGCAAAAGAGCCGGGTCGAGTTTTCACTCGCGAAGCGTTGTTGGGTGAAGTCTGGGGTTACAGGCATTCCACTGATACTCGACTAGTTAATGTTCACGTACAGAGATTGCGTGCCAAGATTGAACATGATCCAGAAAACCCCACCATCATAAATACGGTTCGCGGTATTGGATATAAGGCGGGCGCAACAGGTAATAGAAGCTAGAAGGCTAAGTGTTTAAACTCTTCCGCAGGTCATTATTTTTAAAGGTTTTTACCCTTTCCGGCCTGGTTTCAATTGCGCTGATCTATGTTTTGGGTTCAAATCTTTATAGTCGAATTTCCGATGGAATATTTAATGAAAAAATCGCTGCCTCTATCTCAGAAGGCGAAGCGGCGATTCAATACGCCGACTACCGGTTCATAGTTTCAAGTACTAGTAGTTCCACAGATTTCAAAGCGTTAATTGCTGAGGTGGTTAACTCAGGTAATTTGAGCGCCAGGGATTCAGGTCGCGAGGTTGTTTTGTTCCAAACCGCAGATCGTGAATTGAAAGGCATCCCCGCAGTAACAGCCTCAAATTTCTTATTACCTGAATCAATTCCAAATTCGCTTCGCGAAAAACTCAAATCAGATGACCAGCTACATTGGAGACAGGGAACTCTCAAATATGTAAATGGCGAGATCTTGGATGGCGTAATTATTGGAAAAACTTTAAGGATCCCAAATCTCGGCAAGTATGAGATGTATGTCTTGTTTGGTTTTGATGCACAGCAACGCACAATCGCACTAATTGGACGTGCAATTTGGGGCGCAGGATTGCTTTTGATTGGTCTAATCATGATCGTAGCATCTGTAGTTCTAAGACAGGTTATAAAACCCGTTAAATCTGCCGCTGAAGTGGCTGAACAATTAACGTCGGGAGACTTGCTGAAACGCATGGAGGTACGTGGAGAAGATGAGATCGCCAGATTAGGTCAAGCCTTTAATGAAATGGCGGACACCCTTGAACAACAAATCTCTCGATTAGAGAACTTATCCCGACTACAACAACGCTTCGTTTCTGATGTATCTCACGAATTGCGCACACCATTAACAACCATCCGTATGGCATCAGATGTTATTTATTCAGCGCGAAATAATTTCGACCCAATAATTTCGCGCAGTGCCGAGTTGTTGGTTTCACAGATTGAGCGGTTTGAGAATTTACTGGCTGATTTGCTTGAGGTAAGTCGATTTGATGCTCAAGTAGCCGCGCTGACTATGGATAAGGTTGATCTAAGTGCCCTGGTCAGACGATGCGCAGATGATCTTCAACTCTCCTATAAAGATAAAGAAACCCAGCTTTTGATCAGCGCCCCAGGCGAGCCAGCGGTGATCGATGGAGATCCAAGGCGAATTGAGCGCATTATGCGTAATTTGCTGGCCAACGCGATCGATCATGCTGAGGGCAAGCCGATACATGTAACCATTGCAGAGAATGCAACTGCGGTTGCGATCGGAGTGCGTGATTACGGGGTTGGTTTAACGGAACAACAAATTGAGCGGGTTTTTGATCGTTTTTGGCGTGCCGATCCATCGCGCTCGCGCGAACGAGGTGGAACTGGTTTAGGTTTGGCAATCGCAAAAGAGGATGCACAGTTACATGGTGGTGAAATTAGGGTTTGGGGCGAAATTGGAGCGGGTTCAAATTTTGTCCTTACACTTCCAAAGGTTCATGGTCAGAGGTTGAATGAGTTTCCCTTGTCAGAAATTGCAAATGTCCGCGATTCTCAATAGTTAGATTTACACATAAATTTAGCGGAGCCACAATGCTAACCTGGCAATCATTAATGATTGGGTATGCAGAATTGGAATTTAAATACTATTAGGCAAGGCCTTAGAACTCTTGTATATCCAGAAAATTGCTTAATTTGTTCGGCGCCAAATCAAACAGTTTGTGATCTTTGCTTGCAGTCCTGGAGAAAAATCCCGGTTAGATTTCAAATTGAGAATTTTAATATCTATGCGGTGGTTCCATATGACACCTTTAGTTCCGGAGTTGTACTTAAAGCAAAAGAGGATCGCAATAAGGTCGCCCAGAATTTGATGGCAGAGGCACTAGCGAGTGCAATCATGCATTGGAGAAATGCGAATAGAAATGTCCAACTTTTGTTGGTGCCAATCCCATCCTCTAAACAGGCAATTCGCAGGAGAGGGGAATCGTTCCTGCATCCCATTTTGGAAAGGGCGCTTGCAATTTGCAAAAATCAGGGAGCTTCGGAGATTAAATGGGAGAGCATTTTGATTCATCAGAAAAAGGTTAAAGATCAATCAAAATTATCCTTTAGTGAGAGATCTGCAAATCTAGAAAATGCTTTCAAAGTCAGCAATGTAAGCGCGCTGCAGAGATCCCTCGAATATACAAAAATCATATTAATTGATGATGTTGTTACCACCGGGGCTACTCTTTTGAGCGCAGCTCGGGCTCTGAGCGAGAGAAATATGACAGTTTTGGGGGCTGCGGCCGTGTGTGCATCAGCCCATAGACTCCTAATACGATAGCCCTCTCAATCTCCATGGAAGGCTGATACGTGGTCGCAATTCTCGACAAAATACTTCGTGCTGGTGAAGGTCGCGCTCTAAAGCAATTAGAAAAGATTGCCAAAGAGGTAAATTCACACGAAGCCACCTTTGTTTCCATGTCAGATGATGAACTGCGCTCTATGACTGTTAAGTTCAAGGAGCGCCTGACAAATGGCGAAGATCTCGATGACATTTTGCCTGAAGCTTTTGCGGTTGTAAGAGAAGCCTCTAAAAGAACTTTGGGCCAGAGACATTACGATGTTCAGTTAATGGGTGGTGCAGCTCTTCACCTTGGCAATATTGCAGAGATGCGCACTGGTGAAGGAAAAACTCTTGTTGCGACTTTACCGTCCTACTTAAATGCTTTAACTGGAAATGGCGTACACATTGTCACAACAAATGATTACCTAGCCGAGCGAGATAGTGAATGGATGGGACGTATCCATCGTTTTCTAGGCTTGAAGGTGGGAGTCATATTGGCATCAATGACCCCGGCAGAGCGTCGCGAACAGTATTTGGCAGATATAACTTACGGAACCAATAATGAATTTGGCTTTGATTATCTGCGTGACAACATGGCTTGGAATCTCGCCGATTGCGTTCAACGCGAACACAATTTTGCAATTGTCGATGAAGTTGACTCAATTTTGATTGACGAAGCGAGAACGCCTTTGATTATCAGCGGTCCTGCCGATAAAGCCACCAAATGGTACGTAGAGTTTGCAAATATTGCTTCGCGGTTGGTGCGTGGAGAGCATTATGAAGTTGATGAAAAGAAGCGCAACACCGGCATTCTTGATGCTGGAGTTTCCAAAGTGGAAGAGTTTCTTGGCATCGAAAATCTCTATGAATCAGTAAATACCCCGATGATCGGTTATTTGAATAATGCGCTTAAAGCTAAGGAGCTTTTCAAACGTGATCGCGACTATGTGATTATGAATGGTGAGTTATTGATTGTTGATGAGCACACCGGTCGAGTCCTATCGGGAAGAAGATACAGCGAAGGATTACATCAAGCATTAGAAGCTAAAGAGCGGGTAGAAATCAAGGATGAAAACCAAACCTTGGCCACAATTACTTTGCAAAATTACTTCCGCCTCTATGAAAAGTTAGCTGGCATGACCGGTACGGCCTTAACTGAGGCATCGGAATTTATGCAAATTTATAAGTTGGGCGTAATCCCCATTCCAACCAATAAACCGGTTCAGCGTGTCGATCAAGCGGATTTGGTTTATAAGACAGAAGATGCGAAATTTGAAGCGGTAGCAAATGACATTGTCGAAAGACATCGCAAAGGCCAACCAGTTTTAGTAGGAACCGTTAGCGTTGAAAAATCAGAGGTTCTCTCACAGGCGCTACGCCGTAAAGGCATTCCTCATGAGGTACTTAATGCTAAGCAGCATGAACGAGAAGCTGCAATTATCGCGCGCGCCGGAACTATTGGTGCAGTAACAGTTGCCACCAATATGGCAGGTCGCGGAACAGACATTATGTTGGGCGGAAATCCTGAGTTTATGGCGGACTATGAACTTCAACGTCAAGGGATTTCACCGGTTGATAATGCAGAAGAGTATGAAGCCAAGTGGCCGGCAGAAATTGCTAAACAGAAATCTGCGGTTTCCAAAGGCCATGAAGAAGTAGTGGCTCTCGGCGGCCTATATGTGCTTGGCACAGAACGTCATGAGTCTCGTCGTATTGATAATCAGCTTCGTGGTCGTACTGGTCGTCAGGGAGATCCTGGCGAATCTCGCTTCTACCTTTCATTGCAAGATGAATTGATGAGAAGATTTAATTCAAACTTGGTTGAGCGATTCCTTACCGCGGCTGGAATTCCAGAGGACACTCCTATTGAGTCCAAAATGGTTTCTAATGCAATTAAATCCGCACAAACTCAGGTCGAGTCGCAGAACTTTGAGATGCGCAAAAATGTTTTGAAGTATGACGATGTTATGAATCGTCAACGTGAAGTGATTTATCGTGAACGTCGCGAAGTTCTAGAAGGCGCAGACATTAAAGATCAGGTTGCGAACTTCATTGAGGACACGATTAGAGGCTATGTAAACGCAGCAACCAATGAAGGTTTCCCAGAAGAGTGGGATCTTGACCAGCTATGGACCGTTTTGAAATCTACTTACCCAATCAGCTTTACCGTTGCGGAGCTAGAAAAAGAAGCGGGCGGACGTTCGGGATTGGATTCCGATTATCTTGCACAGCGCATTGTCGATGACATCTTCGCAGCTTATGAAAAACGAGAAGCAGAGCTCGGTGCTGAAGTAACCAGGGATTTAGAGCGCAAGATTTTGCTGTCTGTCTTAGATCGCAAGTGGCGCGAACATCTCTACGAAATGGATTACCTGCAAGAAGGAATTGGCTTGCGTGCCATGGCGCAACGTGACCCTCTAGTCGAATATCAAAAAGAAGGTTACGAACTTTTCTCAGCCATGATGGATGCAATCAAAGAGGAAATGGTTGGCTTCTTATTCAACGTTGAGGTGAAAATCGAGGATAAAAAAGTTGAAGCTAAAGGAGTAACGCAGCCGACTCAAAATCAGGATTTGCAGTACTCCGCCCCTTCAGAAACAGGGGGAGTTGCAACCTCTAAGAGCGATGGCACCTCTCGCAACGCGCCTTGTCCTTGTGGTTCGGGCAAGAAATACAAGCGATGTCACGGAGCTTCTTAAATTATTTTGTAATTAATCAAATAATTTATTGAAACTCGTCTTACAACAGCTCGAGCTCTGTACATAGCCATTTCTTATCAACGCCTTCAAAACGTGCGGTTAGTGCTCGAATGCGTTCTTTAAATACCAAAATGGCGGTTAGCTCGACCACGCCTTCAATGGGTTGATTACGATGAATTTTCCGAATTTTCGGAACCTCGCCAACTGAGCCAACTTTTCTAAGCAATGAGTTATAGGTGAAGCGGTGTGTAGATCTAGCAACTTGTTGAATAGGGCGACGACCAGCCATTACTTCAATTACAGAAACCACATAAGTTAGGGTCCAGCGCTCAAGATTCGGTAAATCGGACAGCGGCGATGGATTCGGGGCAAAATCAGGATCATAACTTTCGCCGTGGGTTGTAGGTATTAGGTAGAGCCTGGTTGAAATAACTTCAGCTTCTGCGGAACTTTTGTTCAAAATTTCACTTCTGTCGAACAACTGCAACGTGGGTTGAATGAGAAAATTTGGTTCCGACGTAATATCTATGGTTTGAGTTTTCATGGGTTGAGATTGGCTGAGTAAAGCCCTCAATTCCTCATACAAAAGTATGAGAAATACTCAAGAACCAAAATGCCCTGTGGAAAACAATTTCTAGCACCGATATAACGGTATTCATCTCTCATGAAACAGCAGAAAAATAATGAGGAAATTGCCGGTAAAGCTTCAACACTTCCTTCAATGAGCTACCTGAAATCTATGCTAAATCTGCGGATGCTTTTTGGATTGGTTCTAATTACAGCTTCATTCATCTCAGCATTTATCATCTCGAGTTCGGCAAATCGAATGGTGACAGTTTGGAGCGCAACTGTTGATATGGCACCGGGAAGCGTCATTGAAGAAGCTGATGTGGAAAGAGTAAGAGTTTTGATGCCATCCAATATTGGAATGTATTTGGATGGAGATCTACCAATTGTTGGAAACTACATTGTTAGAGAAATTGGATCAGCTGAAGTTATTCCTGCCTACGCCGTTTCACAAACCCCGATTTCAAATCTTCGCAAAGTTCCCATAGCGCTTCCCACTTCACGTCTACCTTTTCAGATTAAGACCGGAGACATTGTTGATGTATATGGAATTCCGAAACCACAAATCAGTATGAGCGGAGAGTTAAAAGCTATAAAACCTGGGTTAGTTCTCGCGCAAGTAGGAATCGAGGGAATTGATTTAGAGGCTAGCAAACTTGGAGGTGAGGTAGGCATAACTTTGTTAGTGCCTGAAGAGCTAGTAGCCAAAGTCATCCAGGCTGTTTCTGTTTCAGAGTTCTTGCTGGTGAAATCCCCATGAAAATCAACTTTGTAACTGGATTATCTGATTATGCGCTGGAGGATTCGATAATTGAAGTTCTAACCCAACGCGAATTTACCTTTGTGGCACGGGTTCTGGCGAAAGAGAATTTACTGGAGTTCTTAAGCTCATTTAATGCCGATGAGAGAATGCTAATAATTCTTGATGAGTGTTTCGCCCTCCGATTTGAGGAAAGGCGAGAACTTCTCCTTCATTCCGATCAGCTCTGTATTTTGGAAATAGATAGTGAAACCAGTTTGAATAGTGAGGAGTTTTTGAGCCGAGTATTCGAAACTCTCAGAAAACCTGAGCCGATGGACACCCGTTCGATAAATGGGGTTAATAAGACGCTTAAGGCTAAATCAGATTGGATAGGTTTTACCGGTTGTAATTCTGCGCCAGGAGTTACAACAATTGCCATAAATGTTGCGGCTGAGATCTCCCTATCTAAACCCGCCACCTTGGTTGATGCTGACCCAGAACGTTCGGATATTGCCGTCAAACTAGGTTTAAATGGAAATCGAGTTAGTAGTAGAAAGTCGAGCGACGGCGGAGACCTAATCACTCTGCACAATAAATTCAACTTACTTAATTTATCTAACTCAGAAAATGGTTTAGTTGAATGGTTTTCGGCACTAGAAGAAACTTCCGTAATTCGAAAATACTCCTATTTTGTGGATTTAGGACAGGCTCCAGATTTGAGTATTGCGCAAAGTGATAGAAGATTAATTGGGAAGAAATATATAGAAGCGCTGCAATTTTGTAGTCAGCTGGTTTATGTAATTAATTCAGAACCCCATGGATTGCTTGAGCTAGAGAGTTTCTATACCCAAACAAAGAATTTCTATCCAGATGCGAAAGTGACCTTTGTGCTTAATCAATCCTCTAACTCATCGCGCCATCTGGCCTACAAAAAGAGTTTTAAATCGAAGATTCAAGAGTTAGGGATTACCCAAAAACATTTCATCATTCCCAGAGATCAAGCCTTAATCGATAAGGTGCAGAGTCGATTCGCAACTGTGGCTGAGATAGGACCGCGCAGCACCCTGCGAAAGAGCTTGGCAGAGCTCTCGATTTATCTAGAGAATTCAAGGTGAGTACTCTCTGCACATGCCGTTTCGCCATCTTGCAGAAGGGGGATACTCGCTATCCGCCCAAGATGTCGCACGCCTGGGTGAGTTAGTTGCTGAGTGGCAACTTCTAGCCGACATCTCATTTGCGGATCTAGTGCTGTGGGTACCTCTGCGCGCCGATGAAAAAAGCTGGCCGGAAGGTCATCGAGCTATTGCACAAATCCGACCAATGACCGCCGCAACTGTTTTTTCGCATGATGTGATCGGCGAACAGATTACTTGGGGAGTCAGATCGAATATCGATCATGCCCTATCTTCAGGTGAAATTATTCGTGAGACTGAACCACAGCAAATTGGTGATCTTAAAGTTAAAGAAGAGACGATTCCAGTCTTATTTAACAATAAAGTTATTGCGGTTATCTCCCGACATAGAAATCTGGAGACGATGCGCACTCCTTCTCGACTAGAGTTGAATTATCGAGAAATTGCCAATCACATTTATCGCATGATTGCTGAAGGAAATTTTCCTGTCAAAGATAGCCTCTATCTGGCTGAGGCAGCACCACGAGTTGGTGATGGACTAGTTCGTCTTTCCGTAGAGGGAGCAATAACATTCGCCAGCCCTAATGCCAGATCAGCATTCGCGCGAATCGGTTGGGAAAGAGATTTGGAGGGACAAAAATTAGGTGAGGTGCTTGAATCTCTAGCGCAAAAAACTCATGGTCTCCAGCCGCGGGAAGAAAATTGGCAAGTCACCATGAGTGGAAAAACATTGCGCCGAGCAGAGTTTGAAAATACCGGCGGTGTTATGGATTTATTGGCAATTCCACTAACCGAAGCAGATAAACGTATTGGCGCGGTGGTTCTAGTTCACAATGTCACTGAATTGCGCCGAAAAGATAGAGCTTTAATTAGTAAAGATGCCACAATTCGAGAAATTCATCATCGAGTTAAAAATAATTTACAGACCGTTTCAGCCTTATTGCGCTTGCAGGCTAGAAGAATTGAGGATCCCAGTGCAGCCGCAGCAATTGAGGAGGCGGTGCGCCGGGTGGCATCTATTGCTTTAGTGCATGAAACACTCTCCAATAGTGCGCAAGACTCTGTTCAATTTGATGAAGTTATAAGCAAGATAATGCAAAGCGCGGTCGAGTTAAGCGCGCGCCCAAATGAAATCGCCATAACCAAAACGGGGGAGTTCGGCTTGATTCCAGCTTTGATTGCCACCCCTCTAGCACTGGTCATCACCGAACTAGTTCACAATGCGTTGGAGCATGGAGTATCAGAGCAGGGTTCAAAGGTAGAGGTAAAAGTCGATAAGTCAGAGAAGATGATTTATGTGGAAGTGGCTGATGATGGAGTGGGATTACCTGAGGGATTTAATTTTGATGGCACGAATTTAGGACTACAAATTGTAAAAACGCTCACCCAAAATGAGTTAGCGGGAAAAATAGAGTTTGAGAGAAAAGAATTAGGAACTGTCTTCAAAATCACGATTCCAATTGTTCGCTGATCAAATTGTTCGCTAATCCACTTGTTCGATAACTGAACTCAAATTAGCAATCAATTAATTAATCTTGAGTTTGATGCTCCATAAGGCGGGCTCGATTACGAGCAGCTCTACGTTTCATGGCTCTGCGCTCATCCTCAGACAAGCCACCCCAAACGCCAGAGTCTTGGCCACTTTCCAGCGCCCATTGCAAACATGCTTCACGAACTTCACATCGCATGCAAACTTTTTTAGCCTCTTCAATTTGAGCAATCGCAGGTCCAGTGTTTCCGACTGGGAAAAACAACTCCGGATCTTCATCGCGACAAGCAGAGCGATGACGCCAATCCATTGTCATAAATCCTCTTTCTTGAAAACTTCTGGAACTGCACGGCAGGCCAAAGGACGAATCCTTTAAGGCTTGTTGCCCGAATGGGCTTAACTACTAAGCAATTCTCCCGTGTGAAAGTTTTTAACTCAAGGGATTGAGAGGGATATTTGAGAAATTTATGGGTGAAATGGGTCATTACGGTAATTATTGGACTCAATTTCAGTGCCCCCGACAGGATTCGAACCTGTGCACCCGCCTCCGGAGGGCGGTGCTCTATCCCCTGAGCTACGGGGGCGCTTTCGACAAGATTATCAGTGTTTGTTCATGCCAAGATTCGCCCGTGACTAATTCTTCAAACTCACACGACGGCACATCTCAAGAAGCGTATTTCGCCACGGGGTGCTTCTGGGGTGCAGAACGTCGTTTTTGGAACCTGTCTGGAGTTATTGAAACCTCCGTTGGATACATGGGTGGAACTAGGCCCGCGCCGAGCTACGAACAAGTTTGCACCGGCACAACCAACCACGCAGAGGTTGTAAAAGTTATTTTTAATCCAAATCAAATTTCTTATCAAAGGTTACTAGAAGAGTTTTGGACTATGCATGATCCGACCTCCTTAAATAAACAAGGCGGCGATATCGGAACGCAATATCGAAGTGCAATATTCACCTCCACCGAAGAACAAATGATTTCGGCGGTAAATACTCGTGAACTATATAACGATGTTCTAAGCAAGCAAGGTTACGGTGAAATAGTTACTGAGATACAAGACGCTAAACCACATACTTATTGGCTCGCTGAGGAATATCACCAGAGATATCTAGAGAAGAATCCAAATGGCTACGACTGTCACTCCACAACCGGTGTGCCCTTCCCAAAAAACTAAATTCCATTAACAAATAATCAAACAGTCAAGTAATCGAATAATCAATAGGAGAGGATTCAAAATGGAGCCCGGTTCAGATTTGCCAAAAGTAAACCCACTAACTGGTAAACCTTTTCCCATTCAGCTCGATGATGTCCAGCTGGAAAAAGCTCTTGATCCGCTCTCCTTTGATGTATTGCGCAAGGCCGGTACTGAAGTTGCCTTCACGGGAGAGTATTACGAGACGGAAACCATCGGGGTATACAAATGCAAAGCCTGCGCCGCTGAACTATTCAGAAGTGAAGAAAAGTTCCATTCTGGCTGTGGTTGGCCCTCATTTTATGCGCCAACAAAAGATGATGCGGTCGTACTTCTAGAGGATCGCTCACTGGCTCCGAGAATTCGCACCGAAGTTCGCTGCGCTGCTTGTGGTTCTCATCTTGGGCATGTCTTTGAAGGCGAAGGTTATGCAGTTCCAACTGATCAAAGATGGTGCATAAACTCAGTTGCATTAACTCTCGAGCCGAAATCCAAAAACTAGAAACTCCTACAAAATTTCTACCGCTCGCCAGCAATACCAAGCGACGTGGCTGCGATAAGGCGCGTATTCAGCTCCTAAAAGTAAAAGCTTTTTCGGTTCAATTTCATTGCGCATGCGATGAATTTTTTCCCAGCCACGGCGTACCCCTAAGTCTCCGACCGGCCAGACATCTTGGCGCTCGAGTTGGAACATCAAGAACATCTCAACAGTCCACTTACCAATGCCGTAAAGAGGTAAGAGGTGGTTCATGATTTCCTCATCATCCATTTTATGAAGCGCACGCATTGGTACCTCGCCATTTACATCTGCCAAAGCTAACTCTTTGATCGCGCGGGCTTTTGCTCCGGAACAGCCGGCATTACGTAAAGTTTCGACTTTGAGCGAAGCGAGTTTTTTGGAGTTTAACTTTCCGCCGCATTCATTTTCTACTCGTTTAATGATAGTTGCGGCTGCCTTGGTGGATAACTGTTGAGAAAGAATCGAAGAGGCTAGAGATGCAAAATTGCTCTCTTTTAACTTTACTGATCCTGCATTTTTCTCATTTGCGGATACACCAATTTTGCACAAACCAGATTGTGCAATCACTGGTTCAAAGCGCGGATTTATATCAATGATCAAATTAGCGATTTGACGGGCCGACTTCTTGGCTGGTGATGGCTGCAGTCCGGACCCCTTTGCCGCCACAGCACCTCCCATGTGGCGCAGAGTATCGGGCACGCATGTAACGAAACCTTTACTTGATGAAAAACCTCTGGTTTTTTTCAGAGTTGCAGTCTATTTTTAGCCACTTGCAGCCGGTTTCGGTTCCTAGAGAAGCATTTTTAGCGCGGAGGTGAGAATTTGAGTAAACATGGATTGGATCCTTCGCAATCTCCCGGAAAAGTTGGCATTAAAGAGGTTGCCGCCGAAGCGGGTGTTTCTATTGCCACGGTTTCCAGGGCGCTTCGTGGGATGCACCACGTAAACCCGGAAACACGCAGCAAGATTCTGAACGCTGCCGATAAATTGAATTATTCAATTCCACAATCAAATGCGAAGGCAATTTTCGGTCGAACTAACTCGGTGGGAGTAGTTGCTCCTTATATTTCTCGTTGGTATTTCGCTCAAGTTATTAACGGTGCCGAGCAGGCATTACGTGAAGCTGGATTAGATCTTTTGCTATATAACTTTTCGCAAATGAAAGGTAGAGAGCGGTTATTTCAGCATCAACTACTAAAGGGGAGAGTTGATGCATTAATTGTTATTAGTTTGCCGCCGACCGAAGAGGAGTTTGACTCAATGCTTGGATTGGGAATTCCAATCGCATTGGTGGGAATGCATCACGCAAACTGTTCAAGTGTTGCAATTGATGATGTTGCCGGTGCACGCACTGCGACTCAACATCTGGTGAACCTCGGACATAAAAAAATCGGCCTGCTATCAGGTCGCCCAGATGATCCTTTTGGTTTTAGCGTTCCCCAAGATAGACGCAATGGATTTATGCAGGTGTTGGCTGAAAGCGGTTTGGAGTGGAAACCGTCTCGGGAGGTATACGGTGATTTCACAATGCATGGCGCAAGCCGCGCGATGGATGATTTGTTAGCCCGCCCAGATCGTCCCACCGCAATTTTTGCGCAATCAGATGAGATGGCTTTAGGAGCTTTGCAGGCAATCAGACGAAATGGCCTAAAAGTTCCTGACGATATTTCAATTATCGGCTTTGATGGTCATGAAATGGCTGAGTTTTCTGACTTAACCACGATAGAACAACCAGTTCAGTTAATGGGCGAAATGGCTGCTTGGTCCATCATGGAGCGTATAAAAGCTCCTAAAAATGAACCACATTCTTTAACTTTGCCTACAACCTTAGTTGTAAGAAATTCCACAAAGCGAATAGAAAAGTAATTTTGAAAAAGAAATTGGAGATGCGTTGATTCCTACTACTGAAAAAGATTGGTGGAAAGAAGCCAGCATTTATCAGGTTTATCCGCGCTCCTTTAAAGATTCAAATGGAGATGGTGAAGGTGACCTGCAGGGCATTATTTCCAAGATTCCATACTTAAAAAATCTCGGCGTTGATGCTATTTGGCTCAGTCCTTTTTATACATCGCCAAACAAAGATGGCGGATACGATGTTGCAAATCCCCGTGATGTAGATCCACGTTTTGGGACACTGGCAGATGCGAAGGAATTGATAGAGAAAGCTCATGAATTCGGGTTAAAAATTATTGTAGATATTGTCCCGAATCATTTCTCAACTGAACATCAATGGTTTCAGGAGGCGCTAAAGTCTTCAAAAGGTTCGGCCGCTCGCGATCGATTCCATTTTTATGATGGCCGTGGATCAACTGGGGAAATTCCTCCCAATAACTGGTGTTCCATTTTTGGCGGATCTGCTTGGAGTCGAATTACTGAAGGCGATGGAAGACCGGGCCAGTGGTATTTACATCTATTTGATTCCACTCAGGCGGATTTGAATTGGAATAACGTGGAAGTAGCGGAAGATTTTGAAAATACCTTATGTTTTTGGCTTGATCTTGGAGTAGATGGCTTTCGAATAGATGTTGCTCATGGTTTAGTCAAAGATGAAATTCATCAAGATCATCGTGATCCTGAAGGTCTAACTAGGGCGTTGCGTTTAGATGTAAGTGACATGCCGCAAAATCAAAGAGAGGAATTATTGTCAGACGTTCCATTTTTTGACCGGGAAGGCGTTCACGATATTTATCGCAAATGGCGCAAGATTTTGGATTCTTATTCTGGAGAACGCATGAGTGTTGCTGAGGCTTGGGTTCACCCAAGTTCAAGAGCAGCTCGATATGTAAGAAAAGATGAACTACATCAAATATTTAATTTTGATTTTCTCATCGCACAATGGGATGGCAGATATTTAATAAATGCAATCGACAAGACATTACGTGAAGTCGCAGAGGTTAATGCCCCCGCAACTTGGGTACTTTGTAATCATGATTCGCCAAGATTGGTTTCCCGACTAGGTGGAGGCGAATTGGGATTACGAAAAGCACGCGCTATGGCCCTGCTTACTCATGCTTTGCCTGGAGGGGTTTATGTTTATCAGGGCGAGGAACTGGGATTAGAGGATGCGGCATTGCCTGATGAAGCAAGACAAGATCCAGTTTATTTTCGAACTAATGGTTTAGATAAAGGTAGAGATGGAGCAAGAGTTCCGTTGCCCTGGAATTCGCAGGAGAAGAATTTCGGTTTCACAACAGGAACTCCATGGTTGCCTATGCCAGAGAGTTGGCATGACAAATCTGTAGATCTACAACAAAAAAAATCTGATGAGGTCAATAGTGCTGAGCTTTCAGTGCACAATTTGTATCAGCGCTCTTTGAATTTGAGAAAGGCCCTCCGAAATCAAACTTTTAACTGGATTGAAAAATCTGATTCATTGCTGGCGTTCTCTAGAGGTACAGACTTTTTTGTTTTTACCAATACATCCGATGAAGCGATAAGTGTTACCTTGCCACAAACCAAGGGGAGCGCGGCTATCGCATTGAGCTCTGCATCTGGCGCCGAGCTCATAGAGGGCTCTTTGAGGGTGCCTGCTCACGCCTCGGTATGGCTGCAAACGTTTTGAGTTAATCAAACCGTTAAAGATTTACAGTTTTTTTCATGGCTCAATCCCTTGCCGTGAAAGGCTCCTGAGAGAAGACTGTGCTGGATTCGCCAGAGTGATCTGGGGAAATTCGAGTCCTTTCGAAAGGGGAAAACCATATGACCGCAACTTTGCGGCGTCGTCGATTTGTTTTGGCGACATCAGCCTTTGCTGCGCTAACTCTCATACTAAGCGGATGTTCAAGTTCAGATGACTCTGCTAGTGGAGCTAACTGCGATGCATACGAGGCATATCAGGGACATGATGGAACTGAAGTTGAAATTTATTCTTCAATCCGCAGCCCAGAAGCAGAGATTTATCAAGAATCTTTTGCTGAGTTTGAAGAGTGCACAGGAATTACAATCACCTGGAATGGAACTGCAGAGTTCGAAGCACAACTTCCAGTTCGTGTTGAAGGTGGAACTGCTCCAGATCTAGCGGTTTTCCCACAGCCAGGCTTACTAAAAGCAATGGTTGCAACTGGCAAGATGGTTGCAGCAACTGATGCGGTATCTGCAGCAGCTGACGAGTATTACGGCGCAGACTGGAAAGCTTACGGAACAGTGGATGGCACATTTTATGCCGCACCACTCGGAGCTAACGTAAAGTCATTCGTCTGGTATTCACCAAAGACATTTGCAGATAACGGATGGACTATTCCTACAACATGGGGCGAACTACTAGCGCTTTCTGACAAGATTGCATCAGAAGGAAAAGTTCAGCCATGGTGCGTTGGTTTTGGTTCTGGTGACGCAACTGGTTGGGTTGGAACTGACTGGATGGAAGACATCATGTTGCGTGTTAATGACGCAGCAACTTACGATGCTTGGGTCAACCACACAATGCCATTCAATGATGCAAAAGTTGCAGCAGTTCTAAAAGAAGCTGGCAAGATTCTAAAGAATCCAAAGTATGTGGGTAATGTTTCGGCAATTGCTACAACTACCTTCCAAGAGGGTGGCGCGGGAATTGTTGATGGCTCATGTGCAATGCATCGCCAGGCTTCATTTATCGGTGGAATTCTCTCTGCTGATTACGGCGCAACCATCGTTACCCCAGAAGACACCGATGTTGAAGGCGGAATTACTACCTTCTACTTCCCAGGTGTTTCTGCAGATCAACGCCCAGCACTTGGCGGCGGAGAATTCGTGGGCGCATTTGCCGACCGCGGAGAGGTACAGGCTGTCCAGCTTTACCTAACCTCACCTGAGTGGAACAACAAGAAAGCAGCTCTTGGAGGTTGGTTCTCAGCTAACAAGGGACTTGATGTTGCAAATGTTGCAGATCCAGTAAATAAGAATGCGGTTGAAATTCTGAAGAATGCAACCATCTTCCGTTTTGATGGATCTGATGCGATGCCAGCAGCAGTCGGAGCTGGCTCATTCTGGAAGGAAATGACCGCTTGGGTAGCAGAGAACAAGCCTGACAAGGCTGTTCTTGATGCGATTGAAAAATCCTGGCCCAAGTCATAACAAAGTGAACTGAAGAGAATATTCACTTTGAATATCTCGCAGGCTCATAAGAAATAATTAAGTTAAAAGAGGTGCGGTACAAAATGAGTATCGCACCTCTTTTACAATATGGCTTACTAAAGGCTCGCTAAGTTCTATTAAAGGAAATTTTGATTGAAGTTAGTTAAAACAGAGCGATAAAATTATTAGCCAAGTAAAGGAGATGAAATGCTTGAATTAGCTGCTCGCCAAACTCAGCTAGAACAAACAATTTCAAAACTTTCCAGCTTGGTCATTACTATTTTAGTTTTTGCCGCATTAGTCTCCGTAGCATTTTGGCTTGCAGAGAGAAGTTCTGAGCGCAATCAACGTTTTGTAAAGTATTTGCTGTTTTTGTCACCAGCTTTATTCTTTCTTTTCATAGGTTTAATAGGGCCGGCATTGCGCACTTTGTATCTATCTTTCCGGGATGCACGAGGCCAGAATTTCGTTGGCTTAGAAAATTATCAATGGGCCTTTACACAGCCTGAAATTCTTGAAATTTTGAAAAACACCGGTATTTGGATGGTTGTTGCTCCAATCGCCTCAACCGGATTGGGCTTAACCATTGCGGTATTAACTGATCGAATGCGTCGTCCAGGCCTAGTTAAATCTTTGATTTTTATGCCGATGGCTATTTCTTTTGTTGGTGCTGGAATTATCTGGAAATTTGTATATCAATTTCAACCAAATGATCGAGTGGCCGAAATTGGCCTACTCAGTCAAATTGCCGAGTGGTTAGGTTTCGTCCCTACTAACTGGATTCTTACCTCACCTTTAAACACCTTTTTGCTAATTGTGGTATTTGTTTGGATCCAAACTGGCTTTGCCATGGTTGTTTTATCTGCAGCAATTAAGGCGATCCCAGATGAGATTTTAGAAGCCTCGATGCTTGATGGAGCAAGCGGTTGGAAGAGATTCACAAAAGTTACTGTTCCGATGATTCGAGGCACCATCATCGTAGTTTTGAGCACAATAACAATCGGTGCTTTGAAAGTCTTTGACATTATCCGAACGATGACCGGTGGAAATTTCAAAACAAGCGTTATTGCAAATGAAATGTATAACCAATCTTTCCGTGCTTTGAACTATGGAACAGGCAGCGCGTTGGCCATAATCTTGTTTATCGGCGTGCTACCACTGGTCGCTTATAACGTGATGCAATTGCGGCGCGAAAGAACGGAGCGCTAGTGATGTTGAATTTAAGAAAAACTAAGCAGGATGTCGAGAGTGTAAAAGTTCATCTTTCGAGCCCTTGGGCTGGTTTTGCGGCAATTCTTATCGCAACGCTTTGGACTATTCCTACTTTTGGCTTATTTGTTACCTCTTTTAGGCCAAGTACGGGCATTAACTCATCGGGTTGGTGGACCGTATTAACCAAACCGGAGTTCACCTTAGAGAACTACTCGAGAGTTTTATTTGAGGGCAGGGGAGCAACTCCACCATTGAGTCAGTATTTCCTGAATACGCTGGCGATTGTGATTCCGTCAACAATAATTCCGATAACTATTGCCATGTTTGCCGCTTATGCCATCGCTTGGTTTGATTTCAAGGGTCGAAATTTTATTTTCTTCTCGATTTTTGCTTTACAGGTTATTCCGCTACAAATGTCGCTAATTCCACTGTTACAGCTATTTTCCGGCGGTCTGCACATAGGTTCAATAACTGTGATACCGAGTTTTGGAATAACAGGAACATTCATTCCGATCTGGTTGGCACATACCATGTTCGGACTTCCACTTGCAATATTTTTATTACATAATTTCATTGCTCAACTACCAAGAGAACTTATTGAAGCCGCACGCGTTGATGGAGCCGATTACTTCAAACTTTTCCGCCAAATAGTTCTTCCTTTAAGTGTTCCAGCAATTGCCTCTTTCGCAATATTCCAGTTTTTGTGGGTTTGGAATGATCTATTGGTCGCATTAACTTTCGGTGGGGGAAAACGCGAAATTGCTCCTTTGATGGTGCGACTTGCAGAAATGACAGGTACACGGGGCGGAGATTGGGAGCTTTTAACAGCTGGTGCATTTGTGTCCATTTTGGTGCCGGTAATGGTGTTTTTTGCCTTGCAACGTTATTTCGTACGCGGGCTATTGGCAGGTTCTGTTAAAGGTTAAGACTTTAGCCCTAATTCTAATTGATCGTTTGTAGTGGCATACTGCTCGTTATGTCCGAGTTAGCGCAAGCACTTTCTTTAAATGAATTGAGAAATCGTAAGAGCGTTAAGTGGCGTCAATACCCTTCAGATGTGCTTCCTTTGCCAGTAGCGGAAATGGATTTCCCAATAGCTGAATGCGTAAAAGATGCATTGCGAGACATGATTGATAGATCTGACACGGGATATCTCGGCCCGTTTCCTGAAATGTTTGAAGCTTTTGCTAACTTTTCGATTTCACGCTGGCAGTGGCGAGTTGAAACTGCACAGATGAGAATTGCTACAGATGTCGGGGTTGGAACTGTGGAGGTAATTAGAACTCTGATTAACCCTGGCGACAAAGTAATGTTGAACTCTCCGGTTTACGACAATATGTGGCGCTGGGTTGCTGAGGTAAAAGCGACTCTGATTGATGTTCCACTTTTGGAGAATAATCTTGAATACACATTGGATTTAGCTCGCATTGAAAAGGAATACCAAGCTGGAGTTAAAGTTCACGTCTTGTGCCATCCACACAATCCAGTAGGTGCAATATTCGACAAAGACTCATTAGCGACATTGGCGGAGTTAGCTAGAAAATATGGCGTATTTGTTATTAGTGATGAAATACATGGACCCCTGGTTTATGAAACAGGGAAATTTACGCCATTCTTAGCGGTAAGTGATGCGGCAAAAGAGGTCGGAATTACAGTAACTAGCGCTAGTAAAGGTTTTAATTTGGCTGGTCTCAAGTGCGCATTGATTATCACTGATTCTCCTGCTCTCAAGGAAAAAATCAACTCGATGCCTATGGCAGTTGCCTTCAGAGCATCTTTATTTGGAGCGGTGGCAGCTACAGCTGCTTTCAATCAAGGACACAATTGGCTTGAAGGCGTGGTGAGGGCTCTTGATGAGAATAGAAAACTAATCAGTAATTTAATTCAAACCCAGTTGCCTGCTATCAAATACCGTATTCCCGATTTTGGATATTTGGCTTGGTTAGATTTAAGAGACTTAGGTCTAGGCGAGGACCCCACTAAGCAAATTTTGGAACGGGGCAAATTAGCTTTAAATAGCGGTTCTATGTATGGACCAGTACATCAAGGTTTCGCTCGACTTAATTTTGGAACCAGTCCTGAAATAATCACTGAAGCCTTTAATCGCATCTCAAAATCTCTGTAGAAAATATTTTTATATGTCTAAGAAATATGACGCGGTAATTATTGGCAGTGGCCACAATGGTTTAGTCGCCGCGTGTTACTTGGCTAAAGCTGGAAAAAAAGTTTTAGTCCTTGAGAAAAGTGATTACTTTGGTGGCGCTACCACCAGCGTAGAGGCATTCAAAGGCGTAAAAGCGAAATTGTCTCGCTACTCATATCTGGTTGCCTTATTACCCGATCAAATCATTAAGGATCTATCTCTTAAATTTGAGACGCTTAGTCGCTCTGTTTCTTCATACACCCCCTACTTTGATGACGAGGGGGATAAGGGCCTGTTAATTAATCGCATTTTCGATCAGGAAACCCTTGAATCAATGGAGCTGCTCACCGCTGATTCCAGTGACGCGATTGCTTGGCAGAGTTTTTACGAGTCCGTACAAGAGTTTGCCCAAGCGATAGCACCAACACTACTTGAGCCATTACCAACAGCGTCAGAAATACAAGAGCTAGTAGATCCTTTAACTTGGATTGAACTGGTGGAAAACACTTTGGCTCAGACCCTGCATGACAATTTCTTCGATGACTTGATTAAGGGAGTTGTGCTCACAGATGGCTTAATCGGAACCTTCACTAGCGCCAATAATCACGCCGCCAATATATGTTTTATTTACCATTTGATTGGAAATGGCACCGGCGAGTGGCGAGTTCCACGCGGGGGCATGGGCGCCCTGGTTGATGAGTTGTTGCGTCGCTGTAGCGAACTTGGTGTGGAGTTGCAATCAAATACCGAAGTGATTTCACTTAAAGAAATCAGCGACGGAGTTGCTTTAAAGACGGCTCGAGGAGAGGAAATTAACTCTCAAGTGGTACTTGCTAATTGCGCGCCGAGAACCTTGGAAAAGATATCCGGCATAGCAGCGCCCAGCTTCCTCGATGGTTGCCAATTGAAAATCAATATGGTGCTGCGCGAACTTCCCAAATTAAAAAGTGGCATAGATCCAAAAATTGCCTTTGCTGGAACCTTCCATATAAATGAAAGTTACCATCAGCTGGAGCGTGCCTATGAGCAAGCTTCTCGGGGAGAAATTCCGACTGAAATTCCATCTGAAATGTATTGCCATACATTGACCGACCCTTCGATTCTTGATTCTGAATTAGTTTCTAAGGGCTATCACACACTCACTTTATTTGCATTGCATTTGCCGGCATCTTTATTTGATAACAATCATGACCAGGTAAAAAAAGAGGTTGTACGAAGAACATTGGATGGACTAAATCAGTACTTGGTGGAACCAATTTCAAATTTCCTAGCATTGGATTCAGAGGGCAACCCATGTTTGGAGGCAAAAACTCCTCAAGAGCTCGAGGAGGCATTGGGATTGCCAAGAGGAAATATTTTTCATGGAAACTTGGAATTCCCTTGGAAAGAGGATTCTGATTCACGTAAATGGGGCGTTGAGACCACCTCACCTCGCATTTTCTTAGCCGGTTCCGGAGCGGTCCGTGGAGGAGGGGTGTCTGGTATTGCCGGACATAACGCTGCGATGGCGGCGTTGGAAACTTTAGATTAACTGGCGTACTCTTTCAGTCGTGATTAAAGCTATTCGTCGCATCGCCGCATTGATAACACTAATTGCAGTGGCTTTCAAAGGTGCATTGTCTTTTCTTTCCTGGGTTGAAAAACAGGAAGAGCCTCAAGCGGTTTGGACAGATGAAGAGGATCTAGAGGAAGCTTTCTAGTGAGCAGTACCTATATTCCGGGAAGCTGTAATTTAGGCAAAGCTGAAGTTAGAAGAAGGCAACTTGTAGCTCTAATTGGTTTATTTCTGTCGATATCAACTTTGATCGGCTTAATTGGAAGCGATGCTCCATCAAGTGCTCGATGGGGCATGTTCGTCCCACTTATGGTTTTCTCGGTCGGATTTATTCAATCTCGGCGCAAGTTTTGTTTGGCATATGGCTTTATGGGCACATTTAACTTGGGAAAGTTAGGCGACATCTCTCGAGTGCAGAACCCTGAAGATCGTAAAGCTGATCGCAAAACCGCATTAGGGATTCTCTTGCAGGCTGCCGGTCTCGCTTTTGTAATTACAACCATTGTTGTAATTCTGCCGCTCTAATTTGTAAATACTTTTTCTTAAACCTTCAGCTATTTAGATGTTGAGAATCTTTTTGAAGACCTATAGACCAATAAACCTATAACCATTCCCCATATGAGATCTATCGCCACTACAGCCAATGCGGTAACCAAGTAGGTAATTGCCTCAGATTTGGTAGTTGTCAAAGCCTCTTTTATCGAACTCGGATTGGCAATACGTAGCGAAGTACCCAGAAGAACTCCAGCTAGAACTGCGGTAGGAATTTGTGAAACTAGCGGAGCTAACATGAGAATCACTAGCAACAAGAAAAGGGCATGAATCATTGCAGCCAATCTGGTTCGTGCTCCAGAGCGAACATTTACGCTGGTTCTTGCGATTGCGCCCGTGGCTGGCAATCCTCCAGCAAATGCCGAGGCCATAGTTGCCAGTCCCTGGCCGAGTAATTCTTTATTGGGCTGATGTTTGCTTTGTTCATGATCAATCTCTTTGCGAGCCATGCCATCTGCAACGCGAGCTGAAAGTAAAGACTCAATTGCCCCAAGTAGAGCAACTACCACCACCGCATACAGCAAACCTGTTAATGGAAGATCTGCAAAATCAAAGATGAAGTTTATTTCCAATGTTTTGGGAAGAGCACCAATGCGATTTACATCTAGTTTAAATAGCTGAGAAACTAGGGTTAAAAGCACTACCGCCACAATACTTGCGGGAATATGCCCTCCAAATTTAATTTTCATTCTAATCTTGGGCCAAGTGAATTTCACCATCAGAGTTAAGACAACAAGAAAGAAAGAGAGCTGATTGACGCCTGAGTCGATAGCGAATCTAGTTGTTTCCCATGCCACGCTTAAGGTATGAGAACCGGGAGCTTTTTCTACCTCAAAAATAAGTGGAATTTGTTGCAGAGCAATAATCACTGCAATTCCTAAAGTGAAACCCTCCATTACTGACCATGGAACAGAATCAATAAACCTTCCCACTCTTAGTAAGGACAAAAGCACAATCAATAATCCAGCACCAATTCCAACTATTGCTAGAGAACTTAATCCATACTTGGAAACTATCGGCACCAGTACCACCGTCATGGCACCAGTCGGTCCACTTACTTGATAATTCGAACCTCCGAAAAGTGCGGCGATAAAGCCTGCGATTATTGCGGTAACTAGTCCTGCACTGGCGGGCGCTCCAGTTGTGATGGCAAAACCCAAAGCAAGTGGAAGGGCGACTATTCCGACTGTAATGCCCGCCATTAAATCCTTGCGCCAAAAATTGAACAAATGTTTCCAGTCTGGCAAGTAATTAAAATCGCTTTTAAAATTATGAATTGCTATTTTTAAATTAAACATCTGCGTCTTGTTTTGGCAGTTCCTGAACCTTTTGATCTTTCAGAAAATCTAGCGCGGTCAAATACTCTTCATAATAAGTGCTATTCCAAGTCCCCATTTTGGGATCAAAGTAAGTTCCATCAATCGGGGTAGTTCCACTTAAGAAATTTATTGCGGTTTCTGTTTCTTCAATTAAGCCGGGGATTTGCTCACGTTTACTTTGTAACACGCATTTTGGGAATTCATTCAACTGTGAGTAAATGGTTAAGTCATGGCCCAAAACCTCGATAACCGTAGCTGCCATCCCCTCAATGACAGAGATTCGATCAGAACTATCGGGCTGCAGTGACAAGAATTTGTCAACTAATTTCCGATATTCAACCCAGGAAGTTTTTCCAGAGGCTTCTTCATTGACAATTAACTCTCGAAGCGCTTTACATTCGATTGCTGTTTGCGATGGCTTTCCGATCGGCCCAAAATGCACCGTGCTCCAAATTGCACCCAGCGAAATTGCCAGCAAGACGGGCACAAAAATCCAGAATATCGGCCGAGTACTTCTCACGACCGTAGACTAACTGAGTGCCCGCGTAATAGGCGGCAAAGGGAGATTAATTTGATTACCGAGATTGCCGCAGCGATATCTCAAGTACTGCCGTTCCTTAAGGATCCGCAATATGTGAGCCGTATTGTTGTGTCAGGTCGACAGCGAAATCAAACGACTCCGTTTATAAGGATCGATATAAGGCCGGTAATGTTGAAGTCGGGTCTGCATTGGCAAGAAGTTAGTCATGATGGGAAAAAAGATTTCACCAAAAATTTAGCGGCCGATGCAATAGATCTGGAAAAGTACATAAATTTGGGTTTTGACAACCTCGTAGTTGAAACCAATAAAGAAGAAGTCTCAATTCGAATAACAAAGTCTGGTCAGGCACAAATCACACACAGGCAAGTTCAGGGCAATCAAAATTCAAGTACTGAACTTTCTCATGATCGTGGCAAGCAAAGATTACTGCCTGAAAGTGATCAGATTTTTACCGTTTTAGGAATTTCAGACCATAACGGGAAGCTCAAACCATCTAAAACAGATAAGTTCAAACAAGTTCAAGAGTTTCTCAAAAACATTGAATATGTAATGCAAGAGTTAAACTTGAATGAAATACCAACTAAGACATTAAAGATTGTAGATCTAGGCTGCGGTCACGCCTATTTAACTTTTGCAGCCTATAGATATTTACATTTCAAAGGTTTCTCAGTCGAAGTATTAGGCGTGGATGAGCGAAAAGACAGTAAAGATAGAAACACAGCTATCTCTCTCGAACTGGGATTGGCAAAACAAGTTAAGTTTGAAGCGCTTAAAATTTCAGATTTAACCGCCACTTCAGTAGATATCGCCATAGCTCTCCATGCATGTGACACAGCGACAGATGACGCTATTGCCTGGGCCGTCAAAAACAAGGCTTCCGCAATTTTGGTGGCACCATGTTGTCAACATGACATTCAAAAACAGATTTCTAAGGCGCCAAGTCCTTGGAATATTGCAACCCGACATGGAATATTGCACGAACGCTTGGGCGACATAATTACCGAAACAGTTCGAGCTCAGACCCTCCGAATGCTAGGTTTTCGAACGGAGATAATTGAATTTATTGCAGGTGATCACACTCCGAAAAATCTCATGATTCGAGCGATAAAACCGCGGGAATCAAAGACCAAACAAGGCTCCATAAAATCTGGGAGCGATGTCGATAAGGGGGATTTGGAGTTGCTGCTGGAGCAATGGCAAATAAAGCCCAAATTAATGGATTTACTTCAGGTAGAGCTAAAAGAACTTCGATAGATAAGCCAATTTAGATAGGCTTTACTCATGTCAGCTGAAATTACGGGAGGCAAAGTTCTTGCCGCTTTACCAATAGGCGAAAAAGTTGGAATTGCATTTTCTGGTGGTTTGGATACTTCAGTTGCGGTTGCTTGGATGCGGGACAAAGGCGCGATGCCTTGCACCTACACAGCTGATTTGGGCCAATACGATGAGGGAAATATTGAATCGATTCCAGATCGTGCTAAGGAGTATGGCGCAGAGATTGCTCGTTTAGTTGATTGCAAAAACGCGTTAGTTGAAGAAGGTTTAGCCGCGATTGCTTGCGGAGCTTTTCACATTAGAACTGGCGGTCGCGCTTATTTCAATACCACCCCATTGGGTCGTGCGGTTACCGGAACACTTCTGGTCAGAGCCATGCTTTCTGACGGAGTTCAAATTTGGGGCGATGGTTCAACTTATAAAGGCAACGACATTGAACGTTTCTACCGATATGGATTATTAGCCAATCCAAATCTACGTATTTATAAGCCGTGGCTTGATAAAGATTTCGTCTCAGAACTTGGTGGACGTAAAGAAATGTCAGAATGGCTAACAAAACACAATCTTCCTTATCGAGATAGCGCAGAGAAGGCCTATTCAACGGATGCCAATATTTTGGGTGCAACACATGAAGCAAAAAAACTGGAAGAACTCAGCTCAAATATTGAGTTAGTCGAACCCATCATGGGAGTGAAATTCTGGGATTCAACAGTGTCCATAACTCCGGAAGATGTTCGAATAACTTTCAAACAGGGCCGTCCAGTTGCAATTAATGGCAAAGATTTCTCAGATTCAGTATCTCTAATGCAAGCCGCTAATGAGATAGGTGGTCGACATGGACTCGGAATGTCAGACCAAATCGAAAATCGTATTATCGAGGCGAAAAGTCGCGGTATTTACGAGGCGCCAGGAATGGCACTGTTATTTATCGCCTACGAACGTCTCGTTTCTGCCATCCATAACGAGGACACAATCGCTAACTATCACGCTGAAGGACGTCGTTTAGGAAGACTGCTTTATGAAGGTAGATGGCTAGATCCGCAATCATTAATGTTGCGCGAATCTTTGACCCGCTGGGTAGCCTCCGCAGTTTCAGGTGAAGTGACTTTGCGTTTGAGACGCGGCGATGATTATTCGATAATCAATACACAAGGTGAAGGCTTCAGCTACCACCCAGAGAAGCTTTCTATGGAGCGCACTGAGTCAGCGGCCTTCGGTCCAACCGATCGCATTGGGCAATTGACCATGCGAAATTTAGATATTGCAGATACCCGAGCAAAACTTGAGATGTATCGCAGCCAAGGACAAATTGGAAATGGCAATTTTGATCTAGTTGAATTGGAAGATGGAAAGAATTAACAAAAGCAACTTCTAAGAATGGAGAACTTAATGTCCAATACACCCATATCGAAAATTCTAGATAACTTTATGGAAGAGGGCATAAAACTAACTCCAATCGGCGCCACTATGTTGGGCGTTCCCGGATTAGATGATCAGCTAGATGATTTCTCTATGGTTGGTCAAGAAAAGCAAGCCGATCTTGCTCGTCGCACATTAGCTGCTATCCAATCTGAGACTCCGGTAAATGAATATGACCGTATCGCCAGAGATGTGGCGGTCGAACGACTTTCTTCAGAGTTGAAATTAAGTGAAACTCTAGAGTCAAATATTCTGTTCAATCTAATTGCATCTCCAGTAACTAGAGTTAGACAAGTTTTTGAGATGATGAACAAGGAAAATCCTGCGACGATTTCAAATGCAATAAAGAGATTAAACGCCATCGAGGGCGCCTTTAATGGTTGGAAATCTTCATTGGAGTTCGCAGCGCAAAAAGGTAAGGTCAATTCCCGCAGGCAAGTATTGGCGACAGTTGGTCAACTAGAGACCTTTTCAAAGGGTGCTTTTGCAGCGGTAGCAGCGAAGTTTGATAGCTCTGGCAGTAATGCCGAGCTGCTAAATGCCGCAAAAAATGCCGAAAAAGCCTGTGCCGAGCTAGCGATTTGGCTACGTGATGTCTATGCGCCAAAGAGTGCACCGCATGATGGCGTAGGAGAAGAACGCTACAAAATGTGGGCCAGACACTTCACTGGAGCTGATTTGGATCTTCGAGATACTTATGAATGGGGCATCGAGCAACTAAATATTATTAATGAGCGAATGTGGGTAGCAGCTAAGAAGCTATATCCAGATGCCAAGACACTTCGCGAAGTTGCAGATCGATTAGATAACGATCCACGTTATACGGTCGAAGGTGAAGAAGAGTTGTTGAAGCGTTTGCGTGAGTTCATAACCAAAGCGGTTGAGAGACTTGATGGCAAAGAGTTTGATATTGATTCACGGATAAAAAACTGTGAAGCACGTTTAGCTCCAGAGGGAAGTGCCTCGGCGGCTTACTACATGGGTCCTAGTGAAGATTTGTCACGACCTGGTACAACTTGGTTTCCAACTATGGGTCGTAAAGTTTTTGGTTGGTGGAATATCGTTTCGACTTGGTATCACGAAGCTGTTCCTGGACATCATCTACAAGTAGCTACCACCAAAATTAATACCGAACGTTTAAATCGTTTTCAACGAAATAGAGTTTGGGTTTCCGGTTATGGTGAAGGCTGGGCGCTTTACGCCGAACGTCTAATGGATGAACTAGGAGCATTTGAAGATCCCGGTTATGAAATGGGATATCTATCAGCACAAGGATTACGGGCAGCAAGAATTGTGGTAGATATTGGAATGCACTGTGGTTACAAAGATTTCGATGGAGAGGTTTGGAATGCAGAATCAGCTTTCAAACTTTTGCATGAACGCGCATTATTAGATGAAATCTCTGCCCGCAGTGAAGTTGATCGATACTTGGGATGGCCCGGTCAGGCGATTTCCTACAAAGTTGGAGAGCGATTCTGGATGGAGTGTCGAGAGTCAGCCAAGCAACGTTTGGGCGCAAAATTTGAACTTAAGAAATTCCACTCCTTTGCGCTTAATTTAGGCCCCATGGGATTAGATCCTTTCCAGCGGGAAATGGCGCTTTGGGATGGCAATTAAGTAGAATTCGAGGGTCGTTTCCGGGGTCGGTGTAATTCCGAACCGGCAGTTAAAGTCTGCGACCCGTTTACAGCCAGTTAACGGTGGACTTGGTGAAACTCCAAGACCGACGGTTAAAGTCCGGATGAGAGGGAGCGTCAAACGCACTTTGCTGCGTCCATTTCGCGTCTCTTCATGCCCCGGAGTCCACTTTTTCCGGAAGGCGTTTTGAATTGAGCATAAACATTGTTGGCGGGTCTTCGAGGTTTACTACCTCGGAACTTGAGCGCTTCATGTTGCGCGCCAATAATCTGGCTAAAAAAGGCTTGGGATTAACCGCTCCAAATCCAATCGTCGGAGCAATTATTGTTGATCAAAACGGAGTAGAGATCTCTAGTGGTTATCACGCTGGAGGGGATCACGCTGAGATAGTTGCGCTTAACAACGCTAAAGCAACAGGGTTACACGACTTTTCTAATTGCACAATTGTAATAACTCTTGAGCCTTGTAATCATCAAGGCAAGACTCCGCCATGTAGTCAAGCTTTGATAGATGCCGGATTCAAGAACGTTGTATTCGCAGTTTCTGATCCAAACAAAATCGCATCTGGTGGAGCGGAAAGATTAAGAGCGGCAAATATTCAGGTCATTTCCGGAATACAAGAAAAATATGTTGCATACACGAATCGAGCTTGGCTGCATAAAGTTGAAAAGAATCATCCATGGATAGTGGCAAAGATCGCTGTAACTTTAGATGGCAAGATTGCAGCTCAAGATGGCTCATCGAAATGGATTACCTCAGAGAGCGCTCGCTACGATGTTGCAATTTTACGCAATCAATCCGATTCCATTGTCACTAGTACTAAAACCGTATTAGCAGATGACCCACAATTGACTCCAAGATTTCCTAAAGATTCAAAGCACCAAGCAAAATCAATTAATCCGGTGCGTGTGGTTATGGGAAATAGCGCGATTCCAAAATCCTTCAAAATCAATGAAAATAACGCGGAAACGGTTTTTCTAAACTCTCATGATTTCTCGGCTTTGGTAGAACTAGGCAGAAACCGAGGATGGAATCAGATAATGGTTGAGGCCGGAAGTCGATTTACTACCGCCTTAATGCAGGCGGATCTAATTGATGAACTGGTCATTTATATGGCACCGGCACTTTTGGGTGCGGGTCAAAACTTCATTGAAAATTTGGGCATTTCCACCCTGTCTGAGCGCAAAGAATTTAACTTTAGTGAGGTTTCGAGAGTGGGATCAGATTTACGAATTAGCCTTCTTGCCAATGGTTCAAAATATTCTGAAGTTTTCGACAAAGGTACGATACAGGAGAGGCTCTAGAGAAATGTTCACTGGCTTAGTTCAAGATGTTGGCAGTATTTTGAAAATTGAACGAGGACAAGACTCTTCCCGTATTCAAGTACAAACCAGACTTGCCAACGAACTTAGTATTGGCGATTCAATTTCCATTAATGGCGTGTGTCTAACCGCTGTCAGCGTAGAACCGAACTTCTTTGTGGCTGATGTGATGATTCAAACTTTAAAATTAAGCAATCTAGGAAATCTTAAAGAGGGTAATAAAGTTAACGCGGAATTGGCTGCAAGATTGGACACCAGGCTTGGTGGCCACATAGTTCAAGGGCACGTGGATGGTGTTGGCCAAGTAGTTTCAAATAAGCCAGGAGATAAGTGGCACGAGTTCGTTATTAAAGTTCCAACAGATTTATGCAAGTACATAGTTAATCAAGGCTCCATTTGTGTTGACGGTGTCTCGCTCACCGTTGGCGAGATAAACGATGCAACATACCTAATAACTTTGTGGTTAATTCCTGAGACTTTAGCGAAGACTACTTTGGGTGATAAGCGGTCGGGTGATCAGGTCAATCTAGAGGTTGATGTCCTAGCCAAGTATGTAGAACGCCTAGTTATGGCACAAAATTCAAAGAAAGAATCTCAGAAGGGCGATAATTCATGAATGTGCCGATGAATCAAGACATGAATCAAGACATGAATCAGGACATGAATCAAGACATGAAAATAGCCCTTGAGTTGTTTAAAAAAGGTGAGTTCGTAATAGTCACCGATGATGAAGGTAGGGAAAATGAAGGCGATTTATTCCTACTAGCTAGCGCCGCCACCGCTGAAAAACTGGCTTTCATGGTGCGACACACCTCTGGTGTTATCTGCGTTCCAATGACTGAATCACGGTCGAGACAACTTCATTTGCCTTTGATGGTAAAAAATAATCAAGACAATAAGCGAACCGCTTTCACAGTGACGGTAGATGCAAAGCACGGAATAACAACTGGAATTAGTGCCGCCGAACGAGCTTTAACCATCAAAGCACTGGGCGATTTAACAACTACAGCTGAAGATTTTGTAAGACCGGGACATATCTTTCCCTTGATTTCCAATGAGAATGGGTTACGGGCAAGACAGGGTCATACCGAAGCTGCGGTAGAGATGTGTCGTTTAGTGGGAGAGACCGAGGTTGGCGTAATTAGCGAGCTGGTAAATGAAGACGGCTCA
>JBDKIY010000010.1:0-31128 GCA_039796875.1 Actinomycetota bacterium
GGCAGTTACTTGATCAGCCTGAGGACCCTTTGGACCCTGGACTACTTCAAATGAAACTGACTGACCTTCTTCAAGGGACTTGTAGCCATTTCCCTGGATTGCGGAGTAGTGGACGAATACATCTTGTCCGCCGCCATCAACAGCGATGAAACCAAAACCCTTTTCAGAGTTGAACCACTTAACTGTACCTGTTGCCATTTACTTTCCTTCGGTATTTTTTGGGGACAAACGTGAATTCCACGTCCGCCAGTCTTTCCGTTCTACAGCGATACCGGTTGAAGCAAAAGCTATCTAGCGGGTACTGATAAGCGTTGGACTAGGGCGCAGCTTACCCTGAATAAATAGGTATAAAAAGCGGCCCTGGGCGCGCTGAATACAGCTCAAATCAAGCCTAAATCTGTCTTCAGGCAAAGGTCATTGGCGGCATTCCAAGACTGTGTGATGAGCCTTATGTGTTAATTCTCAGAGGTAGAAACGAAGAATGAAGAATTGGCTCCGCTAAAATTTACACATGAGCGAAAATGAAAAGCAGAAATCCATAACCTTAATAATTGCTGCGGCAATTATTGCCATTGCGATGGGATTGGGGCTCAACCAAGTAGGTAGTGGTTTCGCTAGTCGCTCGAGTGAAGGAATTACGGTCACGGGATCTGCTCGCGTAAGTGCCACTGCAGACAAAGCGGTTTGGCCGTTAAACGCAGAACAAATCGCGCCAACTCTTAGTGAGTCGGTTCGTAAAGTAGAGACAGCGACAAAATCTGTCACTCAATATCTAATTGACGGGGGAGTACCTGAAGCGTCAATTGAATATGGATCTGTTTCTGCTTATCCGCAAGAAGAGTACTCAAATGGCAATAGCACCGGAAGAATTTTAAATTATCGAGCTTCTCGGACAATTACGGTTCGCAGCGAAGATGTAGAACTAATTGCAAAACTTAGCAATGGCATTGGTGCGCTTTTGCAATCCGGTGTCAGCGTCACCAATTACGGGCCACAGTTCTATATCTCAAAGTTGAGCGAACTCCGTCCTGAATTGTTGCAGCAAGCCATGCAGGATGCTCAGGTAAGAGCAAAAGCAATAGTTAAGGCGACCGGCGGAAAAGTTGGCAATGTTATGAGCGTGCGCTCTGGACCTTTCCAAGTAACTTCGCCAGATTCAGTTGATACCTCCTCCGGAGGTTATTACGACACGCAAACTATTGAAAAGACAATTACATCTACTGTAACTGTCATGTTTAATGTCGATTAATTAACCACACTTGAACGCTCATCGCCTTAACTACAGTTGAGTCGCTAGGTTTCTTCAAGGTTGGGTTAAATTCATTAATTAACTCCGACGAATCAAAAACGGTACGGAATGAGTCACCCCAGGTTCTATTGGGGAGTGCGAATTCATGATCAGAAATATCACTATTTAAAATCACAAATAACCCTTGATTATGTGTTGCATCTAGACAGAAGGCCAGATGTCGCAAAGAGCTGTCCTGCCAGTTGTGGGAAGACATTTCGAGACCATCTCTTCCAAACCAAGCGATATCTTTTCGATTTGTACCTTGATCTACGGCGCCGGTAAAAAACTGCTCAGTCAAGTCAATCAAATAACTAGTGCGAATTCTGGCCAAAGCGGCCACGGTTTCAATCAGATCCTCTTTTGAGTCATCCTGAGCCCAAGAAAGTTTCCAACCGCCAAAGAAGTTTTCAAAGTTGTCATCTAGATTATTCAATGACAAAGAGTAGGAATTATTGGAGCCGTGTTGGGAGCGAGATGACTCATCGCCCATCGTAAGCATGGGCACACCAGAGGAAAGAATCATGGTGGCTAAAATAGATTTTTGAAGTTGTAGACGCTTCATATTTAGATTCGGATCATCAGTGTGACCTTCATGGCCAAGATTCCAGGAACGGTTTACATCGCTACCGTCTCGATTTTCTTCCTGGTTGGCTTCATTATGTTTGTGGTTATAAGAAACTAAATCACGAAGTGTGAATCCATCGTGCGCAGTAACAAAGTTGATTGAGGAAGTAGGGCCGCGGAAATAGAAGATGTCATTTGATCCAGCTATCCGTGATGCCAGATCAGAAACTCCGTTGCTATGTCCGCGAGCGCTATCTGCTAGCCAGAACTGTCTTGTGGCATCGCGATAAGCGTCATTCCATTCCCGCCAAGGATGTGGAAAATCTCCCAACGCATAACCTGCGGTATCCCAAGGCTCGGCGATTAATTTTCGCTCGCGAAGTATTGGATCGGCGGTAATTGCTGAAATCAAAGGCCCGTAGGTGTCTATCTCCTCGCTATTGCGGGAAATGGCGGTGGTTAAATCAAAGCGAAATCCATCAACACCAATAATTTGGCTCCACCAATGCAAAGAATCAACTATCAAGCGGGTAACAAAGGGTCTCCTTGAATCAACTGTGTTTCCACAACCTGTGACATCCTCATATTGATCATCAGAGTTATGACGGTAGAAAGTTTTATTGTCGATACCTCGGAACGAGTAGGTTGGCCCTTGAATTCCTTCTTCGGCGGTATGGTTATAAACAACATCGAGAATTACTTCAATTCCAGCTTCGTGAAGTGCGTCAACCGCTGTTTGTAACTCACCAATTGGATCAAGTGTTGCGGCATATTCATGGTGTGGCGCAGAAAAGGCAATCGGGTTGTATCCCCAATGATTGCGTCTACCACGAGCATGGTTATGAACTTCAGTGACAAATTCGTGAATCGGCAAGAGTTCTAAAGCGGTAACACCAAGTCTTTTTAAATGATTAATTGTTGAAGGATGACCGAGCGCTTTGAAAGTTCCGCGTTCCGATTCTGGAATTTCTAAGTTGTCAGCAGTGAGGCCGCGGACATGGGCTTCATAAATAAATGTTTTTTTCCAAGGGTGTCTTGGTCGATTGATGATTCGAGGTTTGTGCTCGGTTACAACTGATAGAGGAACAAATCCAAGTGAATTCCTCTCATCACGAACCGTTAAATCCCCATTTCCAATAGCATCGCGTGCATGATGCCCAAAAATCTCTGGAGCATAAATAACTTCACCGGCAATTTGATGAGCGTAAGGATCGATCAGAACTTTTGATGGATTAAATCGCCATCCTTGTTCAGGGCGCCAAGGTCCGTAGATTCGATATCCGTAGCGGTGTCCAACTCCGATGTTGGCCAGATGGCCATGCCAGATAGGACCATCGCGGTGGGCGAGTGAGAATTTAGTTTCGACCCAACGGCCATCTTTTAAATCAAATAAGCACAGTTCAACCGCATCAGCCGCCGGCGCCCAAATGGCGAAATCAGTGCCTCCGGCAACAACATGATTTCCCAAAATGTGCGGATTGGCTGACTTCACCTTGCTATTCAAGCATCTAAACAGCTCCAGGCTCGCTAAATCGAGTAGAAGGGCTGGTTACTGACCAGTAACATAACCGCCATGAAGATTGCCGTTTGCGTCAAACAGGTGCCTGATTCTTGGGCTGAAAAGAAAATGGTTAATGGAGTTTTGGATCGTGAAAGCGTTGATGCGGTTCTAAATGATCTCGATGAATACGCAATCGAAGAAGCTTTAAGAATTGTCGAACCTTTAAATGAAGGAAAAGAAACTCCAGAGCACACCATTACATTAATTTCGATGGGGCCAGATCGCGCAACGGAGGCAATTCGAAAAGGTTTATCCATGGGTGCAGATAATGGATTGCTAGTCACTGATCCTGCATTGGCAGGCTCTGATGCAATCGCAACTTCAAAAGTATTGGCAGAGGTAATTCGAGCCGGTGGATTTGATTTAGTTTTCTGCGGTACCGAATCAACAGATGCTCGCATGAGCGTAGTTCCTGCAATGTTGGCGGAGAGATTAGCGTGGGCACAATTGACTTTTGCTGGATCAGTAAAAGTAGATGCCGCAAATTCTTCGGTAGAAATTGCCCGCATTACGGAAAGTGGCGTTGAAACAATGTCCGCCAAATTTCCCTGTGTTGTGAGCGTTATTGAAAAAATAAATGAGCCGAGATACCCATCATTTAAAGGAATCATGGCTGCGAAGAAAAAGGTAATTGAGAATAAGTCGCTATCAGATATTGGTTTGTCTTCCTCCGAAGTAGGTGCGGTAGGTGCGTGGAGCGTTGTTGCAGATGCACAGGCCAGACCACCACGCGAAAAAGGTGTAAAGATTGAAGATTCTGGAGAGGCCGGAGCTAAATTGGCCGACTACTTAGCTGAAAAGCGATTGGTGTGATTATGAGCAATGTATTGATCTTGGTTGACCATGATGGTGGAAAAGTAGCGAAAACAGCTGCTGAGTTAGCAACATTTGGCAAGCGGGTATCTGCTGTTACGGCTGCGATTCTTTGTGCACCGGGGCAGAGCGATGCACTTGCTTCACAACTTGCCAATACTGAAATTGAAAAAGTATTGACCTTAGAAAATGATGACTTTGCCAAGCACGGCATTGCAGCAATGGTTGATGCCATTGCACAAATTATTGCAACTCAAAATCCACGAGCCATTTTGATACCTTCAACTGCGCGTGGAAAAGAAATTGCGGGCCGGATCGCGGTTCGAATTGGTGGTGGCGTAATTACCGATGCCATCGATCTTGCTGCGAATTTGCAAACGACTCAATCTGTTTTTGGCGGTTCTTTCACAGTAGTTGCTTCAGTTAAAACGGGAACTCCAGTTATCACAGTAAGACCAAGTGCGATTGAGGCAGCGGTCACCGCATCAATGCCTGCCGTAGAGAAGTTAACTCTCACAATTTCTGATGCAGCCAAATTAGTAACCATCTCTGATTCAAAACCGGCGGCCAAGGGAGGTCGTCCTGAACTCACAGAAGCAAAAATTGTGATCTCAGGTGGCCGTGGAACAAATGGAGATTTCTCGCAAGTCGAAGCCATGGCGGATTTACTTGGCGCAGCGGTCGGAGCATCACGAGCCGCAACAGATGCCGGCTGGTATCCACATACTCATCAAGTTGGACAGACCGGCAAAACAGTTAGCCCTCAACTTTATGTGGCGTGTGGAATTTCTGGTGCGATCCAACATCGTGCAGGAATGCAGACCTCAAAGACCATAGTGGCAATCAACAAAGATCCAGAGGCTCCAATCTTTGATTTGGCAGATTTTGGCGTCGTAGGCGATTTATTTGCTGTATTGCCGCAAGCTCGCGAAGCAATATCTGCCAAGCGCGGCTAAATAGCCAATTAGAATTGAGGCATGCCCCGCGTTTATTTCGATAATGCTGCTACTACGCCCATGTCTGAAGTGGCGCTGCAAGCCTTTATCGAACAATCACGGCAATTAGGTAACCCCTCCAGTCTGCATACTTTTGGTCGCAATGCCCGTAAGGATTTAGAAGAGGCACGGGAAAGACTTGCTGAGTTAGTCGGAGCCCATTCGACAGAAATTATTTTCACCGGTTCTGGGACTGAGGCCAATAACCTCGCCCTTAAGGGTATTTATTGGCAAAGAAAATCTGCAGATCCGCGAAAAAAAGTAATTGTAATTTCAGCCTTCGAACACCACGCTGTATTAGATCCAGCAAATTGGCTACGTGAATTTAGCGATGCGGAAATATTGACACTACCTGTAACCCGTGAGGGATTTGTTGAGTTAAAAAGTCTGGAAGAAATATTGACTAATCGCAGTGAGGAAATTGCATTAATCAGTGTGATGCATGCAAATAATGAAGTGGGCACGATTCAGCCAATTGCGCAAATTGCTCAAATGGCCAAACAATATGAAATTCCAGTTCATACCGATGCTGTACAAAGTTTTGGCAAAACTGAGTTGAACTTCAAAGAGCTAGATGTTTTTGCCATGACATTGAGCGCTCACAAACTTGGCGGTCCGGTAGGTGTTGGCGCGCTAATTCTCAAAAAGGGAGTTGATATAACACCAATATTGCATGGTGGCGGTCAAGAGCGTGACATAAGAAGCGGAACATTAAACGCGGCAGGAATAGTTTCTTTTGTAGCGGCGGCGCAATCTGCAATCCGTGATATGAATTCCAATGCACAAAAAGTAGGTGCGCTTCGAGAGCGATTAATTGCGGCGATTCAAGAGCAAATTCCGGATGCCGAATTAAATGGAGTATTGGAGGGTGCAGTACTTCCTGGAATTGCTAATATCGCATTTCCTAACACTGAAAGCGATGCACTTTTGGTTTTATTTGACGCAGAAGGAATAGCCTGTTCGACCGGCTCAGCCTGCAGCGCCGGCGTACAAGAGGCCAGCCACGTCCTGTTAGCGATGGGTAGATCTGAAAAAGAAGCCAGAGCCTCTCTGCGTTTCTCCTTGGGCACGGCTAATTCAGAGGCAGATATCGAATATCTTCGCACCTGTATAAAGCGAGTTATCGAAAGAGCTCGTGCCGCTTATTCGGTGTCTAAGTAAAGAGTGAAAAACATGAAGTTAATTGCAGCTATGAGCGGGGGAGTTGACTCAGCAGTAGCTGCTGCTCGAGCCAAAGAAGCAGGGCATGATGTAATTGGCGTTCACCTTGCACTTTCAAAAAACCCAAAAAAGTATCGCTCTGGTGCTCGAGGCTGCTGCACAATTGAAGATTCTCATGATGCTCGTCGTGCGGCAGATGTAATTGGAATTCCTTTTTATATTTGGGATATGTCAGATGAGTTTCATGATGGTGTAGTAGAAAATTTCTTATCCGAATACGCTGCCGGAAATACACCAAATCCTTGTTTGCGCTGTAATGAAAAAATTAAGTTTGCAGCTGTCCTACAGCGTGCAAAAGCGATGGGATTTGATGGAGTTGTTACAGGGCACTATGCGCAAACAAAAGATACCGATCAAGGAAGATTGCTTTTTAGAGCAATAGATCCGGCAAAAGATCAGTCATACGTTTTAGCGGTTTTGAATCGCGAGCAGTTGCAAGGGGCATTCTTTCCTTTGGGCGACACCGCGAAAGAAAATGTGCGACTGGAGGCAAAAGCGCGAGGGTTATCGGTGGCGCTAAAACCAGATAGCCATGACATCTGCTTTGTTCCTTCCGGAGATAATGCTGGTTGGTTAAGAGAAAGATTGGGTAGTGAAGTAGGACCCATTGTTGATGAAGCAGGAAACAAACTCGGCGAACACAACGGTGCTTACACATACACAATTGGACAACGCAAAGGACTGGGCTTAACTGTTCCGGCCAAAGGCGGAGAACCAAGGTATGTTTTAAAAATAGAACCGGTTACTAACACCGTGGTGGTTGGGAACCGCGATGCTTTGGCAATTAATGAGATTTTTGGCGAAAAACCGATTTGGTGCGGTCCAACTCCAGAGGCTACAGAATCACTGCCCAGTAGAGGTTTTGTGCAGGTAAGAGCACATGGAACTCCACATGCTTGTAGTTACCGGCGGGTTATTGAAGGAGCAAATGAAACTTTAGTGGCCAGTGTTGATGAACCAATTTATGGGTTGGCGCCAGGACAAGCGATGGTTATTTATGATGATGAACGAGTTGTGGGCTCTGCAACTATTACAGGAACTCGTTGATTATGAACTCCAATCAGGTTCGTCGTGAGATGTCTGAATTGGCAGAACAAATTAGAGATCATCAATACCGCTATTATGTTTTGGATAAGCCAATTATTTCAGATGCTGAGTTTGATCAATTATGGAAGAAGTTAGAAAAACTCGAAACCGCAAATCCAGAATTAACAGATCCTCACTCTCCAACCCTTGATGTCGGAGGTGGATTCGCTACCCATTTTGATCAGTTTGATCATAAAGAAAAAATGATGAGCTTGGACAATGTCTTTAGCGCCGAGGAACTGGAGGCGTGGTTTGAAAGAGTAGGCAAAGAGGTACAAAAGAATTCCTGGCTTTGCGAGGTAAAGGTAGATGGCCTAGCCATCAACTTGCTTTATGAAAAGGGAAGACTGGTGCGTGCTTTAACGAGGGGAAATGGCACTACCGGTGAAGATGTAACTATCAATGTAAAAACTATTAGCTCGGTTCCCCAGCAATTAAAGGGCAGCAACATTCCGGAATTTGTTGAGATTAGGGGAGAGGTTTTCTTTCCGATTGCAAAATTCACCGAGTTAAATGAATCTTTAGAGGAGGCCGGTAAGAACATCTTTGCCAATCCTCGTAACGCTGCTGCCGGATCATTACGGCAAAAAGACCCTAAGGTAACCGCAGCACGGCCGCTAGACATGGTGGTTCATGGCGTGGGAGCCGTTGCTGGCGTTAGTTTCGATACCCAAAGTGCAGCTTATGAAACTATGAAGAGTTGGGGCTTGCCGACCAGCAAGCGTTACAAAGTAGCTAAAAACAAGGCACAAGTTAAAGAGTTCATCGATCATTACCTAGAGAATCGTCACTCCATTGAACATGAAATCGATGGTGTCGTAATCAAAGTCAACGAACGCGATCAGCAAAAACTATTAGGCACGACCTCTCGTGCCCCTAAATGGGCGATTGCTTATAAGTATCCGCCGGAAGAGGTGACCACGAAGTTAATTGACATTCGGGTTAGTGTCGGAAGAACTGGTCGAGTTACACCTTTTGGTTTCATGGAGCCAGTTCGAGTTGCCGGATCAACGGTAACAAACGCGACTCTGCATAATATTGAAGAGGTGCAGCGAAAAGGCGTATTAATTGGTGACACAGTTATCTTGCGCAAAGCAGGCGATGTAATTCCAGAAATTCTTGCTCCAGTAATTGAAAAACGCACTGGAAGCGAACGTGCTTTTGTTATGCCTAGTAAATGCCCTGAATGTGGCAGCAAATTGCGAGCCATGTCTGAAGGTGACGTGGACATACGTTGTCCAAATGCACGTAGTTGCCCCGCTCAATTGCGAGAGCGAATTTATTACATTGGTTCACGTGCTGCTCTTGATATCGATGTTTTGGGGTATGAAGCCGCTAACGCACTACTTGCCGAGGACTTAATTACTGACGAGTCTGACCTGTTTAACTTAACGTCAGCGGATTTAATTAAAAGTGATTTTTTTAGGAAGAAAGATGGATCACTTGCCGCAAATGCCGACAAATTGTTGAAGGCGCTGGAGGATGCCAAGACCAGACCCATTTGGCGTGTGCTAGTTGCATTATCAATTAGACATGTTGGACCGACAGCGGCTCAAGCTTTAGCAAATAACTTCGGTTCGATAGATGCTATTTCGAAAGCGTCAATCGATGAATTAGCCCAGGTTGACGGAGTGGGCGGTGTTATCGCTGAAAGCATCAAAGAATGGTTTAGCGAAGAGTGGCATCAAGTCATCGTGGAAAAGTGGAGTGCGGCCGGTGTTGCTATGGCCGGTGTTTCCAAGTCAGACAAACCGCAGACCCTTACTGGATTAACAGTTGTGGTTACTGGTTCTTTGGAGAGCTTCACTCGAGATGGCGTTACAGAAGCAATCACCGAGCGGGGTGGCAAAGCTGCATCTTCGGTTTCCAAAAAAACAGATTATGTTGTTGTGGGTGATTCTCCTGGTTCCAAGGCGGCCAAAGCGGAGGAGCTTGGAGTACCAATTCTTGATGAGGCGGGCTTTATCGCGCTATTAGAAAATGGTCCAGCCTAAGAGTTAAGATGGGGCCATGTTCAAATCCTTTTTAGCACTTAGAACTCAATCTAAATTCGATCAGGTAATTTTCAGTGAAGTAAGTGAAAAGGGCCGCGATTTGCCTGCATCACCGGTCTTCTTCGGCCTATTTGCTTTTGGCGTTTTGATGCTCATGCTGTACTTAGTCTTGCGCCTTGACCGCGATTAAGAGGTTTGGGATTTTTGGTGGGACTTTTGATCCCATTCATTTAGGGCATGTTCATTTACTTAAAAAACTTTTGGCAACCAAACTTTTTGATGAAGTAGTCGTTGTTCCAGCAGGGAATCCGTGGCAAAAGCAGCCTCGGGTTTCTGCTCAGGATCGACTTGAGATGACTCGGTTAGCTTTAAATGAATTACCGATTCAAATAAGTGAAATTGAAATTAATCGCGACACTCCGAGTTTCGCTCTCGAAACTGTTCTGGAGCTAAAAAATACAAATGGCGCAAACCGGTATACCTGGATTATTGGTAGCGATGCACTTAACAATATTTCTACCTGGCACGAAATTGAGCACTTAGCGCAGGAAGTAGATTTCTTAGTAATAAACAGACCCAACGCGAAGACTGACGCTTCAAACATCCCGAGCTTTGTTAATTTCACGGAGATAGAAATTGATGCATTGGACATATCTGCAACCCAGGTACGTACTGCGTTGGCGAATCACGATGATGTTTCAGGGCTGATTCCTGATACTGTCGCGCGCTTCATTCAGAGTAAAGGACTATATGGCGCCGCGTAAATCAACGGTAGAGCTAACCCAGAAAGCTGCTCATGCGGCCATCGAAAAGCTAGGCACAGACCTGGTTGCAATCGATCTTTCGGGCCAAATGGTTCTTAGCGAAGTTTTCCTCCTAGTTAGCGGTCAGAATGAACGACAAATAGATGCCATCGCTGATGAAATTGAGAGACAACTCGCATCATCTGGAGAAAAGCCGGTGCGTCGAGAGAGTTCCGAACATTGGATTTTGCTGGATTATGAAGATTTAGTGGTTCATGTACAAACTGAAGAGGTTCGCCAGTACTACATGCTGGATCGACTTTGGAATGATTGCCCCACCTTGTCATTGGATGCGGTTGCCAAGGCTGCAGAGTTCAACAAGAGTAAAAAAGAGTAATTTGCTGTGGCTAAATCATCACAACGGATAGTCCTATGGAGACATGGTCAAACCAATTGGAATATCGAAAATCGATTTCAAGGTCATTCCGATATCCCATTAAATGATGTCGGAGTTGCGCAGGCCGAACGCGCTGCACCGCTGCTCATGGCATTACAACCAGAAAAGATTATTTCCAGCGATTTAATTCGCGCTCAACAAACCGCTTCTGCATTAGCTAAATTGTCTAATTTGGATATACACATCGATGCTGGATTGCGTGAAACAAATGGTGGCAAATGGGAAGGAAAAACCGGAGCTGAAAATCGCGCAGCAGATTATGAAAGATTTGTAACTTGGCTGGATGGCGATGATGCGCCAGCTGGTGAAACAGGGGAGCGAAGAAGTGAAATAGCCGAGCGCGCCGTAAATGCAATTGTGCGAGCGTTGACCCCAGAACTATCGACATTAATTGTTGTTACCCATGGAGGCACCGCACGTTGCATTTTAGGAAAAATGTTGGGCATGCCCATGAATCAGTGGTCGGCGCTGGGCGGACTTTCAAATGCATCTTGGTCGATTTTAGAAAATGGGCATCACCGCGATGGTTGGGTATTGGTAGAACACAATGCCGGATCTATCCCTGAGCCGATTTATGGAGAGGAAAGCGGGGCTTAGTTCGGGTAAGGTCTGCGCCGCAAAGAAGTTTCGGGGCTATAGCGCAGCTGGTAGCGCACCTGCATGGCATGCAGGGGGTCAGGGGTTCAAGTCCCCTTAGCTCCACCCGATTTTAATAATGCATAGGAAAGATTTAATAACATGGCGGAAAACAATCACGTGGAATCCAGTAAACGCCTGCCTTTACAACTAATACCAAGCGGCTGGGCGGCTTCAGATCTTCCTAATCTTTCCGGTAAGCATTTTGTAATTACCGGTGGCACAAGTGGAATTGGAAAAGAGGCGGCTCGCGAGCTAGTGCGCGCAGGTGCCAATGTGACAATCACTGCGCGAAATGCTGCGAAAGCAGAGTCCACTCAGAAGGAGCTTTCCAGCGAGAGAGTCAAAATTGTCGCAATGGATTTGGCGGATTTAAATAGCGTGCGAAAAGCGGCACGAGAAATCCAAGAGCCAATTGATGTTTTGATTTTGAACGCAGGTGTTATGGCGGTTCCCTTTACGAAAACCGCAGATGATTTTGAATTGCAAATGGGAACCAATCATCTTGGCCATTTCGCCTTCGCTGGACTTTTATCAAGCCAAATTTTGTCGAGAGTTGTCACAGTTTCTAGTCAAGCCCATCGCACCGGTTCTTTCGGTGATGGTTCGATTGAAACCATCAAAGATATTTGTTTTGGGAAAAATAAATATCAACCATGGGGAGCGTATGGTGCCAGCAAACTTGCCAATCTACTTTTCACATTTGAATTAGAGAGAATCGCCGCGGATAAGGGATTTGGCTTTCATACATTTGCGGCACATCCAGGATATTCAAATACCAATTTGCAAAGTGTGGGACCAAAGATGCGTGGAAGCCTTAGAGAAGAACGTGCCACCGCATTCATGAATACGGTGATAGCTCAATCAGCGGCAAAAGGCGCACTACCAACCTTATGTGCTGCAACATTTCCAAATTTGTATGGGGCCTCGTATATCGGCCCTGATGGATTATTTGAAATGAGAGGAAATCCAAAGGCCACCAGAGCACGTGCCATTGCATATGATCAAAGATTGGCTCGAAATCTGTGGAGCGTCAGCGAGGAATTAACTGGCGTTTATTGGCGGTAACCTACGCTCATGCATGAGGCGTACGACGTTAATCACGTTCAAGAAAAGTGGCTCCCCATCTGGGACCAAATCGCCCCATTCCGCTCCGGAAAAGCAGATGATCCTCGTCCGAAAAAATACGTTCTGGATATGTTTCCGTATCCCTCTGGCGATCTGCACATGGGTCACGCTGAGGCGTATGCACTTGGAGATGTAATCGCCCGCTATTGGGTTCAAAAAGGTTTCAACGTTATGCATCCAATCGGATGGGATGCTTTTGGATTACCCGCTGAGAACGCCGCTATTAAGCGCAATGAAGATCCAAGCATTTGGACCTATGAAAACATAAATACCCAAAAAGCTTCTATGCGACGTTATGCATGTTCATTTGATTGGGATCGAGTTCTCTATACCTGTGATCCTGAGTACTACAAATGGAATCAATGGATTTTCACCAAGATGTTTGAAAAGGGTTTGGCATATCGCAAAGATTCAGCGGTTAATTGGTGTCCATCTTGTCAGACTGTGTTAGCAAATGAACAGGTAGTGGCGGGACTCTGTGAAAGATGTGATAACGCCGTAACAAAAAAGAAATTAAATCAGTGGTACTTCAAGATTACTGATTATGCAGAGCGCTTACTTGCTGACATGGAACAGCTAGAAGGAAAATGGCCAGACAAAGTCCTTACTATGCAGCGCAACTGGATTGGAAAATCTACCGGCGCTGAAGTCAGCTTTGAAATTGAAGGCCGCGCTGAACCGGTTGTTATATATACAACTCGCCCTGACACGCTTTATGGAGCAACCTTTATGGTGGTTGCGGTCGATAGTGATTTAGCCAGAGAACTTGTTAAGTCCACTGAAGTTGAGGGGGAGTTCAACAAGTACTTTGATTCCGTTAAAGCGGCAAGTGACATCGATCGTCTCGCAACCGATCGACCAAAGACCGGTGTATTTCTCGGCCGTTATGCGATAAATCCTGTTAACGGCGAAAAGCTTCCCATTTGGGCCAGCGATTACGTGCTTGCAGATTACGGAACTGGTGCGATTATGGCCGTTCCTGCGCATGATCAGAGAGATTTAGATTTCGCTCGCGCTATGAATCTTCCGGTCCGAGTAGTCGTGCAAACCGATGAAGAAGATCCAGCGGTAAGTGGAATTGCAACATCTGGGGATGGGGTTTTAACCAACTCAGGTTCACTGAATGGAATGAGTTCTAAAGCAGCTATCAATCAAATTATTAATGAATTAGAGTCTAAGTCGTTGGCAAAAGCTTCTAATAATTATCGTTTACGCGATTGGCTAATTTCTCGGCAACGTTATTGGGGCACGCCAATTCCCATTATTCATTGTGAAAAGTGTGGCGAGGTTGCTGTTCCTGATGATCAACTTCCAGTTCAGCTTCCTAGCTCCTCAACCTTAGATTTAAAACCAAAGGGAACTTCACCGCTTGCCACAGCAACCGATTGGGTAAACGTGCCATGTCCGAAGTGCAGTGCGCCAGCACGTCGCGACACAGACACTATGGATACTTTTGTTGACTCATCTTGGTATTTCCTGCGCTACACCAGTGTGAATTCACATGACAAACCATTTATCAAAGAAGAAGTTGAAAAATGGTTACCCGTTGATCAATATGTTGGCGGAGTGACACACGCAATTTTGCATCTGCTTTACTCTCGCTTTTTTACTAAAGCTTTGTTTGATATGGGTTATTTGAATTTCACAGAACCATTTACAAGATTGTTGAATCAAGGCATGGTCATCATGGATGGGTCGGCCATGAGCAAGAGCCGTGGAAATCTTGTTCGTCTATCCGATGAATTGGAAAAACATGGTGTTGATGCAATCCGCTTAACTATGGTCTTTGCTGGACCTCCTGAGGATGATGTTGATTGGGCCGATGTTTCACCGGCAGGATCGGCAAAGTTTTTGAACCGCGCCTGGCGATTGGCCGGGGATGTAACTAGCGCTGCTGGTGTTGATTTTTCAAAGGGAGATCTGGCGCTGCGCAAGATTGCCCATAAGAGTTTGAATGACATTTCCTTCGCTGTTGAATCATTCAGATTTAATGTGGCTGTGGCCCGCGTGATGGAGCTAGTGAATGCCACCCGAAAAGCCATCGATTCTGGATGCGGAGCAGCAGATCCTGCGGTCCGTGAAGCCGCTGAAATAGTGGCGATTGCTCTCTCGTTGATTGCTCCCTACACCGCAGAAGAAATGTGGGAAAAGCTAGGACACAAACCCTCAGTGGCTTTGGCTGGTTGGCCGACCGTAGATCCAGCGCTACTTACTGAAGATTCAGTTACCGCAATCTTTCAAATCAACGGCAAAATCAAAACTCGAGTAGAGGTTCATCCAGATATCTCTGATGCTGAATTAGAGAAAATGGCATTAACCGATGCGGGTGTCATCTCTGAATTAGCGGGGGCTGAACCTAAGAAGATCATTACCAAAGCTCCGAAGTTCGTAAATATAGTTTTGTAGTACTTTTCCACAGTAGTAACTTCTACACTTCATGGTAGAACTTGATTTAATGATGTTCTAGCACTGCTTTTATCGCGCCATGAACTTAACCTCTATAAAAGATGCACTTTCAGAATATACAGAGCAACAACGTAAAGCTTTACTCTTTATCTCATTATTAGGTCTTGGCTTTGCCTTTTTTCTTTTCGCTACTACAAAAGGCAGTGCGATCGCACAGGAATCACCCAAGCCAGTTCTTTCAATCTCTCCAGTGGCGAAAAATATTCTGGTTCATGTAGCTGGTAAGGTAAAAAGACCAGATGTATATCCATTGCTGCAAGGTTCGCGGGTTTCAGATGCGATCAAAGCTGCAGGAGGAGCGAAAAAAGGTGTAGATCTGGGGGATATCAATCTGGCCCGAGTTTTAGTTGATGGGGAACAGGTTTATGTTGGATACGTTCCTAAAACTAACTCCAGTACCAGCAAGGCTGGGAAGAAAGTATTTACTGGCGTAATAAATATAAATCGAGGCACTAAGACGGAGTTCGATTCTTTAGCCGGTATAGGACCTGTGATTGCCGGCCGAATAATCACTTATCGAAACCAAAACGGACCATTTATGGCAGTTGAAGATCTTTTGAAGGTTTCTGGAATTGGCGAAAAGACATTAAGCCGAATTCGCGCCAGATTGACGATTTAGCAGCATCACGCGCTGATTTACGCTTCCTACTATTTGGGGTAGCAATTTGGCTGGGTGCCCTAATTGCGGGGCAATTTGATTGGCGAATCAATGGAGTTCTGCTGGCAATTCTTTTGCTAGCACAGCGCACTAAGCCAGCTTTTGTAACACTTTGTGGGGCATTACTGGTTGGCAGCATGATCTACTCACTCCACTTTGCCACTTTGCAACATAGCGAGCTGGCTAAGTTGGCCATGCAACGTGCCGATGTAAAGCTTTGGGCAACTGTCACAACAGATGCAAAGGCCACCAGCCATAAAGTAAATGGCTCGATTCTGCGCACGCCACAACTTTCATTTCTGGTTCGCGTTCATAAAGTGGAATTCAAAAACTCCGTTATGAAATTACGTTTGCCGGTAAGAGTGCTTTCAAGTAAAGATCAAAAAGTAATACCGGGCGATAAAGTCGTACTGGTTGGAAATTTGCTGGTAACGAAGGAAAAACGAGTAGCGGCCACTTTAATAACCGGTGAGTCAATTCAGGTAATTGATAACGCAGGACTCTTATCAATAAAACTAGCTGAGATTAGACAGAGCTTTCGTAGATCAGCTCAAGAATTGAACTCAACTGCGGCAACTTTAATTCCAGGGATGATTTTGGGTGATACCTCCCTTCAAAGCGAGGAGTTTTCCCGTCAGATGAGGCGTTCGGGACTTTCTCATCTGACCGCGGTGAGTGGTGCGAACTTTGCAATTGTTAGCGCATTGGTGCTTTGGGTCATGCGATATTTCTCAAAAAGATTAGCAATACAAATATCGGCTACCGCCATCTTTTTGATTTTGTTTCTTTTGCTGGTTAGGCCGTCACCATCAGTTCTAAGAGCGGGGGTGATGGCGGCCGTTATATTGATTGCGCGTACCAGCGGAAATCGGCGCAGTGCGGCGCCGGCACTAGCCACCGCCATCACATTGCTTCTTTTGCTCGATCCCTTTCAATCACATGATCCCGGATTTGTTTTATCGGTTTTAGCCACCGGGGGATTGATCTTCCTGGCACCGGGAATAACTGAGAGATTGCAACGCTTTATGCCATCAGCTTTAGCGGAGGTCGTGGCGGTCTCTATTTCAGCCACTGTTCTATGTACCCCGTACATCATGTTTTTGTCCGGGGAGATTTCGGTTTTAAGTATTCTCTTCAATATTTTGGTTTCCCCCATTATCGCGCCAATAACAATCTCTGGATTTCTGGCAGTAATTCTCTTGCCGTTTTCGCATTTCTCAAATGTCCTGCTACTTATTGCCGAGTTTCTAGCCCGCTGGGTAGTGAGGATTTCTGAAATATCAAATCTAACGCCGAGCTGGAAGTTAAATCCAATATTCATAATTGTTATTCTGTCAACTTCTTGGTTCTTGCAGCGCAAAACAAAGAATGTGTTTGTCGTTTCAATCTTGATTTTTGTCCTGGTTAATTTTTCTAATCGAGCTGGCTTCCCGGGCGATGATTGGAAAATAGTGCAATGTGATGTCGGTCAGGGCGATGCTTTGGTATTGAATCTGGGTAGAGGCGCGGCAGCGCTTTTTGATGTAGGGCCAGATCCAACTTCGATAGATCGCTGCTTAAAAGTGTTGAAGATTTCTCAGCTTCCTTTAGTGGTGCTATCGCATAATCATGCAGATCACACCTTTGGATTCTTAGGTGCCGTTAGGGGTAGAAGCGTTGGTGAAATTTGGACTAATGAAAATGTTGTGCTTGATCTTGAGTTTCAGAAATTGCAAAGAGTTGTTACAAAAGGTGATGAAGCACAATTGGGCGATTTTGATCTCAAAATACTTTGGCCAAAAAGAAATTTCATCTCTGAATTTAATAATTTACCGGGAGATGGATCTAAAGAGAATAACTCCAGCTTGGTTGTCCAGGTTAATTCGAATCATGAAACTGCATCCCAGGTATCCATCCTTATTACTGGTGATATAGAGCCCGAAGCTCAATCACAAATAGTTCGCGATGCAAACCTCTCGCCAATTAACATTCTTAAGATGCCTCATCATGGCTCGCGTTTTCAGGACGGCGCCTTTATGAATGTGACAATGCCAGAAATCGCGCTGATTAGCGTAGGCATCGGAAATTCATATGGTCACCCAGATCTAGGAGTTATCGGGCAATATCTATTAAATGGCGTGACGGTTAAGAGAACCGACTTAGATGGTCCAGTATCGGTGGCGTGGAGATTTGATGAAGCGAAAAAGCGTTATATATTCACCACACGGAGTATGCGGAAGGAGTGGTGGCGGATTCAATGGCTGTAAGTGAAAAAAACCTGAATCAAATAGTTTTGATACATGGCGGCGAATCCGTTATTGCAGATCGAGCATTGCAGGAAAGCTTGAGCTTGCGCGGCGATTATGAAAAGACCGTTTTAGATGGAGCTCAATTAGATTCTGGCCGCTATTCTGAAACCGTAGCTCCATCGCTATTTGCCGATAAACGAGTCGTGGTAGTTCGAGACTTGCAGGATGTTGTCTCTGAAGTACAAGAAGAAATTGAAAACCAATTTGCTCATTTGGAGCCAAACCTTCACCTAATCTTTGTTCATAAGGGTGGCGTTAAAGGCAAAGCTTTGCTAGAAAAAATTAAGAAGTTAAAGCCAGAAATCATCACCTGCGAACCGATGAAGAAGGCTGCAGATAAAGAGAGTTTTGTGCGCGAGGAGTTTGCCCGCCACGGTCGTAAGATTTCATCCGGCGCGGTTACTGCGTTGGTGGATGCAACCGGAAGTGATACCCGAGAACTTGCTGCAGCTTGCAGTCAAATAGCTTTTGATACAAATGCTGGTAAAGCGGTTATCGATGAGGAAGATATTGGTAAGTACTATCAAGGAAGAATTGAAGCTACTGGCTTTGATGTAGCCGATGCAACTTTGTCCGGTGATCCAGGAGCTGCTCTGATTGCATTGCGTAACGCTCTAGATACCGGGACAGATCCGGTAATGATTGTTTCGGCGCTAACCTCTTCAATTAGAACTTTAGCTAAGGTTTCAGGTGCGCCAAGAAATGCCAATGCATTTTCACTGGCTGGTTCATTGGGGCTGGCGCCATGGCAGATTGATAAGGCCCGCAGACAGCTATCCAAATGGACACCGGCGTTGATCTCCTTTTCGGCTCAGGAGCTTTCAAAAGCTGATGTGGCCATTAAAGGGGCCGAGGCAGATCCGCTTTATGCCCTAGAGCGCACCATCGTGGCTATCGCGGGAAACGTGGCTAAATCTGGCCGTTAGGTTGGGAGCCCTAAGCCTCAGTTTGAGCTCAACTCGGGGAGGCTGATACCCTTCGGCGCTCATTAGAGCTAATCGAAAAGCGATTTAACAACTGGAAGGCTGTACGTTCGTGGCAAATATCAAGTCTCAGATTAAGCGAATCAAGACCAATGAAAAAGCGCGTCTGCGCAATAAGTCAGTTCGCTCATCTTTCAAGACCGCGATCCGACGCTTCCGTGACGCAGTTGCTTTAGGAGATTCAAAGGCCATTGCTACAGAGTTGAGCGCTGCAACACGTGAGCTCGATGTAGCGGTTTCCAAGGGTGTTATTCATGCCAACCAGGCTGCTAACAAAAAGTCAGCATTGGCAAAGTCAGCACACAAAGCTGGCGTTCGTTAATCACCCCGCCAAAAATAATTTAGTAGGCGAGCGCTAATGCCTGCAATTCCTTTAAACAAAGCGCCGCAACCTGCTGCCACTAATCCAGAACAGATTCGAAATTTCTGCATCATCGCACACATTGATCATGGCAAATCAACACTTGCCGATCGCATGCTTGGAATAACCGAGGTTGTTGAAGCACGCAATATGAGAGCCCAGTATCTCGATCGCATGGATATCGAGAGAGAACGCGGCATCACAATTAAAAGCCAGGCGGTGCGTTTGCCTTGGCGCTCTGGAATTGATGGCAAGGATTACATCCTCAATATGATCGACACTCCAGGTCACGTGGACTTCACCTATGAAGTTTCCCGATCTTTGGCCGCTTGTGAAGGTGCGATCTTGTTGGTTGATTGCGCGCAAGGTATCGAAGCCCAAACTTTGGCAAACCTATATTTGGCTATGGAAAATGATTTAACAATCATTCCGGTGCTGAACAAGATTGATTTACCTGCGGCACAACCCGAAAAGTTTGCTTTGGAATTATCCAAGTTAGTTGGCTGCAAACCTGAGGATTGCCTAAAAGTATCGGGCAAGACTGGTGCTGGTGTCGAAGAATTACTTGATCAAATCGTGGCCCAAATTCCAGCCCCCAAAGGCAAACCTGAAGGTCCAGCCCGCGCGCTGATTTTTGATTCAGTTTATGACACATATCGCGGCGTTGTTACATATGTTCGCGTTGTAGATGGAAATCTTTCTCCTCGCGAACAAATTCAAATGTTCTCTACTGGAGTCAAACATGAGTTACTTGATATCGGAGTTATCTCTCCGGAGCCGGTTTCCAGTAAAGGTCTAGGTGTTGGCGAAGTAGGTTATTTAATTACTGGCGTAAAAGATGTGCGCCTTTCACGTGTAGGTGACACCGTTACTACTTTTCACAAACCTGCTACAGACGCATTATCAGGCTATAAAGATCCTAAACCAATGGTTTTCTCTGGACTTTATCCAATCGATGGTGATGAGTATCCGATGTTGCGTGATGCCTTGGATAAGTTGCAATTAAATGATGCAGCATTGGTTTATGAACCAGAGACTTCGGCTGCTTTAGGTTTTGGATTCCGTTGCGGTTTCCTCGGCCTGCTTCACATGGAGATTGTTCGAGAGCGACTAGAGCGAGAGTTCAATCTAACTTTGATTTCTACTGCGCCTAACGTGGTTTATAGCGTGACTACCGAAGTTGGGCAGGAAATTGTGGTTACAAACCCAAGCGAATATCCCAATGGTAAAGTGGCAACCGTAAAGGAACCTATCGTTCGAGCCACGATACTTTCACCAACTGATTTCATCGGAACGATTATGGAGCTTTGCCAGCAACGTCGCGGAACCCTTAATGGCATGGATTATTTATCCGAGGATCGCGTCGAGATCAGATACACATTGCCACTTGCGGAAATTGTTTTTGATTTCTTTGACCAATTGAAATCTCGCACTAAAGGTTATGCATCTCTGGATTACGAACCCATTGGCGAGGCTGAAGGTGACTTGGTAAAGGTAGATATTCTTTTGCAAGGCGAAACCGTCGATGCGTTTAGCTCTATTGTGCACCGCGAAAAAGCTTATGCATATGGTGTAATGATGACCACGAAATTACGGGAACTTATTCCAAGGCAACAATTCGAAGTTCCTATTCAGGCAGCTATTGGCGCCAAGATAATTGCCCGTGAAAATATACGGGCCATCAGAAAAGATGTTTTGGCAAAGTGTTACGGTGGCGATATCACCCGAAAGCGCAAACTTCTCGAAAAGCAAAAAGAAGGAAAGAAGCGCATGAAGATGGTTGGGCGAGTAGAGGTTCCTCAAGAAGCCTTTATCGCAGCGCTATCAACAAATGCTGATGCCGAAAGTGGAAAGGCAAAGAAGTAAGGTGAGCCGCAGGCTCTCGTTTTACGTCCATATTCCGTATTGCGTAAAACGCTGTGGGTATTGTGACTTCAATACCTACACCCCTGCAGAACTCCAAGGTCCAGATCTGAACTCTGTCTCTAAAAACTATATTTCGGCGGCTGTGCAAGAAATTGCACTAGCTAAAAAAACAGTTGGCGAGGCTGCAATACCCAGCATTTTCTTTGGCGGAGGAACGCCATCGCTGATGCCGGCCGAGGAGTTGGCTCGAGTTATTCAGGAGATTAAGTCGAATTTTGAACTTTTATCAGATGCTGAAATTACTATTGAGGTTAATCCCGATTCAGTCACCTTAGATTTCTTAGAAAAGATGCGTAACGCAGGCGCAAATAGAATCTCAATGGGAATGCAATCTGCAGCCATAAATGTATTGAAAACGCTGGATCGGACTCACAATCCAGATAACGTAGCTAACGCAGTTCAAAACGCGGTTAAGGCTGGCTTTGATCATGTAAGTGTGGATTTGATTTATGGCTCGCCTGGCGAAAGCATGAATGATTGGCAGCATTCAGTAGAAACCGCCTTGGAATTACCGATTGATCACATCAGCGCCTACGCTTTAATTGTAGAAAAAGGTACAAAGTTAGCGGCGCAAATCGCACGGGGCGAACTCCAAATGCCTTCTGATGAAGAGACCGCTGAGAAATACATATTTGCAGATAATGCTTTTACTGCCGCAGGATTTGCTTGGTACGAATTGAGTAATTGGAGTAAGCCGGGCGGTGAATGCAAACACAATATTTCATATTGGGATGGTTCGATGTGGTGGGGAGTTGGCCCCGGTGCACACTCTTATTTTGATAATCGCCGTTGGTGGAATGTAAAACATCCATTGACTTACCAACAAAAAATAAACACTGGAGAATCTCCAGTGCAGAGCGAAGAGACTTTAACTGCGATGAATCTGCAGGATGAATATTTAATGCTTCAGATTAGAAGACGTGAAGGAATCCCGCATTCCAAGCTGTCTGATGCGCAGTTACGGGCTGCTTCAGATTTCATTCACTCAGGTCACTTAGATCAAGAGGATTGGACAGCCAAGAAACTAGTCCTTACCCAACAGGGCCGATTAATAGCTGATCGAATCGTGCGCGCTCTAGTGTTGTAGTAAATTCCCGTCCTATGACAACTTTGCACACAGTGCTCACCCTTTTGCTGGCCCTGATTTTTCTCATCTCTGGTTTATCAAAGGCGAGTGGCAGTTCTGCTGGTTTGTCAGGCACAAGAGATGTGGGCTTTCCAGATGGACTAGCGCGTTTAGTGGGAATTTTCGAAACCTTAGCTGCTAGCTCATTGATTATTGGTTTTGCCTTAGAAAACTCAGATCTAAGACTGTACGGCTTTGTCTTTATTTGGTTCATTATGGCTGGAGCGATCTTTTTTCACTTTAAAGCAAACAAAGCACGGACCGCTTTCCCAGCTATGCTTCTAATTATTCTTACCACGATTGCTATCGCGACAATTTAAATGGAATCTCGGCAACTAGAAATCTTACGGGCCATCGTTGAGGAGTATGTCTCAACAAATGAGCCTGTTGGTTCAAAGGCAATCTCTCAGCGCCACGCCCTTGGTGTGTCTGCGGCAACTATCCGAAATGAGATGTCGGTTCTGGAGGAAGCAGGTCTAATTACACAACCTCACACCAGCGCTGGACGAATTCCCACTGACAAGGGTTATCGGTTATTTGTGGATCGGATTGCTACCGTCAAACCTCTATCAAAAGCAGAGCGCCGTGCCATCGAAACCTTTCTTGAAGGTGCCAATGATCTAGATGACATCGTGATGCGAACGGTGCGTTTGTTGGCGCAGGTAACAAAGCAAGTTGCTGTGGTGCAATATCCCTCGCTCACCAAATCAAGAGTGAAACATATTGAATTGGTTCTATTGACAGCCTCTAGATTGATGATGGTTTTAATAACAAATACGGGTCGGGTAGAACAACGTGTTTTAGAACTACCTTACGATTTAAATGAATCTTTACTTAACGATTTACGGACTCGACTTAACACTGCGGTCACCGGCAAATCGATGTCTGATGTTGCATCACAATTAGAAGGAATTCTCTCCGCATATGGCAGAAATGAGCGAACCTCTACCGCGTTAATAATTTCTAACTTAATTGAAATGGCTATAGAGAGGCCGGAAGAAAAAGTCGTTTTGGCAGGAACAGCAAATTTAGCTCGCTCTTCAACTGAATCCTCTTCGGAGATTCATGGAATTTTGGAGGCTCTGGAGGAGCAGGTTGTCTTGTTGAGATTGCTTAGTGATGCCGGAGACACCATGCGGGTACGCATCGGCGAGGAACAAAGTGAGTCAGGTTTGAAGAAGACCAGTTTGGTCAGCATGGGATACGGTTTAGAGGGATTGCCGCTAGGCGGACTGGGCATTATCGGACCAACCCGCATGGATTATTCATCTTCAATGTCAGCGGTTAACGCGGTAGCGCGTTACGTTGGAAGATTTCTCTCGGAGTCACAATCATGAGCGATCATTATCAAACCCTGGGAGTAGATCGAAATGCTTCGCAAGATGAAATAAAGAAGGTTTATCGAAAACTCGCGCGCGAAATGCATCCGGATGTTAATCCCGATCCTGCCGCACAAGATAAGTTCAAAGAAATTACCGCAGCTTATGAAGTCTTGAGCGATCCGGAAAAACGAAGTTCCTATGATCGCGGTGGCGATGGTTTTGCTGGATTTGGTGGAGGCTTCGGTGGATTCAGTGACATCATGGATGCATTCTTTGGTGGCGGCGGTTCACCACGTGGTCCGCGTCCCAGAATGCGCCAAGGTCAAGATGCATTGATTCGAACAACCATTAATTTGCATGAAGCTTGTTTTGGAACAGAGCGAGAAATTGGGGTTGAGACAGCGGTAATTTGCACCAAGTGTGGTGGCGATGGTTGTGCTGCTGGAACCGCTCCAAAAACCTGTGACATTTGCCGAGGTCGTGGCGAAATTCAGCAGGTAACTCGCTCATTCATTGGTCAAGTAATGACATCTAGACCGTGCGGTACCTGTCAAGGATTTGGAACTGTTATCCCTTCAGCTTGTAGTGAATGTGCCGGTGATGGAAGAGTTCGTGCACGTCGCACAATCGATGTAAAGATTCCAGCCGGTGTTGAGACCGGTAATCGCATGCAACTTTCTGGACAAGGCGAAGTTGGTCCCGGAGGTGGACCTGCAGGAGATTTGTATGTTGAAATTGTTGTCGAGGAACATGATTACCTAGTTCGCGAAGGCGATGACTTACATCTTTCAGTCTCTGTTCCCATGACCGCGGCGGCGCTGGGAACTGCGGTCAATGTCGAAACCTTGGATGGCGCAATAGAGCTTGAAATAAAGCCTGGTACGCAAAGTGGTTTTGTTATTCCAGTGAAAGGCAAAGGAATGACAAAATTGAGAGGTAACGGCCGCGGTGATTTGTTCGCTCATATTAAGGTGGAAATTCCGACTAAACTTTCAAAACGTCAAGAGGAGATCTTGCGCCAATTTGCAGATGACAGAGGCGATTTAGCTCAGTCAAGCCAAATGAAGAAAAATGCAGATGGTGGCTTTTTCGGTAAGTTCCGAGATGCTTTTAAGGGATAAATGTTGAATTTATTTCTGGTCGATGAGCTGCCAAATTCTGGTCCATTAGAGATCTCAGGTGATGAAGCTAAGCACGCAATATCTGCCTTAAGAGTGAAAGTTGGCGAGGAGATAGCTCTATCAAATGGCATGGGCATGCGTGCGGTTGGAAAAGTTGTTGCAGTGGGCAAGAAAAACCTCATAGTTGAAATTCAAAGCACGGTGCTTGAAGAAGCGGGATTGGTTCAATTAGTTGTAGTTCAAGCGCTCACTAAAGGTGATAGGGCTAGAGAAACAATTGAGTTGTTAACGCAGGCTGGTGTGCACCAAATTATTCCTTGGTCCGCTGCAAGATCTATCGGAACCTGGAAAGAAGATTCTTTAGAGCGCTGGATTACTTGGAGCAGAGAAGCAACCAAGCAGTCGCGACGCAGCTGGGTACCAAATGTTGTTTCGACAAATAGCACGAATCAAATCACGGCTCTAATCTCGGAGTTTGATTTGGCTTTGATATTTGAAGAGGGTGCAACGCAAAAACTTTCGGAAATTTTGCAGCTAAAACAGCCTAACTCTGTTCTGATAATCATCGGACCAGAAGGTGGCATAACCGAGCAAGAGGCGATGGCATTTGAAAAGGCGGGAGCGATTTCAGTTGTAATGGGAAATTCGGTTTTCAGATCTGCACATGCGGGCGTGGCCGCCCTCGCAGCGGTTCAAACTGGATTGAAAATCTGGTAGAGATAACCCATGAACTGCTTATTTTGCTCAATAGTCGCTGGTGATATTCCGGCCGACAAAGTTTTTGAATCAAAAAATGTAGTTGCATTTAATGATATTAATCCTCAAGCTCCGGTTCATATTCTGATAATTCCAAAATCACACCATACAAATGTCGCTGAACTTGCAGAGGCAGAATCAGAGACTTTGACTGAAATGTTTAAGGTTGCTAACCAGCTGGCCTCGCAAAAAGAGCTAAATGGCTATCGAACCGTTTTTAATACCGGGGAAGATGGTGGCCAAACCGTTTTTCACGCTCATCTTCACTTAATCGGTGGGCGCGCCATGCACTGGCCTCCGGGTTAAGATTGCCCTAATGGATCGAACTGTTCTTACGCTACCTGCGGACATTCCTAGCGTCGCTTTAACTGGTCCGAATGACTCCTACATCCGCGCCCTGGAAAATGCTTTTTCCGATGTTGCCATAACTGTTCGAGGCAATGAAGTTATTGTTCGAGGCAGCGCCGAAGGCACTGAGCGGGTAAAGAAGTTGATACAGAGTTTCTTAACCGTTGTTCGCTCCGGCCAAGCTTTAAGTGATGATGCGGTGCGTCGCTCAATTGCAATGGTGCAAGGTGGGAGTGATTCTCCAGCAGAGGTTTTAACTCTAAACATTTTGAGTAATCGCGGAAAAACTATTAGACCAAAAACTGCGAACCAAAAAAGATATGTTGAAGCGATTGATAAACACACAGTCACATTTGGTATTGGACCTGCCGGTACTGGAAAAACTTATTTGGCGATGGCTAAAGCGGTTCAAGCGCTGCAATCAAAGCAGGTAAATAGAATCATTTTGACCAGACCCGCAGTTGAAGCAGGAGAGCGTTTGGGTTTCCTGCCTGGAACATTGCATGAAAAAATCGATCCTTATTTGCGGCCGCTATTTGACGCTTTGCATGACATGTTGGATCCAGAGGCAATTCCTAGGTTGATGTCCGCCGGAACGATTGAGGTTGCTCCATTGGCATACATGCGCGGTCGCACATTGAATGATTCCTTCATCATTCTTGACGAAGCTCAAAACACCTCTCCCGAGCAGATGAAGATGTTCCTAACCAGACTCGGTTTTGGCTCCAAAATGGTTGTCACAGGGGATGTCACTCAGATTGATCTACCTTCTCATCAAGAATCCGGACTAGGCATCGTAAGAGATATCTTGGAAGGCATCTCAGATATTTCATTTATGGATTTAACCTCAGAGGATGTGGTTAGACACCGTTTGGTAAGTGAGATTGTCGACGCTTACGGAAAATTCGATGTTTCATCTGATGGAAATCGCGCCAGCCGGCGCATAAATAGACCACGTTCTCTAAGGAGTGATCGATAACTAACTTCTTACTAAAGAAGTTAAGTTGATATGAATATAGAGATCGATAATCTCACCAACGCAGAGTGTGATCAGGAAAGACTTGTATCAGTTGCCAAACATGCGATGTCTCAACTTGGGTTACATGAAGAATGTGAATTAAGTATTTCCTTGGTGGATGAAAATGAAATGAGCGCTTTACATGTGCGTTGGATGGATGAACCTGGTGCCACCGATGTCCTTTCCTTTCCCATGGATGAGGTAAAACCAAATTCCTCAAATTCTGGACCGGGGATGCTCGGTGACATTATTTTGTGCCCCGATTTTGCACAGCGCCAAGCCGCACAGTTGGGTCATTCGCTGCAACAAGAGCTCGAATTATTAACGGTTCATGGAGTTTTGCATCTTGTTGGATTTGATCACAGGGAAGCAGAGGAAAAAGCGCACATGTTCGGTTTGCAAGACACCTATCTAAGTGAGTGGAGATCACAACAATGAGCCTAAATACAACACTTCTGGTGTTGACCCTTCTGCTCTTTGCAGGTTTTCTGGCTGGGTCGGAGTCCGCAATTAACTCGATTTCACGGGTCTTTGTAGAGGAGCTAGAGCTCAAATCTTCTCGAGCAGCCGCTTGGGTACAACGGGTTATCAAGGAACCGGCCCGTTATTTGAATGTAATTTTATTTGTGCGAAAAGCCTGCGAATTAACAGCTACTGTCATTGTGGCTGAGGCGTTTGTTGATCTATTTGGTTCGGTAATTACAGCTATGGCGGCCGCGGTAGGAATCATGTTGGTTCTTTCTTATGTGGTCGTCGGCGTTGGGCCACGAACATTAGGAAAACAGCATGCTGGGAAATGGATTGTTCCTGCCTGTGTTGTCGCCGTTGTCATGTCGACCGTTCTTGGTCCAATTACTTCGCTTCTTATTGCGATTGGTAATGCATTAACTCCAGGCAAAGGTTTTAAGAGCGGTCCATTTGCAAATGAAGCTGAATTACGAGATTTAGTAGATCAAGCGCATGAGCGGGGACTTGTAGAGGAATCTGAACACGAAATGATTCACTCAGTTTTCGAGCTCGGTGACACATTGGTGCGTGAATTGATGGTTCCCCGCACTGAAATGGTTTGGATTGAAGGAAGTAAAAATCTACGACAGGGCTTATCACTTGCTCTGCGCTCTGGCTTTACTCGCATTCCCGTGATTGGTGAGAATTTAGATGACATTTTAGGAATTGCTTATGTCAAAGATCTCGCGCGTCGCACCCATGAATATCGCGAGGCAGAGCAAACTGAATTGGTTAAAGAACATCTTCGAAAAGCTACCTTCATTCCCGAGACTAAAACCGCTTCTGAGCTTTTAAAGGAAATGCAACGCAACCAAATTCATTTAGCGATTGTCGTAGATGAATATGGCGGCACCGCTGGCTTGATAACTATTGAGGACATTTTGGAGGAAATCGTTGGCGAAATTGCCGATGAATATGATGATGATGTTGAGGAAATCGAATGGATTTCTGACCAGCAGGCCAGAGTTTCGGCTCGCTTACATCTAGAGGATTTAGCGGATCATCTTGAATTGAACTTGAGTGAAGAAGATCTGGAAGATGTAGATACCGTTGGCGGATATATGGCCAAGGTCCTGGGTCGAGTGCCAATTCCAGGTAGCACGGTTAATTTGCATGGATGGCAAATAACAGCTGAAAGACCGGTTGGACGCCGTCACAGAATCGCAACATTTCTTCTTGATAACGAAACTAAGAAGGTTGAGTCAGAAGATAAGTCAAAGGAAAAGTTGGAAGAGGTTTAAAGTAGCCCAATGCGCATTGTCAGATTTGCACCGCCGGCGGGTTCCAAGATTGGGACCGATCCTCACTTTGGAGTCATGGAGGATGACAGCACGATTCGCGCCATCGCCAGCGATCCCTTATATGCCGGGGTTTTCAAGGAAGAAGAAACTTTTTCCCTTGATGAGGTGCGTCTTTTAACCCCAGTGATTCCACGGAGCAAAGTCGTTTGCGTAGGAAAAAATTATGCCGATCACGCAGCTGAGATGGGTGGAGAGGTTCCACAGGAACCGATTATCTTTATAAAGCCAAACACTTCGGTTATCGGCCCTAATGAAACTATTCAATGGCCATCAACGAGCGAGCGAATTGATCATGAAGCTGAACTAGCGGTGGTAATTTCTAAAATATGTAAAGAGGTTCCGAGAGAAAAAGCGCAAGATGTGATTTTTGGTTACACCTTGGCAAATGATGTGACTGCGCGAGATTTACAAAAGAAGGATGGACAATGGAGCAGAGCGAAGGGTTTTGACACCTTTTGCCCTCTTGGCCCTTGGATTGATACTGAGTTCAAGCCAGCAGACCAATTAGTAACAGCACATGTAGATGGAGTTTTGAAGCAATCTGCACCTTTATCAGATATGGTTTTTGATGTTCCATTCATAATCGAATTTGTAACCAAGGTGATGACCTTGTTGCCGGGTGATGTGATTCTTACTGGAACGCCTTCAGGAATTGGGCCGATGAATCCTGGTGGGGAAGTGGAAGTTGCGATTCAAGGTCTTGGTTCTCTAATGAATAGGGTGTCTACTCGTGGTAAATAACTCGACTAAAGAGGTACGCGTACGTTTTGCACCTTCGCCTACTGGAGATCTTCATGTTGGCAATATCCGTACCGCTTTATTTGATTGGGCATACGCCCGTCACACCGGTGGCAAATTGATTTTTAGAATTGAAGACACCGATCGCGAACGAGTTACTGATGAATACATTGCTCGAGCAATCGAAACACTACGTTGGCTAGGTCTGCAATGGGATGAAGGTCCTGAAGTTGGCGGCGCCTATGGACCATATTTGCAATCCCAAAGATTAGAGATTTACACGCAGTGGGCTCAGACCTTCTTAAAAAATGGCGATGCCTATAACTGCTACTGCTCAACTGAGGAGTTAGAGGCGCGAAGGGAAAAACAGCGCGAGCTAAATCAAGCACCGGGCTATGACGGAAAGTGTCGCTCCTTGAGCGCTGCGGAAATAGCTGAGTTTGAGGCTCAGGGTCGAAAGCCGGTTATTCGAATGAGGATGCCAGATGGCGAAACAAGATTTAATGATTTGATTCGCGGCGACGTGGTATTTGAGCACAAATATGTACCGGATTTCGTCTTGATGCGCGCCGATGGTTCACCTCTTTATACCTTGGCGGTTGCAGTTGATGATGTTTTGATGAAGATAACTCACGTTTTGCGTGGAGAGGATCTGCTGTCATCCACACCGCGACAAATTCGAGTTTATCAGGCAATGAATGTAAAACCTGAGGATTATCCGCTCTTTGCCCATTTGCCATTTGTAATGGGCCAGGACAACGCCAAGTTATCAAAACGCAATGGCGAGGTTTCAATTGCTTGGTATCGCGAACAAGGGTTTCTTCCAGAAGCTATCTGTAATTATCTGGCGCTTTTGGGATGGTCACCCGGAGATGACCGCGAAAACATAACGATGCAAGAGTTGATTGATCTATTTACCGTAGAGCGGGTAAATAGTTCTCCAGCTAGATTCGATATGAAAAAGTTGGAAGCTATTAATGGCGATAAAATTCGTGCCCTTTCTATTGAAGACTTTTTATCTCGGGCTTTGCCATATCTTCTGAAGAGTGGCGTCATTAAGGGAAGTGATGCAGAGATTGAGGTTGTGCGTTCTGCGCTACCTATCATTCAAGAGCGAATCGCTCGAATGAGTGAAGTTACCGCGATGTTGAAGTTTTTGTTTGTGGAGCATGTTCAATTTGAGGAAGAGTCCGCAGAAAAAATAGCTGAAGAGCCTTCACAACATGTTATTGAGAAAGCGCTAGAAGTTCTTGCCGACCTTGGTGAATGGAAGCATGATCAGATTGAGGCAAAGTTGCGCGCAGCTTTACTGGATGAAATGGGATTAAAGCCGCGTGTGGCATTTGGCCCGGTACGCATCGCCGTAACGGGAAGTCATATCTCACCGCCATTATTTGAATCCATGGAGCTTCTGGGCAAAGAGCGTGCGATGAGCCGACTAAAGGCAGCGGTGCGTTAGTACCTTAAATTCGAGGTATTCTTGGCCGCTCAATCAGCCGTTTTTCGAGCTTTGCGAAAAGTGGTTGTGCTTTGGGGTATGGGGTAATTGGCAGCCCAGCTGATTCTGGTTCAGCTTGTCTAGGTTCGAGTCCTGGTACCCCAGCAAAAACTGAATAGAAAACGAGATCTGGCCCCGTCGTCTAGCGGCCTAGGACTCTGGCTTCTCAAGCCAGCTACGAGGGTTCGAATCCCTTCGGGGCTGCCAGTCTCGTTAATTAGA
>JBDKIY010000011.1:0-28973 GCA_039796875.1 Actinomycetota bacterium
ATTAATCTTTTGCGAAAACTTAATCTGGACCATTGTTCGGCAGCGTTATTTGCCCGCGCGACGATTTCATTTACTTCTTTAGCGGAGGTAATTGGAAATACCCCGACAACTTCGCCTGTGGCGGGATTGAGAGATTCAAAGGTTTTCATAGTCAATGACTAAACTTACAGCCATGGCGGAATTGATTCGACCCAGCACAGTTCTGCCCGCAATACGCTCAAAAATTTCCTTTAAAACCGCGGATGGATTAACCCTGATAGGCGAAGTGGCCGCACCAGAGAGTGGCGATCTGTCTCACGGATTGCTGTGCCTTCATCCGCTCCCAACCCACGGCGGAATGATGGATAGTCACGTGTTTAAGAAAGCCGCCAATCGACTCCCAGCCATGGCGGATATAACCGTAATCAGATTCAACACCCGCGGAACCCAAAGCGAACAGGGAAGAAGCGAAGGCGAGTTTGGTCATGCAATCTCGGAAAAAGAGGATGTAATCGCCGCGATTAATTACTGTTTTGAAGTTGTCGGAGTCAAGAGCTTATGGGTAGTTGGTTGGTCATTTGGTACAGATCTGGCTTTGAAATACGCCACAGATAATCGAGTAGCAGGTTTAATTTTGCTCTCACCGCCGCTTAGGTTTTCTAACGATTCAGATCTTGAGTTTTGGGCAAAAGATGGCCGAAGAATAGTTGCCTTAGTTCCAGAGTTTGATGATTATTTAAAGCCTGACGCAGCGCGATTGAGATTTGCTGCTGTTCCGCAGATTGATTTGGTTGCGGTAAAAGATGCTAAACATCTTTGGGTTGGCGAACCATTCGTGCATCGAGTTTTGTCAGAGATTGTTAAAGAACTAAACCCCAGCAAACTTCCATTGCCAATTGAGTATTAGGCGTTATCGGTTTTTGGAAATACCACTTCATCCATAATCAACAAAATAGCAGCAGCAATAGGCACGGCTAATAAACCGCCTACTAATCCCAGAAGTGAAGTACCCAAAAGCGCCGCAACGATTGTTACTAGACCCGGTATAGATAAAGAACGCTTCATAATTCTAGGCGTAATTACATAGTTCTCTATCTGCACGTAAATTGTGTAAAGCACAATAGCAAGTAATGCTTTAGTAGGGGATTCAGTCAACGCAACTAATGTCACGATGCTGGCTCCAATGAAATGGCCAATCAAAGGAATTAGGGCGACAAATAAAATTACCATTCCTAGTGCTGCGGCGTAGGGGAGCTCTAGTACCAGTGCCAAAATAAAGACGAAAATAGCTGCTAAGGCAGCAATTAATACTTGGCTTCCGACGAAGGCGCCAACACGAGAAATAATCGCATCGCCGATTCGAGAAACTCTCTCGCGACGTGAAGCAGGTGCTAGGCGATAAAACATTTTGGTTACTGAAGGAAGTGAGGCTAAGAAGTAGAGAGTAAGAACCACTATGGTGAGGAAAGAAAATGCGCCTGATAGAACAGTGCGTCCAACTCCCAGTACTCCGCCAAAAGCTCCGGTGAGAATCTGACCATCGGATATCGCGCTTTCAAACTTCTTTTCTAGCGAATCAATAAATCCGTACTCTTGATTCAATTGATTTAGAGTGGCGTTGTTGCGAAGCGAATCCAGCAATGCAGGTGCACTATCGATCAAATCATTGGCCTGGCTGAAAACCGGCGGAATAACCACTAACGCAAATAACGCAATAACCAACAAAGCAGTGGCAACAACAATTGCTACCGAAGTTCCACGCTTCAATTTTCTAGATTGCAAAGCTTCGACAGTGGGATTTAATCCCATGGCAAGAAATAGCGAAATTATTATTAAGACAAAGACTTGGCTAGCGGACTGCAGTGCTCTCAAGAAGGTTATTGCTATCAACGCACCCGATGCGGCTAGAAAGCCGAAATAGAAAGGATGTGCGGTGTTGAGAGGGGCGCCTTTAACCCCAAAATCCTCAGAATTTTCAACAACAGTTGATTTTGGTGTGCTTTTTCTCAAAACTCGCTTGATTCCCGCCATGTCCCAAGTGTAAAGCCTGGGGTAATCCCTGAAAGAATGCAGCAGTGGCAGATAAGAATTCGCAATTACACATCACGGGTGTGGGGGATGAGATCTCTGCGCTGGCGAATTTGCCCTGGGATGTCCCTTTAGAGCAGTGGCCGGAAGACCCATCTCTGGCCGCACAGCGCGGTATTTCACGACATATCGTGCGCCTAGTTCGCTCGACCCCTGAGCCGGACAGTGAAATTTACGCAGTAAAGGAAACGGTTGAGGAGTTTGCCAGTCGTGAGTACGAAGCGCTCAAAGAATTGGGTCTGCGTGGTGCGCCATCTGTCTCGCAAATTGCGATTGTAAATGGTCGACACGATAAATCAGGAGCGGAATTGCCTTGCGCGATTGTTACTAGATTCCTTCCATACTCTTTGCCTTATCGAGTTGTGTTAAGTGGCGATGTAACCCAACATGAAATCACAAATATGGCCAATGCTCTGGCTTATCTGTTGGTGCGATTACATCTTTTGGGATTTTGGTGGGGGGATTGCTCGCTATCAAATACGTTATTTAGACGTGATGCTGATGGCTTTGTTGCTTACTTGGTGGATGCTGAAACTGGAGAGTTTCAAAAGCATCTAAGCAATGGACAGCGTGAACATGATTTAGATATTGCGCGTTTCAATGTCGCGGCCGAGTTAGAAGATTTGAAAATTGCCGGAGTTCTTTTTCCAGCTATGGATCCAATTAGAGCCAGCGAGTCAGTCATAACTCGATATCGAAAAATTTGGAAAGCTCTTAGTGAGCCACAAATTCTTCCAACCAATGATCGCCATGCGGTGGAGCGCGCTATGCGCTCACTACAAGATATTGGATTTGCAGTCGAAGAGGTTGATATCCAATTAGCTGGAGATCAGTCAACCTTAACTTTCACACCAAAATTAGTTGCGCCTAATTACCACTCTTTGAAGTTAAAAGAGGTTCTCGGTCTTGATGCTGAAGAGTTTCAGGCAAAACGTTTGCTGGCATCATTTGAGAGATTTCGTTCCCGTGAACTTTCCCGTACCCCTAACCGGGATGAAGCGGCTCAACGTTGGTTGGATGAGGTTTTCTATCAGGTAGTTGGATCTGTGCCTCCAGAACTCAAGGGAAGAGTGGAAGATGCGCAGCTATTTCATGAGGTTTTAGAGCATCGTTGGTATCTAGGTGAAAAAGCGGGCCATGATTTAGGTCTAGAGCATGCCACCGCCGACTACATCGCCAGCATTTTGCCGCTGCGTATGGATTCAGGTAGATAATCCCGTTATGAGCATGCCACCTCTGCCCGGCAACTTTGGTCGCGCTTTTGACCTTAGCTCTCTAACAAAACCAAAGGTAGAGGCGAACTCCAATAGCGCTCTCGAGGCTACGGCTGAGAACTTTATGACTGATTTTGTTTCACAGTCTAAAGAAAAACCTGTTGTGCTTCTAACTTATTCGCAGCGCAGCCCTGCTTCAATACAACTTCGAGATCTTATGGCGAAAATGTCTCTGGCAGATAATCAAAGTTGGATATTTGGTGGCATAGATGCAGATGCTCAGCCCCAACTTGCCCAAGCACTTCAAATTCCTTCTATTCCATATGCAATTGCATTTATCGCCGAACAACCATTGGCTTTATTCGATCAACCATATCCAGAAGAGCAAATTGCTCTGGTAATTAATAAATTATTTGAGATGGCAAAGGAACGTGGCATGGCTGTCGAAGTTCCAGAGGTGAAAGAGATTCCTTTAGAGCCAGAAGAGTCTGCCGCTCTGGCAGCTTTAGAAGTTGGAGATTACGCCGGCGCTGCGATGGCTTATCGCAATTGGTTACATCGTCGTCCAGATGAAACTATGGCAAAGATTGGTTTGGCTCAATGTGAATTGATGATTCGTATTTCTGGAGCTGACCCTCAAGAAAGCATTTTGCAAGCAAATCAGGCACCTGATTCTCTGGAAAAACAAATTTTGGCTGCAGATTTTGAAGTAGCGCAGGGTCAGATAAAGTCAGCTTTTGATCGATTAATAGATGTGGTGCGTTCTTCGAATGGCGATGACAAGAAAAGAGCCAAAGAACACTTATTATTGCTATTCCAGTTAGTCGATCCATCTGAGCCTGATCTAATTCGGGCTCGCACCGAGTTAGCGAGCGCACTGTTTTGAAGCATGACCCCGCCTCCATGAGTAGGCAAGAACGCCTTGATTTACAGGCATTTTTCTTCCTTTTCGGCCTGGGCATTATGTGCCTCGCACCCCGGTTGCCGGATATCAAAGCCAACCTAGATGTCTCCACCACTTATTTTGGATTTTTAATGAGCTCGGGCTCTATTGGAGCTTTGGCGGCACACATCACTATGGGCCACATTGTTCATCGCCTTGGTGTCTACAAAGTTCTAGTCGTTGCCGCTACAGCAACCTATACGACTGTTGGAGTATTGATTGAATTAAGAAGCGCAGAGCTTTATTTGATCGTAAACATAATCTGTGGATTTGCGTGGGCTTCGTATCACATAGCGATTAATGCACAGGCTCTACATCGGCAATCAGAGACTGGTGTGCATATTATTCCGATGCTCCATGGTTTGTGGAGCGCTGGAGCTGTTACAACCGCCTTTATCGCCCTTTTGATTTCCAACTCAGTTTCACTTAATTGGCATATCTATCCGCTGATTGCCACCGTTTATATTCTCAAGCTCCGTGCCATAAATCGCTCTCGTCCAATTCTTTTGCAAGGCAATGAAGTAACCGAAGCTGATGAGATAGTAACTTTCAAGAAGATGATTTCTTCTTTTAGTATCGATTGGGTAGTTAGTCTGGGATTTCTGTGCGCTTTAATGTTGGAGGTCTCGATTGGCGACTGGGCCACAATTCTGGCCAGACAAGAGTTCGGTGTTAATAAGTCGCTGGCGGTAATTCCATACTTCCTATTTATGGGCGCCATGATTATGGGTCGGCTTGGTTATCACCGCTTTAAAGGCGAGCGCAGCGATAAGGAGATCGTTCAACCATTTGCAGTAATGGGTGGAACTATTTTCTTAGTCTCCCTCGGGCTGAGCCTGCAGCTTAAGGAAAGTAATTTAGCTTTGGCTTTCACCATCTTTTGTTTGGGATTTTTCCTTTGCGGTATAGGAATTTCCTTTATCGGGCCGCTATTTTTTGGTTATGCCAGCGCTCGCTCGGATAAACCGGGAGGGGTAGCGGTAGCTGAATTAGGCGCACTAAATCAGGTTCTGACCTTTATCGGTCGCGGAGTTATTTCTGTGGTCGCAGGCATAACTACTTTGCCGATTGCGATGATAATTCCAGGTGTGATGTTGATTTTCGTTGCTTTCTTTGTGGCTGCTGCCAGCCAACCAAAACGATAAAACTACTTAAGCGCTAACCAAACCGTCCCAAGCGGTGGGATTCGCAAGGTAGCTGAATGCTCAAATCCGCGGTGTGAAACCGCTTCAACATTTATTACTTCATTAACTACACCAGAGCCACCATACTTTTGCTGATCGGTATTTAGAATCTCTCTCCAATCTCCATTTTTTGGAATTGGAAGACGATAGTTCTCATGTGGAACCGGAGAAAAATTTGTGACGCTGATTAATGCCTCGCCAGTTTCAGCCCAGCGCACAAAGGCCAGAGTATTTCCTGATGCATCATCGCCAACCAACCATTGAAAACCATCACTGAATACATCCTTCTGCCAAAGTGGAGCAGAGTTTTTGTAAAGATTATTTAGATCTGAAATCAGTAGTTGCACACCACTGTGTTCGCCATATTGCGTTAGATGCCAATCCAAAGATTTTTCCGAGTTCCACTCATCATTTTGGGCAAACTCACAACCCATAAATAACAATTTCTTGCCCGGGTGTGACCACATAAAACCGTAAAGAGCCCGCAAGGTGGCTAACTTTTGCCAACGATCTCCGGGGAATTTATTGACTAACGCACCTTTGCCGTGAACGACTTCGTCATGCGATAACGGCAATAAGAAGTTCTCACTCCAGGCGTAGAGAATTGAAAAGGTGATCTCATTGTGGTGATAAACCCGGTGCACTGGTTCGTGAGCCAAATACTGCAAAGTGTCATGCATCCAGCCCATATTCCATTTAAAGCCAAAACCAAGTCCATTTTCAGATGTGGGTTTAGTGACCCCACCCCAAGCCGTTGATTCTTCAGCAATCATCATGATTCCAGGGAACTGCTTATAAGCCGTTGCGGTGGCTTCTTGCAGGAGGCGGACCGCGGCTAAGTTTTCTCGGCCACCGAACTCATTAGGCAGCCATTCGCCCTCTTTGCGTGAGTAATCCAGATAAAGCATCGAGGCAACCGCATCAACCCTTAATCCATCAATGTGGAACTCATCTAACCAATACAAAGCGCTAGCTACCAGGAAGTTTCGCACCTCATTTCGCCCAAAATTAAATATTAAAGTTCCCCAATCTGGGTGCTCGCCAAGTCTTGGATCTTCATGTTCATACAGGGCAGTTCCATCAAATCTAGCTAAGGCCCATTCATCTTTTGGAAAGTGAGCTGGAACCCAATCCAAAATAATTCCAATACCAAGATTATGGAGATGATTAATTAAGAATCGGAACTCATCTGGTGTGCCAAATCTTGAGGTCGGCGCAAAGTAGGAAGTTACTTGATATCCCCATGATGGCGAATATGGATGTTCGGTGACCGGCAAAAACTCAACATGGGTAAAACCTTGCTGTTTTAAATAATCACCTAAGTCATGTGCCAATTCGATGTAATTAAGTCCAGGTTTCCATGAACCAAGATGTACTTCATATACCGAAACCGGAGAGCGCCACGGTTGATACATGGCACGTTGATTCATCCAATTTTGGTCATCCCAAAGGTTGTTGTTTTCATTAACAATTGAAGCGGTGAGTGGTGGCGTTTCAGTTTGGCGCGCCAAGGGATCAGCGTGATCTACCCATCGACCATCCTTTGTTTGAATGGCAAATTTGTATTTGGTGCCAGCTCCAACATCAGGGATAAACACCTCCCAAATTCCATTAGAACCTAGCGGAATCATGGGATTAGTATTTTTATCCCAGAAGTTGTGATCACAAATCAAACTGACATTTCGCGCATTCGGAGCCCAGACCGCAAATGCGGTTCCAATCAACTCGCCGCTATTAGTGCGCTTTACATGGGCGCCAAGTACATTCCATAACTTTTCATGACGTCCCTCAGTAATTAAATACAGATCCAGTTCGCCCAGCGTTGTATGAGGGTTTAAGTAACCAGCCGGAGGTGATTGAAAAGCGCTGCGTTTTGAAAAAAGTTTTGAAAAGATGCCGCGCATAGCGGAACTTTACTTAGTTTTCACCAAAGCGATATGAGCGACTTTGCCATTTGGGCGGGCTGGATCGAGGCGCACATAAGTGCTTTGGCCCCATTGGTATGAATTTCCATCAAGCAGATCTGTTACTTGGAATGAATCTGGGTTAAGACCTAGCTCTTCAGCTCCGAGAGCCCACATATCCCAATGCACTGTGGTTTCACGGGCATGAACGCCATCCAAATTAACTACGACCAAAATAATGTTTTTGCCCTCACGCTTTGAGTACGCAATTATTTGATCTGAGTCGGTGTTATGGAAATGTAAATTTCGCAATCTTTGTAAAGCTGGGTTTTCGCGGCGGATGCGATTCAGAGTTGTAATAAAAGGCGCCAAAGTTAAACCTTTCTTTTCAGCACCATCCCAATCTCTTACCTTGATCTCATACTTTTCACTATCGCGGTACTCCTCTTTGCCTTCTGTAATAGGAATGTGTTCATAGAGTTCATAACCTGCATACATTCCCCAGGATGGCGTCATAGTGGCTGCGAGAAGTGCGCGCATGGCAAAAATCGCCGGATTTCCGCTCTGCAGATGGAAAGGCAAAATATCTGGTGTATTCACCCAGAAATTTGGGCGGAAGAAAGCACTAGTGTGATGTGCAACCTCTGTTCCATAATCAATTAGCTCTTGTTTTGTATTGCGCCAAGTGAAATATGTGTAGGACTGTTGGAAACCTGCTTTACCTAGCGAATGCATCATCGGCGGAACAGTGAACGCCTCTGATAAGAAAATTACCTCGGGATGCTTTGCATTTACTTTTGCAATTAGCTCTTGCCAGAAATGGACTGGTTTGGTGTGGGGATTGTCAACGCGGAAAATAGATACGCCTTTTTCAATCCAGAATGTAACCACTCGATAGATTTCAGCGAACAAACCAGGGTAATCATTATCAAAATTTATTGGATAGATATCCTGATACTTCTTGGGCGGATTTTCCGCGTAAGCGATCGTTCCATCAGCTCGCTTTGTAAACCATTCGGGATTTGTTTTAACCCACGGATGATCAGGGGAGCACTGCAAAGCTAAATCCAAAGCGACCTCAATTTTATTTTTGCGGGCAACTTTTAGAAACTCTTCAAAATCTTTTAAGGTGCCCAGCTCTGGATTAATAGCGTCATGACCACCATCGACATTTCCAATTCCCCAAGGCACACCAGGATCGGTAGGAAGCGCCTCTAATGAGTTGTTTTTACCTTTTCTATGGGCATATCCGATGGGATGAATCGGCGGGATATAAAGAACATCAAAGCCCATATCGGCTACAGCGGGAATGCGTTTGGCCGCGGTGGCAAAGGTTCCGCTTGTGACTGTGCCATCTGAATTCTTTACCGCACCTTCACTACGAGGAAAGAACTCATACCAACTTCCAACTAAAGCTCGTTCCCGTTCTACATGAATCGGATACTTTTCACTTTGACTTACTAAATCCTTGGAAAACTCACCAGGATTTTTCGCAGTTACTTCAATATAAAAATGCCATAACCCAACAGCGGTAGCTTTGATTGGTGCTTCAAATCTTGAACTCTTCGGCCAGATTTCACGCATCTGTGTCCGCGAGACCTCTTTGCCTTTTGGATCTAATAAAACTACAAAGGCGCCGAATCCATCGTGTCCTTCACGGATGATGGTTGCACCAACATTGATACTTTCATTTGGAATCGCCTTCGCACCAACATACTCTCCACCGAATTGAACTACGGGGGATATGTCTAGGATGGGAAAGCGACCAATCATCCAGTGCCTTCTGTATTTCCTGGATCAGCGGCTGTGACATTGTTAAGTTCATACTTTTCAATTGCTTGCTTAACAACCTTGGCGGAAATCTTTCCCTCTTTTGCCAGTTGAGAAAGTACACCAACGGTTATTGACTCAGCATCAACTTTGAAATGTCTACGTAGTGCGCCACGTGTATCAGATAAACCAAATCCATCTGTACCAAGCGATGCAAACTCTTGTGGAACCCATGGAGCGATTTGATCTTGCACAGTGCGCATGAAATCACTTACCGCCAATACGCTTCCGTCATAGCTCTCTAGCTTTTCAGTTAAGTAAGCTTTCTTCTTGGAAGTTGGATTAAGAAGATTGTGGCGATCTATCTCTAGACCATTGCGACGAAGTTCATTCCAGGAGGTAACGCTCCAGACATTGGCTTGAACCTTCCAATCCTCAGCCAGAAGCTTTTGCGCCTTTAACGCCCAGTTCATAGCTACACCAGAGGCCAAAATATTGGCGCGACGCTTTTTGCGTCCTGACTTAGCGCTCTTTGAGAAGAGATAAACACCCTTCAAAAGACCATCTACATCAAGGTTTGCTGGCTCTTCTGGTTGGGCGTATGGCTCGTTATAAACAGTTAGGTAGTAGAAAATATTTTCACTGTTTTCGCCATACATACGACGCAAGCCATCTTTAACTATGTGGCCAAGTTCGAAGGCATATGCCGGATCGTAAGAAACCACAGCTGGATTAGTTGAAGCGAGCAGCTGTGAGTGCCCATCTTCATGTTGTAGACCTTCACCATTGAGTGTTGTGCGGCCCGCGGTTGCACCCATAACAAAACCACGTGCCATCTGATCAGCTGCGGCCCAGAATGCATCTCCGGTTCTTTGGAATCCAAACATGGAATAGAAAATGTAAACCGGAATCATCGGTTCATCATGGGTTGAGTAAGAAGTTCCCACTGCAGTAAATGATGCGGTTGAGCCTGCTTCATTAATACCTTCATGAAGGATTACACCTGATGTTGATTCCTTATAAGAGAGCATCAATTCGCGATCCACAGCGGTGTACTGCTGACCATGTGGTGAATAAATCTTCATAGTCGGGAACAAGGAATCCATACCAAAGGTACGTGCCTCATCGGGAATGATTGGCACAATTCGATTGCCAAGTCCTTCAACCTTAGTTAAATCCTTTAACAAACGAACAAAAGCCATAGTTGTGGCAATTTCTTGATGGCCAGATCCGCGGCGAACTACTTCAAAATTAGAGTCATCTGGTTGTGGAAGTGGTTTCGAAATCGCACGACGCTTTGGTACCGAACCGCCAAGAGAGTTACGGCGCTCCATCATGTACTGATACTCAGCAGATTCTTTTCCAGGGTGGAAGTAAGGAGGCAACTTCTCATCAAGTTTTTCATCTGGAATATCTAGGTATAGACGATCACGTAGCGATTGAAGATCTTCCATCTTCAACTTCTTCATCTGGTGGGTAGCGTTTCGACCTTCGAAGTGCGAACCAAGAGTCCAGCCCTTAATAGTCTTGGCAAGAATCACAGTCGGACGACCTTTGTGATTCATCGCTGATTGATAAGCCGCAAATAGCTTCTGATAGTCATGTCCGCCGCGCTTTAGATTCCAGATGTCATCATCGCTCCAATTAGCGACCATGGCAGCGGTTCTTGGATCGCGACCAAAGAAGTTATCGCGCACAAACTTTCCATTTTCCGCCTTATAGGTCTGGAAATCTCCATCTGGAGTCTTGTTCATCAAGTCAACCAGGGCACCTTCATTATCTTTTGCAAACAATGAATCCCATTCCCGGCCCCAAACAACTTTGATTACATTCCAACCTGCGCCGGTGAACAATGCCTCGAGCTCTTGAATAATCTTGCCGTTACCGCGCACCGGACCATCAAGACGTTGCAAGTTGCAGTTAATAACAAAGGTTAGATTGTCGAGATTTTCACGGGCTGCCAAAGTTAAAGCTGAGACGCTCTCTGGCTCATCCATTTCACCATCACCAAGAAATGCCCATACATGTTGTTGAGAAGTATCTTTGATTCCGCGATTGTGTAAATAACGATTGAAGCGAGCTTGATAAACCGAGTTGATTGGACCAAGTCCCATCGAAACGGTTGGGAACTCCCAGAACTCAGGCATCAAACGTGGATGAGGATATGAAGATAATCCACCGCCTGAATGTGAAAGCTCTTGTCTAAATCCATCTAGTTGATGTTCAGTTAAGCGACCTTCGAGAAACGCACGGGCATACATGCCAGGAGATGCGTGACCTTGGAAAAATATTTGATCCCCGCCACCTGGATGATCTTTACCTTTAAAGAAATGATTAAAACCAACTTCATACAAAGCTGCAGAGGATGCGAAAGTTGAAATATGTCCACCAACACCAACACCTGGACGTTGTGCGCGGTGCACCATGATCGCTGCGTTCCAGCGAATGTAGGCACGGATGCGACGTTCTAAAAACTCGTCGCCAGGAAACTTAGGTTCTTTCTCAGGTGGAATTGTGTTCATGTAATCGGTTACACGAAGATTTGGCAGATCAATATTTGCTTCATGTGCGCGCTTTAAAAGCGAGAGCATCAAGTAACGAGCCCGTGTTGGGCCAGCGTGTTTAACCAGAGAATCGAGGGATTGATGCCACTCGGCGGTCTCCTCGGGATTGATGTCCACGAGCTGGTCTACGTGCTGGTCTTGCTGGGTATTAATCTCGTTCTGATTCGGGCTCACGGGGCTATCTTGGCGCGCTTTGCCGCATAGTGCGAAATCGGCACGTGTGAATTCCGGCCCAAAGCAGCACCTCATATCCCGCGATTAGCGAGAGCCGGAGTTGCGTAATGAGCCTCGGGCGTGTGGACTTCTCCCACGAAGTCGGTTCATTTTTTAAGAGTTAAGGAGAAGGCATTGAGTACCCCGGTGGGGCCAGGACAGCTGGCATCCCGAATGGGAATCCAATCTGGCTTTCTCGTTTTAGAACGTGGCTTGGGCGATGATTCAGATGAATCAATTCGCAAAGAGATTTCATCAACCGCGGGAAGCGAATTGCTGGATGAGAACTCTCAAGAGGTTGTAGATCTAGTTATGTCTTGGTGGCGTGAAGACGATGGCGATCTCACCGATGAATTAGTTGATTGCTTAACTTATCTTTCCGAAACCGGTCCGATTTGGTTACTGACTCCAAAAGTCGGACGCGATGGTCATGTCGAGCCCAGTGATATTCAAGATGCCGCGCAAACTGCGGGATTAAGTTTGACCTCAACTATTCCTGCTTCAAAGGATTGGACCGCAACACGACTTGTTGCCCGAAAGAGTGGAAGAAAATAATGTCAATGGCAGTCGGTCAAGAAGCGCCAGATTTTGAACTCCCCAATCAATTTGGCGAAAAAGTAAAACTATCTTCATTCCGCGGCAAGAAAAATGTCGTAGTCGTATTCTTCCCATTCGCATTCACCGGCACCTGCACCGGAGAACTGTGCGCACTGCGTGATGATCTTTCAGTCTTCCAAAATGACAATGTAGAGCTCTTGGCGATTTCCTGTGACGCCATGTTCACCCAAAAAGTTTTTGCCGAAAAAGAGGGTTACAACTTCCCGCTGCTCTCTGATTTCTGGCCACATGGCGATGTTGCTCAGAAATATGGAGTTTTCAACGCCGAACGCGGACTCGCACTTAGAGGCACTTTTGTCATCGATAAGAGCGGAATTGTGCGTTGGAGCGTTGTAAATAGCCCAGCTGAAGCGCGAAATTTGGCCGATTACAAAACTGCGCTCGCTTCGTTATAGACTTCGCGGGCATTTCCAGTAGGGCGCTTAGCTCAGCGGTAGAGCGGCTCGTTTACACCGAGTAGGTCGGGGGTTCAAAACCCTCAGCGCCCACCAGTATTTGGTAAATCACATTAATAATTACTTGTTCGACTTGTCTTAACATGGCTAAAAAGAGAATAACGCTTCATGGTTTTCGAAAAACCTCTCTCTAGCTCTTACCTAGCTGAAGTGCAATTGCCTTTGCGATAACTGGTAAAGCTTTATCAAATGAAGCTCCATAGACTTTCTCAAAGGCTTGATTGAAGTTTTGGCCTGTTCCCATTAACTTCCAGATCTCCATCGTCGATCCAGGTCCCTTCAGTGCCGTTAGAATCTCAACCAGCATTGCTCCTAAATCGTATTGGCGCCAGCTTGGATACTTGTCAAACCATGAGGATGGCTGATTAACCACAAAGAATTCCTGTATCCATTCTGAAGTGAATCTCGAATCTCGATACAGCTCGTTAGATATAGATGTTCGGTTCTTTAGATAGAGATCAAAAGATTGATAATAGATTGAGGCGTTCTGCGCAAAGGTAGCTTGCCCTTCTCGATACCAGCTAGGTGGCCAACCGCTTTCTTCTGGCCATACCGTTGGACGTCTCATTTGGTTTTGCTGAATAGCGTGTGAGTATTCGTGAGCATCTAAAGTTCCAGATAAATGATTCTCATCTAATACTTCTGTGGTCACAACCAAGAGACCATTGCCACTTTCGTCAGTGAACATTCCTCCGCCCCAACATGTAGGGCGGGTTGCGCATGCAGTGAATGTAATCCACTGCCAAGTTGACTTGGGCTGCAGTCGCTTCATTTGCTCCTGAGCCCAATCACGGTCATCGTAGCCAAAACTTAGAACAGTCATTGCGCTGGTGCTCTTATAACCTGAATACATACGGGCGACAAGATCATAGGCAGAGGCGGGGTTCTTGAATGCAAGGGTTGTGTTTGGACCCGTTAATGCATTGAAGGGCGGGGCAACATCACTTGCAGCAGATATCGCTGCGTTCGACTTACTCCATGCGGCATATGAAATGCCCAAGTAGTTTGCTATCAAATCATCAAAACTAGTGGGAGCATCTGGAAACGTTGGAGTCGGCGTTGGAGTCGGCGTTGGCGAGGGCGAAGGTGTCGGTGTTGGAGTCGGAGTTTGTGTTGGAGTTGGTATTGGAGTAGGTGTGGGATTTGGTGTTGCAGTAACTGTTACGGTCGGGGCAGGAGTTGCTGTTGCCTTCTCTTTAACTACACCCTTACTCCAAACTAACTTCTTTCCAGATTTGATGCAGGTGTATTTCTTTCCCTGATGAGTCTTAGTAAGGCCCTGCTTTAAACAAACTGATCCTGCTTTTGGAGGTGTAGCAGAATAGGCGGGAATGAGAGAAAGGCTAAGAGCAAGGGAAAGACCAATAACCCCTTTTTTCATGAACTGAAGGATAACTGACAACCTCAAAAAGAGAGAATAATTTGAAAAACGTTTTTCAAGGACTGTCCGAACAAGGACATTTGACATTGGTTCCAAACCGAATCGCAAACATTCCTTAAACAAAAGAAAAATAGGCAAAATTCTCTGCGCCCAACAGATTCACTGGAATCAAAGATCTATTTCCAAAAAAGCAAGTATTGCTTTGAAACAACTTCGGCAAGGACGGGCGCAGCTGTAGCCCATTCAATGCCATAAACATCTTTAAATGCTTGATTAAATGGTGTTCCAGTCACGGTTTGACGTATAAGTTCCATGGCAGAGTCAATCCCTGCAATCGCAACAAGGGCTTCAACAGTCGAAAATCCCAGCGTATATGAATAACCTTGCAAATCAGGATTCGTTCTTCCAGGTGCAACTTGATCATAAAATTTCAATATATTTGCTGGAGAGAAATCTTTAAGCGTCTCATTTGCAGGGCGACTCTTAATCACCCAGTTCCGCTGATACTGATAGGAAACTAACGAGTTAGATGACCCAAGTTTATCCAACAGAGACGCGTGGCCCTCAGAAAACCATGTAGGAATCGTGCTTGTCCAATCACTCCATATCGGCTTTCTCTGATAAGCCTGAACAACATGTACGAATTCATGAATGTCCAGTGTTGGAACTTGACTGCGATCTGACCACGAAACTTCATTTGGTATACCAATCTGAAGATAGCCTTGCCAATTTTGCAAATTTCCGCCACTTCCTTGTTCACAATTATTTTCACTCGGACACGCGCCATCAACCTGGGAATTCCACCAAGGCGCTCCGTCGTTATCTCGAAAAAACTTCTTTACCCAATCTTTATCAATGTAATTGTAATAAATCGCATTAACCACATCAGGTTGTTTGAAATTTCTCAACATATTAGATGCGAGGGTAATGGCAGAGGTGGGATTAATGACGCTTGGTTTTGTTCTTGGTCCCACTAAAACAATTAACTTAATTTGCATTTGATATTTAGGATCGATCTGAAGCTGGGCTTTGTAATAAACATTTGTTGAAATCTCTTGATGGTTAGCGGCGATGTTATCCCAAGTTAAAACAATAGAAGCTGGTGTTGGAGCTGGAGTTGGTGTTGGAGTCGCCGTCGGGGTCGGAGTCGCCGTCGGGGTCGGTGTTGGAGCTGGAGTTGGTGTTGGAGTCGCCGTCGGGGTCGGTGTTGTTGTTGGAGCAACTTCTGGAGCTGCCTTCCTAATAACAGCACCCTTACCCCAAACCAACTTCTTTCCCGACTTAATGCAAGTGTATTTCTTTCCTTGGTAAGTCTTCGTGGTGCCCTGATTTGAACAAACAGATCCTGCTTTTGGTGGGGTAGCAGAATAAGCAGGTAGAAGTGAAAGTGTTAACAAAACGGACAAGCCAAAAATTATGCGCTTCACAATATATCAATTCGCAAAATAGGCATCCTTCATTGCTTCAAGGTTAATCTTCCGCATTTCCGTTAAACCACAAACAATTAACCAAGTTCATTCGGGAAGTTTATCCCTTCTTGCCCAGACTGAATATGACCTCAATTTCATCATCAAGCTGTAAATCTAGTTTCTTTCGAACCTCATTCTTTATGGGGATTAAATACCTCCCGTCTTTCGGAATAAGAGAGGTTTGAAATTGAAGATTCAATATCTCACCGTGAATGTAAACCACACCCCAGCCATAGCTATGTACCGCGGCTAATTTCTTGATCTCTGCCGAGTTTTCCTCATCCACTTTTACAAAGTAAAAAGGAGCGGGACCTCGCCACTCGAATAGCTCGCCAGTTGTATTGAACTCGTACTCCACAATTCAGAATCCTATTAGTAAAATTAAGCCATGTCGGAAATTCAGGTTGGTCAATTTTTTCGAGCAGACGGCTCGTTAACTCATATTCCAGCCAAGGCCTCTCGCAAAATTGCAGTTCTAGAGGTAATCGCGCAGAAGTTGAATATGGGCCAGAGATATTCGGAACGGGAATTGAATGAGATTATTTTGGAATTTCACTCCGACACCGCAGCATTGAGACGACATATGGTGGAATTCAAGATTCTTGAGAGAGATCGAGATAGCAATTACTGGCTTGCCCAAAATAACTAATTTTTGAACTTAAGTTTCTTCCTTCGCATCTCAGATTCGACGATTTTTGCGGCACTTGGACCAACAGCGTGTATTGATTGGAACTGAGATTTAGAAAGCTTTGCAAGGTCACTTAATTTGTAGAGTTTTTTGTCTACGAGGCCCCTTCGAGCAGGAGAGGCCAATCCAATTGATTTCCAGTACGAGTCTTTACCTTGATATTTAGATTTTGGAATCTGTCCGTTTTTAATCCCACATTGAGAAATTCTGGCATTGAGTAATTTCTTAATAAGAGTTTTTGGCAACGGAGAATCAACTGGAACGTGAAGTGCGCTCTTTGTTTTTGAATATTTGGCAAGGTCTTTTTCAAATAGATTCAGTATCGAGCCGCTGAACGGGTAATAGCCCACATGATTCTTGGCTGCCATCAAACCTGCCACGATTTTTCCATTGAGCTTAAATGCCGGCATTCCATAACTAACTACCTCGTCGGCGTCAGGCAGGATCTCAAGAATGGTCTTCCGCATTGCCATCATGGTTTTACGATGGGGAAGAGGAGCTCGTGAATAGAGTTTGGTCACAGAATTTGCTGAAGATGCTGCCACAACGATTATTTTGGCACCATTTTTCAGATATTGGTAAATAATTGGGGCATGAGCGAAAATAACGAAACCTTTCAATGTCCATGTGGTTGCCCACCAAATAATTGCACATGTTGCTGCAGCAAGCCTGGGGGATGCGGGCACCGAAAGTAGTTTGAGTGCCGACTGATAAATCTGATCGCAGCTCCTACTTCCCTAAGATAGAGGCTAAGTACGGCCAACCAATGCGTTATTGGTTTGGTGTGATGAAAGAGATCGCCGATCGGAAGTACCCAGAGCAAATTGCCTTCTTAAAGGAAGAGCACGGCTTTAGCCAAGCTCATGCCAACGCCTTAGTTATGTACTCCCGAGGTTCAAAAAGCTCTCGGCGATTCGATGATTTGTCTGGCTTTCTTGAAAAGCACGATGCCGTAAAGCAAAAAACAGTCAAGAAGATTTTTAAAAGTATTCAGGCAAAATATCCCAAATTGGAACAGGTGATCGCATGGAATCAGCCCATGCTAAAAATCGGAAATGATTATGTTTTTGGATTATCTATCTCAAAAAATCACATAACAATCGCTCCATTTCGATCTGAAGTTTTAGATCAAATGGATAAGGAGCTAGTCGATTACAAAAGAAATAAGAAGACAATGATTGTGCCAGTAGATTGGAAAGTGGATGACCAACTACTTCACAAAATGGTTCGACTAACTTTAAAGCAGATTAAAGAAAGTAAAGATTAATTACCTGCTAAGCGGGCCGAGCAAATAACTGTTCAATCTTTGGGCTGGGCTTGATTGATTATCATGTTGTGCTTTAAATGAATTCGTGCCATCTACACCGCATAGAGATCTAATGACACCTGGTCCGCCGGGATGAGCACTTATCCAGCGAGTTAAGTCATAAACAAATCCATCAATCACCGTCCAACAACTAGAACTGGAGTTGTTGGCACGAACTTTTTCTAGGGTATAAAGAATCTGTGTCGGCGTTGGAGTTGGTGAGGGGGTGGGAGTAACGATAGGTGTTGGAGTAGGTGTTGGAGTAGGTGTTGGAGTAGGTGTTGGTGTAGGCGATGGAGTGACCGATGGAGTTGGCGTAGGTGTTGGTGTTAGAGAAACGGTGGGTGCTGCGGAAGGCGAAGGGGCAATTGATGGCTGCACTTTCTTTACGGGCACACCTTTGCTCCAAATTAACTTGCCTTTTGTTTTAGTGCAGGTAAAGGTTTTTCCCTTAAAAACTACTTTTACATTTGCTTTGTCACATTTCGCACCGGTCGAAGGATTTTTTGCCGCATTTGCAGCCGGAATTAGGCTCGCGAGAGAAATTACAAGAGTTAGAACGAGCGAAGTTCTGGCAACTTTTTGCATGTGATGAGGGTAAAACATATAGATTGCCGCCGCGAGTTATAAAAATCTGAGAGTTAGCCTAAAGTGGGGCAGTGATGAAAGCTTCGAAATCTGCGCAAGAGAAATTACTGGCTCTTCAGGCCTTGGACTCCTCATTGATTCAGCTTGATCACAAGGCGAAGAGTTTGCCGGTATCCAAGACGCTCGACGAGAAAATTATTGCTCACGCTACCGCGCGAGATTTGTGCGTTGCCGCAGAGACCGAGAAGAGCGATATCAAACATGAGCTTTCTAAGTCAGAGGTAGATGTCGAACAGGTTGTTTCAAGAATTGAAAGAGATGAGAAAAGACTGGCTTCTGGACAAGGAACGCCCAAAGAGCTTGAGCAAATTCAACATGAATTGATTTCTCTTGCAAAACGTCGCGCCGAGCTAGAGGAAATCGAGCTAGAGGTAATGGTTCGGGTAGATGCACTCGATCAGCGAATTGCTTCATTGAGTTCCGAACGTGATGCACTCCATGAAGAGGTTACTAAGTTTGCTAAAGAAAAAGATGTTGCTTTAGAAGAGATTAATCGGGCAAAGAATGCAACCATTCAAGATCGTGAGTCATTAGCAAAAGAGATAGAGCCAGAGTTGTTGAGCTTGTACGAGAAAATTCGCAGTTCGGCAGATGGAATTGGTGCAGCGAGATTGCATGCCGGACAGTGCCAGGGCTGTCACCTGACCATTAACGCAGCTGACTTAAGCAGAATTTCTAGCTTGCCTGAAGATGAAGTTGTGCGTTGCGAAGAGTGCCGCAGAATTTTGGTGCGTGATTAGTAAATGACACGTTCCCTGATTATTACCGCAGATGGTGGCTCACGGGGCAATCCAGGTTTGGCAGCATATGGAGCGGTCGTTTATGAAGGCGACAAAGTATTGGCGGAAGTTTCCGGGAAAATTGGCGTAGCTACCAATAACGTGGCTGAGTATCGCGGCTTGATTGCTGGATTAAATGCGGCGCATGAGATTGACCCAAACGCTCAAATAGAGGTTCGTTTAGATAGCAAATTAGTTGTTGAGCAGATGAGTGGAAAATGGAAGATTCGGCACCCAGAGATGCGCGAACTTGCTTTGCAGGCAAAGAAGATCCACGCACATGAGTTGCTCACCTTTGTCTGGATTCCTCGTGAATCAAACACTCACGCAGATCGTTTAGTAAATGAAGCCCTAGATGGTGTTATAAACGCTGCGAAAGAACCAATTAGATTGAATTATTTAACCGAACGTTTAATCTCAACCGAGGTGCCCACCACTGTTTATTTAGTGCGACATGGCGAAACGCCGTTAACTCCATTTAGAAAATTTTCTGGAGATGGTCCATTAAATCCTGCCTTAACTGAAAAAGGTTTGATGGAGGCGGATTTAGTTGCGAATGAAATTTCTAAACTACATCCAGACATTTTGATTAGCTCACCTCTGCAGCGCACCATTCAAACTGCTCAAGCGATTTCTAAAGCGACGGGACTTGAGGCAATTGTTGATCCAATTTGGGTGGAGTGTTCATTTGGAGATTGGGATGGATTGTCAATTGATGAAGTAGCTGAGCAGTATCCAAAAGAATATGCCGAATGGTTGGCTAGTACTTCATACGCCCCTCCAAGAGGTGAGTCATATGAATCAGCGATGGCGCGCGCGGTACAAGGCTTGTTGAGTCTGGTAGCTGATTACCCGGGCAAAAAGGTTTGCGTAGTTACCCACAATGGAATTATCAAGACTGCGCTGGCCGCAGCAATGAAAGTGGATTCCACCGCAATCTTTAATATCGATGTTTCGCCATGCAGCATCTCATCAATTTCAATCTGGCCATCAGATAATTTGATGGCCATTAGATCAACAAATGAACGCGGACACTTAAGGGTTAATTAGTTTCCTGGGCTTACCGTCGACATATTGAAATCACGAATTACCATTGGTGGAACCGCCATGTTTGTAACATCGCCGGCCCATTCGCGCGGCTGAGTCCATTCAGAGGCCCCCGCGTGTGAGATGCGGGAAAGTGCATTTACCGGAGAATCATTCCAACGGAAGTTGTTAGTAGCTCCTTGTACTTCACCATCTTTTACGAAGTAAACGCCATCACGAGTTAAACCAGTCAGCAGCAAAGTATTTGGATCCACCATGCGGATATACCAAAGTGTTGTTAGTAGAAGTCCGTTGTCGACCTTCTTTACCAGATCATCTAGTCCGCCACTTGCGCCATCAACGCTCATTACAAGGTTGTCTCCGATTGGTGTGTAGGGAAGTGAAGTTATTTTTGCGCTGGCTCGAGTTTGAACAAGTGACTGAAGCACTCCATCTTTGATCCAATCGACACGGTTTTGTTTTTGACCATTGTCGAATACAGAGGTGAATGGACTACTGCTTGAGGCAGCAACAAATGGTGCGCCGGGCAAAACTTTATGTGCTGGATCGCTAAACAATTGCAAGCCAACATTGGAGAGCTTTTCACCTACCCGCGTTCCGCCGCCTTTCTTGGAGAAAACACTTTGTCCTTCAAAAGCATCGCGGCCGCCTGCAACCCACATCATGTAGACATAGAGATCAGCAATTGAGCCAGATGGAAATATGGTGTCGTACTTGCCAGCAGGTAGATCGATTTTCTTTTCCTGCCAAGCAAGACGTTGGCGAATATTCGCATCGATTTTTGCTACTGAAATATCTTTAAAGTCATGGGTTTCAACGCCATCCCAGGTAGAGCGTGAACGACCATGGGATTTACCGGTCATCTCAACGCGACCAACAGGGGAGTCATGACGCAATCTCATGCCGCCTTTTGAACCAACCCAAATAGTTTCATGGGTGTGTTCGGCGTATCCAAATAATTCAATTAAATCAGATTGAGAGCGTCGCATCATTTCACCAAGTTCAGGTGCGAACTGGGAGAAAACCTCTGGTCCTGTAGGAGTATGCGCTGCACTCCAGTTTCCGAATGAAACATCTTTCGCAAGAGGGACAAAATCTTCCGCGGCTCCAGCTGCTTTTGCTGCTGCGATCGCTTCTGCAAGAAGCGAATCAATATCCGATTCATTGACGTTGGTGCGCGAAACCGCGCCAGATGCCATTGAGCCATCCATAGCTAAGAACGCAATTACCGTTACATCGCGCTCTTGTATGACTCCATTTGTTGTGAGTGTGCTGCTGGCCCAACGTAGATTGGCTTGAGTCTTATCTTTAACTACAACGATGCAATCATCAGTGGCGGCCCGGGCCAGAATTTTTTCAACTAGATCCTGTGCTGAAATCATTTTCCGGCCTCCGCAACTGTATTAAGAACATTTATCTTGTCGAACACCGCAGCTGGGCATCCGTGACTTACCGCTGCAACTTGTCCAGGCTGTGCTTTGCCGCAATTAAATGCACCACCCAATACATAGGTAGATGGTCCACCCACCGCCTTCATCGCGCCCCAGAAATCAGTTGTGGTTGCTTGATAAGCAACATCTTTGAGCTGTCCAGCTAGCTTTCCATTCTTAATGCGATGGAATTGCTGACCGGTGAACTGGAAGTTGTAGCGCTGCATATCGATTGACCATGATTTATCACCCAAAATGTAAATTCCATCTTCTACAGATTCAATTAACTTCTCAAGTGTTGGGCCATTTGGATTTGGTTGCAGTGAGACATTGGGCATTCGCTGAATTGGCACATGTGCGGGGGAGTCGGCAAAGGCACATCCATTGCTGCGCTCTTTATTAACGTGCGCTGCAATTCTTCTATCTAGTTGATATCCAACCAAAACACCATCTTTAACAATGTCCCACTTCTGTGCGGCGACACCTTCATCATCCCAACCAACGGTGCTAAGGCCATGCGGTGTATTTCTATCGCCAGTTACATTCATCAAAGCTGAGCCGTACTTTAGGTTGCCTAATTTATCTGGGGTAGCAAAAGAGGTACCGGCGTAATTAGCTTCGTAGCCAATGGCGCGGTCTAACTCTGTGGCATGGCCAATGGATTCATGAATTGTTAGCCAGAGATTTGATGGATGAATTAGTAAGTCGTATCGACCAGGCTCAACAGAGGGCGCCGCCACCTTTTCCGCCAACAAAGTTGGCAGCTGTTCAATTTCAGCATCCCAGTTCCAGATGGAATTGCCCATCCACTCCCAGCCATATGCAGCCGGTTGTGCCAGTGTGCGCATTGATTCAAATCCATGTTCGCCGATTGAAATCGCTTCGATCTGAGTTTGTACTCTAACTCTTTGTTGAGTTGTGCTGGTACCAGCGGAATCTGCGTAATGTTTTTGTTCTTTCACATACATAGTGTGCGCACTAGTGTGATTGACCGAATTCGATGCAAGTAACTTCGAACTCAGTGAAGCCAATCGATCTTTTTTATCAGAATCTGAAACTGAAAAAGGATCAATCTCATATGCCGAAACCCAACTCTGACTTGCATAGACAGGTTCTGCAGCTAATGAAATTTCTTCAGTTGATAGCGGCTTAGAAGTTTTTGCCATTGCGACCGCGGTATTTGCAAGTTTCTTCGCCGAATCAACAGAAACATCAGGAGAGGATGCAAAGCCCCACGCACCGTTAACAATTACCCGAACGCCAATTCCGAAGTTAGTTCCATCAGATTGTGTTTCGGGTTTTGCATCGCGCAGTGAAAGGTAACCGGTACGGGTCCTTTCAATTCGCACATCAACATGCGAAGCCCCTGAGGAGCTGGCGGTGCTTATGGCTGCATCTGAGACGGCTTGTAGCGGTAATGCGAGGAAATCTGCATCAACTGTTTTAATCATGTGTGTCACCCTAAGGCAAGGCTCTGAGGTAGGCAATGTGTGACGCAACGCATTTAAGAATCCTTGAGCAAATGGGACCGCAAAGTAGATTCTTATCGTGAGTGGAAACCGTACGCGATTGGATTACATAGACCTATTACGCGTTCTAGCCCTGGGATATGTGATTTCTTTTCACTATTTATTCAGTGGCATTTCGAAAGGGAAGGTTGATTCAGTAACTCTCTCTTCATTCGCACCGATTGCCAAGTATGGCTATCTTGGAGTCGAGCTATTCTTCATGATTAGCGGTTTTGTAATTCTTTACTCAACTAATAGAACGGCGAGCGATTTCGTCAGACGTCGATTCTTACGCTTATTCCCTATGTTCTGGATGGCGCTAATTCTTATTTATCTCGTACACCTGATTCCATTTTGGGAGCGACCAACACCTAAGTTCACAAATTTCCTTTGGAACTTAACCATGATTCCAACCGCTTTCGGACAGGATCGGATGGATGCCACTCACTGGTTCTTGGTAAGGGAGCTGCAGTTCTATCTCTTAATTGCGATTGTTCTAGCTTTAGGTGCGGGAAAATTACTACCAAAGATTTTTCCTATTTGGGCGACGGTAATTTGCATTTGGAATTTGTTTAACTTGCCACATTTTAATATCTGGTACTTCTCTGGCTACTTCTCTCTGATAACTGGAGGAGCCATCATCTACTGCATTAGAGAGTGGGGCTGGAATCGCTTGCGAGTCATTGGTCTCATCGCTGCATATGTCGGAGCTGTAGATACAAGAATTAGCATTATTCCTATTTTGGAGAGCCGTAGAAGTGCGGATTATTCCTCCGTAACTATTGGTGCGATTGTCACAGCAATCTTCTTAATTATGTTGTTAACTTTGAACAAGAACATCGAAAATTTCAAATTGAGTTGGATCGGTGTAGCCGGTGCAATTACTTATCCGTTGTATCTAATTCACGGTCGTCTAGGTGGAACTTTCATTCAACAGTTCGCAAATGACGAAAACAAATGGTTTATCTATTTGATGTCGTTACTTACATTCATATTGATAGCGAAATTTATGCTGCGTTTAGAAAAACAAGTACTAAATTTGAAACTATTCAAAGCAATCGCTGGAAATCGCTAACTGAGCCAGAATTCGGAATCAGCCACACAATTGATTGGCATTTAAGTCGCAGTACCTTAAAAAAGCCCTATTTCGTTTGCTTCTTAATTGTTTACTGTTCTATCCTTCCGATTACGAAGAGTCGCCCGGATCACCGCGTTGTTCTTGATTTACTTCAAGGACACCGAGGAAAGTCCGGACTCCAATGGGCAAAGTTGTGGGTAATCCCCACCCGGAGCAATCCGCGGGACTAGTGCAACAGAGAACAGACCGCCAATAGCAATATTGGTAAGGGTGAAACGGTGGTGTAAGAGACCACCAGTGCGCGAAGTGATTTGCGTAGCTTGGTAAACCCAACTTGGAGCAAGACCATGCAGGTGGCGTTTGAGTGTGCCCACACAAGTCACCGGGTAGGTTGCTTGAATCTGTAAGTAATTACAGATCTAGATGGATGGTGATCTCGCTAGCAATAGTTAGACAGAATCCGGCTTATAGGGCGACTCTTCTTAACAATGTGTTGGCCCCGCATAGAAATGTGCGGGGCTTGCGCCTTTATTCGCTGAAATGTTTTATAAGTCTTACCAAAACCTAACAAAGTTTTATTTGCATTTTGGGGTAAATCTCAGGGCAATTAGGGCAAAACTAGGGGCAACTGTTTCCTGAATTTCCGAATTATTCTCATGCATGAAACATAAATCGCTATTGGTAGCGAAATAACCCACAGGAATCCCGTAAAAATTGTGAGGGCTAACCTGTGGGTCACTCTCGGTCTACTTTTTTTGAGCTCTCTTGTGAGCAGCATCTTTTGCAGCAGCGACACTTGCATTCTTTGCTTCTTTTAAACTATCCATTCCTGGAGCAACTCCAGCAAGTGTGAACTCAGCAAGAATAACTTCGATATCGGTTGCCCCTAGTGCCTTTGCTACAAGTTCTAGATATCCCGTAGCAAAGTCCCAACCGGCTCGAGGAGCGCCATCCTTGTATGAACCACCTTGTGCAACAACGAAGGTAACTTTCTTGCCAGCAAGACCTGCCTTGCCAGAACCATCTAATACGCCTTGAACGATGATTTGATCAAAGTAGGCCTTCAATACTGAAGGTATTGACCAATTCCACATAGGAGTAGAAATTAGGATTTCATCAACTCCAGTAATTTCCTCAATTAGATTTAAGCGATAAGCATGCTTTTCTTTCATTGAGGGGCTGTGTTGTTCTGCGGGTGAATAATTGGCGTAGATAGCCTCTCCATCAAGATGGGGCACGGGATTATTGACGAAATCCTTTGCAATGATGCGGCCATCAGGATTAGCTTTTTTCCAAGCTGACATGAATTCTTCACTTACACCTCGTGAAACCGAGTAATTTCCTGATGGACTTACTTCGATATGGAGTATAGATCTCATTTTCCTTTACTTTCTCTTTTGTATTGGTTGATAGGACGGTTTTGCCGGTAGGGAAATTACAAATATGTCTGCGACTGGGCTCAGTTCTAGATTGATGCTCAATTGGTTCTCAACAATAATTAAGTCATTCGGTAAAAGGTTTTGAGAATCTATACTGGCGGAGCCATCTATAACATAGATGAAGTTTTTGTTATTTATATCTAGTTGTAGATTCATCGAAGTCTGTGAAATAGGTCGATATCTAGCAACTAACAAACCAGGGGTGCGTGCATTTACTTTGGATTTTGGGCCAACAAGGTGAGTGACCTCAATGCCTTCAATTTCTTCCCTAACGAAGCTTTTTGAGTGGTGATCTGAATAATCTGGTTTTTGGGTTAATGCTTGATGATAATTCGGATCAAACCAAATTTGGAATGCACGACTGCCACCAGCAACCTTTTCATTATGCGAAAGCCCACTACCGGAATAGATAATTTGCAGATCTCCGGTACTTAATTCCTTCCAGACGCCCTTGGCGGTATCGAAGTGGCTGTTCTGTCCTTCGAGTATGTAAGTGATAATTTCAAAGCCTTGGTGAGGGTGCAGGCCAAATTCAAAATTTGCTTTAAAGGTTGAATGGGACCAATAGAAAAGCTGACCACTTAATTCACCCTCTGCAGTGTGGCCACCGACGATGGGTTTATTGGGAGTGGCCACATTGGCCAGGTTCATAATGAACTGATCCTCTTTTCGAATCAGTTTGAAATTGCTGGTTTTAGTTGTCATGTCAACAAAGTACTTGGAAGTACTTGAAATGTCAACTAAATAGGATACGCTTTCTCCATGGGTATAAAACTGGCAAATGATTTGCAGGTAGAGGCTTGGATGGCATTTCATGCAATCCGAGTGAATGTCATTCCGCCACTAGCTCGTCATTTAAGCGAGCACTGCGGATTAAGTGAAGCCGAATATCAAGTGTTTATCGGACTGCGTTCGACTCCAGAAATGGAGCTTAAGCCATCACAACTGGCGGAAGAATTGGGCTGGGAGTTAGGCAGACTCTCTCATCAGATTTCTAGGATGGAGGCTAAAGGTTTACTTATGCGCAAACAGTGCTCTGTTGACGCCAGAAGCTGTTTTATAGGAATGACGAAAAAAGGTAAAGCGTTGATCGATAAGGCCCTTCCAATGCAACTGAAGGAAGTTAAAAGACTTTTTGGCGATGCTTTGACGAATCAACAAATGAAGAACTTAATAGAAATTTCAGAATCTATAGTGGAGCATGTCAGCAGAACTACTACCAAGGAGCTAACCACAAAGTGAACAATTATATGATCGTTGCAACCTTCAAAGAAGGTGTCACTCCAGATGATATTCGTGCCCTAATTCCAGCTGAGCAAGCGCAGGCCAGATTATTAGAGTCACAAGGCAGACTTGGGTTTGTAAAAGTAGCAATGCCCAAGCGCACCGTATTCATCGAGGCGTTTAGTGAAGACGAATCTAGCGTTAATTCAACAATTCAATCTCTCCCATTCTCTGCAATATGGGATTTTGAAGTATTTCCAACAACTCCGCCTGCAGGAGTGAATTTCTAGGGACTATCCAACCTTTACAAACTCTTGTCGGAATTAGCCGAGGAAGACTTCAGGATTGAAGCGTAGTAATGAGCATATTTATGCCATCTTCGATTTACCGGACGGTAAGTCTCTATAAATTGTTTAGAGCTTAAGCGATATACCAGTCTCTTTTTCAGATAGTTCCCAGAGCTTTGCAATATTGCGGCGATTTCTGGTTCGCAGTATTGGGTGTGTTACGGGTGCGCCATTAGTGCCGAATCTGGGACCGTAGAACTGACCGCTTTTAGCTTTGGGATCAAGAGCGGCTCTAATTTGAGGAAGAGCGCCTTCATCAGGTTCCATACCAATTCGTGCAGCAAGATTCTTGAAGAATGTGCCTGACCAACCAACTGCGCCTTGATTAAAAGTTTCAACCTGTAAGTTTGTGTGCGAGAGGCCGGGATGAGCTAACAAACTCATAGCTCTTTTACCTGCATTCTTAAATTCTGAATGTAATCCCAGAGCAAAGAAATAATTGGCTAATTTAGATTGGCTATAAGCGTTCCAAGGGGAGTACTTCTTGCGCATATGAGGATCATCAAAGTTGATGTTCCAAATCAAGTGATGAGCAGTGCTGGTAACAGTTACTACTCGGGCTTGTTCAGATGCCAATAAGTTATCCATAAGAAGACCAGTAAGACTCCAATGTCCTAAATGATTCACTCCAAATTGGCTTTCAAAACCATCTTCGGTCTTTGTCTCCGGCATAGCCATGATTCCAGCGTTATTTATTAAGAAATCCAATTGGCTGAATTTGTTGCCAACCTCTGCGGCTGCGGCCTTGATGCTGCGCTGAGAGGCAAGATCCAAGCGAAGCAGTTCTACTTGAGCATTTGGTACGAGTTTTTGAACTTCAGCAACGGCCGCCTTGCCCTTTTCTTCATTTCTGGCCGCCAGAAGTACGTGAGCACCTTTTGAAGCTAATGCCTTAACCGTTGCAAAACCCAGTCCGATATTGCCGCCAGTTACAAGAGCTGTTTTGCCTTTCAATGAAGGTGATTCGGCAACTGAAAATGACATGTAAGGCCTCCGAGAGAAGATGATGAGTTGATAGGTCGAAACGTATCAACCTATTAGGAGGCAGTCAACTAGCAATCCCAGAGCATCTTCATGAATCTTTTTAGCTTTTTGGAAGAGTCATTCCAGTCTGATTCATAGTAGATCTCTCGCGATTTCTTGTTCGATTTGAGTAGACCAGCATTGGAGAGGATTTTAAGGTGATGCGAGACGGTCGGTCGGGCGAGGTTAAGTCTTTCGGTGATCTGAAGAACATTTAAGGGACCTTCAGCTTCGAGCATGATCAAGATGTCTTGCCTACTTGGGTCACCTAGAGCGTTGAAAATCAAAGAGCAATCTCTAGCAACTTTTCTGACTTGATTCTCCGTAGCCATGCGTAAAGCGTATCAATCGGTCGAATCTCTTCAACCGGATCGGGCATTGAGGGCGACGCTTGACCCTAATTTAGGGAGTGTTCCAATACCATCATTTCATGGCTGAGAAAAAAGTAATGGGTCCCGCTTCTTACTTTCCATCGATTGAGAAGAAATATGGCAAGCCGATTGAGCATTGGATGAAGGAGCTAAAGAAGGTTTCCAAGCTTGCCCACATGGAACAAGTTGCTCATCTCAAAGAAAAATTTGAAATGGGGCATGGGCACGCTAATGCTTTAGTTGCCTATTTTCGAAAGAAAAATGGCCTGTAAATAGTGGGAAATTAACGGATTAGGAATATCT
>JBDKIY010000012.1:0-26833 GCA_039796875.1 Actinomycetota bacterium
TCACAGTAAATTTCCCTAAAAGAGGTACCCACTGTACATGTATATAATCCTAAAAAGGTGTATGGGGATACTGAAGGAATATCTGGGCAAAATGAGATGTACCTTATTGTTCGACCAAGAACACGAATGCCAGAAGGCGGAACATAGCGAGAGCACCAATGGAGCAAGGGAGGCGCCCATATCAAATTGAGTGATGATTGCTCCATCTGCTTCACGACGGTGAATAGGAATCACATCAAGAAGAGGTTCGCGACTCAAAATCACCCCCGCAGCATGAACACCCCACTGTCGCTTTAAACCTTCAAGGCCTCTTGCCATCTCAACAATCGTCTTGGCATCAAGATCGGTTTCATAAAGATTTCTAAACTCTTGAGCTTCTGCGTAACGATCATTTTCTTTATCAAAGACACCCGCCAGCGAAATATCTTTACCCATGATTGCAGGCGGAAGAGCTTTAGTTAGTTTCTCGCCAATGGCATATGGATAACCAAGTACACGGGTGGAGTCTTTAAGCGCTTGTTTAGATTTGATAGTTCCATAAGTAATAATCTGAGCGACTCGATCATCTCCATACTTATTAGTGGCGTACCGAATCATTTCGCCTCGTCTACGCTCATCAAAATCCAAGTCAATATCCGGCATGGAAATACGTTCCGGGTTCAAGAAACGCTCAAAAAGTAATCCATGCTTTATTGGATCTAGAGCGGTTATTCCCAATGCATATGAAACTAATGAGCCAGCCGCAGAACCACGACCAGGACCTACACGAATTCCTTCTCGAGTGGCATGTGAAACCAGGTCAGCCACAACCAAGAAGTAACCGGGGAACCCCATTTTTGTCATAACCTCTAGTTCGTAGTTAAGTCGTTCGATATGTCCATCTGGAACTTGGTCGGTAAATTTTTCTTTTAACCCACGATGGGCTTCTTTAATCAACCAACTATCTTCAGTCTCTCCTGCTGGTACCGGAAACTTAGGTAGTAGGTTTTCGTTTTCGCGTAATGTTGTATTGCAACGCTCTGCAATTAACAGCGTGTTATCGCAGGCAGACTCGATTTCACTGAAAAGGCGACGCATGGTTGCTGCGTCTTTTAAGTAAAATTCTCCGTTCTCAAATTTAAAACGTTTAGGATCTGCCAAAGTAGAACCTGATTGGATGCAGAGCAAGGCTTCATGATGTTTTGCATCATCTGCGTAGGTATAGTGCAAATCATTTGTTGCTAACAAAGGAAGCCCTAATTCTTTGGCAAGTTTTAGCAAATCCTCTTTAACTCTTCTCTCAATCTCAATTCCATGATCCATAATCTCCACAAAATAATTTTCAGCACCGAAAATATCTCGGTATGCAGCTGCAGCTGCTCGTGCTTCTTTATAGGCACCCATACGAATTCGAGTTTGGATTTCACCTCCCGGACATCCGGTGGTGGCGATCAATCCCCCAGAGTGCTGGGCGAGAATTTCTCGATCCATTCTGGGTTTGTAATAAAAACCTTCCAGTGAGGCCAATGAAGACAATTTGAATAGATTTGCCAAGCCAATATTGTCTTCAGCAAGAAGGGTCATGTGGGTGTAAGCGCCACCGCCTGATACATCATCCTCGCCACCATCTGCCCACTTCACCCGTTTTTTGTCGAAACGCGACTCAGGGGCTACATAAGCTTCAATGCCGATAATTGGTTTAACGCCAGCTTTTTTCATGGTCTTGTAAAAATCAAATGCACCGAAGACGTTTCCATGATCCGTCATTGCAATTGCACCATCTCCGGTGCGCGCTACCTCTGCCGCTAGGGTTTCAATTCGAGCAGCACCATCCAACATCGAGTATTCGGTGTGTACGTGTAAATGGACAAAACCCTTGCTCACGGGCGGTGAGATTACTCCCTCACGCTCACTTAACAGTCAATAGCTCTAAGGCGCGTTGCAGGTCGGCCGGCAGTGGGGCGCGCAATGTGATGCGCTCATCAGTTGAAGGCTGTGTGAAGCTCAACTCTATGGCGTGTAGCCAAGGACGCTTGATTTCTACGCGCGCCGCCAAGACTGGATCTGCGCCGTACGCCAAATCTCCCACCAGCGGATGTCTTAAGGCGTTGAAGTGAACGCGAATTTGATGGGTACGACCGGTTTCTAATTCAACTCTTAACAAGGAAGCACTTGAGTAGTACTCGATAACGTTGTAATGAGTAATGCTGGGTTTTCCGTCAGCTACAACTGCAAAACGGTAATCCTCGCGAGGATGTCTTCCAATAGGTGCATCTATTGTTCCTTCACTTGGATCAATATGGCCCTGAACCAATGTGTGATAAACCTTTTTCACTGTTCTATTTCGAAATTGATTTTTCATCGCGCTATAAGAGTTTTCATTTTTCGCAAGCAACATTAATCCAGAGGTTCCAGCATCAAGTCGTTGCACGATGCCTTGACGCTCTTGCGGACCTGATGTTGAAATTCGATAACCACGTGCTATCAAAGCACCCACCACCGTTGGTCCAACCCAGCCTGGGCTGGCATGCGCTGCACAACCGACCGGCTTATTTACAACGACAACATCCTCGTCATCATAAACAATTTCAAGTGCTTCCATGGGTGTTGGTTTTAATTCAAGCGGGTCGTATGGCAAAGGCATTGTTACGACAATTCGATCCCCAACCCGCACGCGATCTGATTTCGATAAAGGTTTCTTGCCTTGCAAAACATCACCCGCATTTAAGAGGTCAGCTACATTACTTCGTGACATTTCTAGTAATTTTGAGAGCGCAGAATCTACTCTCTCTCCATCTAGCTCTTGTGGGACCATGATGGTTCGACGTTCGCGCTCTTGACTCAATTTTGTTCCCGTCTACTTGCCATGTTTTTCGCTATCAAATTTACTTGAATAGGGCTGGATATTTCGCATGGTCAAAATAGTCAATAAAACTCCAGCGCAAATTATCGCCGAATCTGCGATGTTAAAAATCGGCCAATTTGGAAGTTGAATCCAATCGACTACCTCTCCGCGCCATAATCCTGGTGGTCTTGTGATGCGATCCCATAAATTGCCAACTACTCCACCTAAAAGTAACCCCAGCCCAATTGCCCAACCTTTATTGGTCACTTTTCGCACAAAATAAATGATGAATGCCGCTACACATAGTTTCAATGTTGATAAAAAAGCTGTGGCATCTGTGGCAAAACTAAAGCCGGCTCCGGGATTAGTGCCGTAAGTGAGTTTTAGAAAATCGCCAATCAACTTAATTGGTTCTCTAAACTGCAGATAATTTGCCGCCCAATTCTTGGTTGTTAAATCGACAGCGAAGATTAGGCAGGAAACCGCAATAAATAGTCGTCGCGCGCTCAGTGCACGAGACGACCCTATCGGCGCTCTTCCTTCTGTTTGCATAACATGCAGAGAGTTGCGCGTGGAAAAACCTGAAGGCGCGCTTTGCCGATTGCATTTCCGCAATCTTCGCAACGTCCGTAAGTTTTAGTATCAATTCGTTCTAGAGCTCGTTCAGTTTGAAGAACCATGTCCCTTGCGTTGTAGACCAACGAGATTTCATGTTCACGTTCAAAAGTTTTTGCCCCAGCATCTGCTTGATCATCGCCAGCTCCAACACCGGAAGCCTCGATTAGATCATCCATTTCGCTTTCAATCTCTGCTAACTCTTTTTTCAACCGCACCAAATCTTTTGCTAACTCTGCGCGAATTGCTTTGAGTTCAGTGGCGTTCCAACTCTCTTCGCCTTCAATAACAAAAGGAGCGGGAGCAGCCTTAATAGGTTTGAGTGAAGGTGCTTTTTTCCCAGGCTTTGGTTTGCGCACTGGTGGAGGCAGAACTAAACGCTTCTCTTCAACAACAACTACATCACTAGCTTCAACCTCCGGCTTGTAAACCGAGATTGTGGTTGCGCCACCCTTGGCGGTGCTACTGGTCAGCGCGGTCTTATGGGCACCCTTGATGATCTCTGCGGCAGGTTTTTTTGCTGGCGCTTTCGCCAGAACGGGTTTAGCTAAAGCAGGTTTAGCTAAAGTTGGACGGACCGGAGCCTTCTTTACCGCCGCTTTAGCTGGAGCTTTTTTCGCTTGATCCTTTTTCGCAACTGCCTTCTTGACCGGAGCTTTTTTGACTGGAGCCTTTTTGACTGGGGCCTTCTTGGCTGGTGCTTTTTTAGCCGGAGCTTTTTTAGCCGGCGCAGGTTTAGCTGATGACTTTTTTAACTTCGCCACCGCGGAAGACAATTTCTTTTTCAATGCCACAACGGCGAAGGCTAAAGGTTTCAATGGAGAAAAGCCACTCGCCTCGCGATGAGCTAGAATTGCGCCTGCAATACAGTATTAAATCTTGCAAAATCATTCGCAATGAACAGGCCATCACCTGGGAGCGAGTTGGAAGAAGTGAGCTTGAACCTCGTTTTTAGCTCATCTAGAACCAACGGCAAGATCAAGTTAAGTGGCATGCATGGGAAAGTTGAAAAATTTTCTTAAGGCATCGCAAGGCGGGTGGTACCGCGGTCTGAGACCGCCCCTCCATTTTCAGCAAAGCTAGCGCAAACTGAAATAGCCGGTTCTAAATCCGGTTATTGGGAGGGAAAGACATGAACAACGCATCCCCATTTAAATCACTTTCACCTTCTATCGATCTTCCTGCTATCGAACATGAAGTTCTTTCTTTTTGGCAGACTCAAGATGTATTTCACCAAAGTGTGCGCGCTCGCTCTGGCGGAGAATCCTGGACTTTTTATGAAGGCCCTCCTACCGCAAATGGGCTTCCTGGCACCCACCATATTGAAGCTCGAGTTTTTAAGGATGTTTTCCCGCGCTTTCACACTATGAAAGGTAAACATGTAATCCGCAAAGCAGGTTGGGACTGCCACGGACTGCCTGTAGAAATTGCAGTTGAAAAAGAGTTGGGTTTTTCGGGTAAAGGCGATATCGAGAAATACGGAATCGCAGCTTTTAATGACAAGTGTCGCGAATCTGTTCAGCGACATGTCAATGCATTCACCGCAATGACAGAGCGAATGGGCTTCTGGGTTGATTTTGATGAGGCATATTGGACGATGTCCAACGAATACATCGAAAGCGTCTGGTGGTCTCTCGCCCAGATCCATAAAAAAGGTTTATTGGTACAAGATCATCGTGTCGCACCTTACTGCCCACGCTGTGGAACAGGGTTATCCGATCACGAATTAGCGCAAGGTTACGAAACCGTAAAGGACCCTTCTGTTTATGTTCGCTTTCCAATCACCTCTGGAGAATTAAAAGATCTAAAAGCTTCTCTCTTGGTGTGGACTACAACTCCATGGACTTTAGTTTCTAACACTGCGATTGCGGTCCATCCAGAGGTTGATTACGTGGTGGTAAGAACCGCCGGTAGCGAAGAAACGCCTAGTGAAGTACTCGTTGTTGCCGAAGCATTAATGGCAGTTGTTGGCGAAGGCGCAGAAGTAATCAAAAAACTAAGTGGAAAAGATTTAGAGCGGACCGCCTACTCCCGTCCCTTTGATTTCATCGAAATACCAAATGCCCATTTCGTAATTCTGGCTGATTATGTAACAACAGAGGATGGAACTGGTTTGGTTCATCAGGCCCCAGCCTTTGGTGCAGACGATTTACAAAGTTGCAGAAAATACGAACTCCCGGTCGTAAATCCAGTTCTACCTAATGGCCACTTTGCAGATGACACAACATTAGTAGGTGGGTTATTTTTTAAAGATGCTGATAAGCCTCTGGTTAAAGAGCTTCGTAGTAAAGGTGTGCTTTTCAAACATCAACAGTATGAACACTCCTATCCACATTGCTGGCGCTGTCACACTCCCCTTATCTATTACGCGCAACCATCTTGGTACATCCGCACCACAAAAATAAAAGATGCATTGTTGCGCGAAAACGCATCAACTGATTGGCATCCCGAGACCATCAAAACTGGTCGTTTTGGAGATTGGTTGAACAACAACATCGACTGGGCGCTCTCACGTAATCGCTATTGGGGAACCCCTCTTCCAATCTGGCGTTGTGAAAACGCGCATGAGGAATCTTTTGGCTCATTAAAGGAGTTAGAGGAAAGAACTGGTCGAGAGTTAACTGGTTTAGAGCTGCATCGTCCATATGTTGATGACATTTCATTTAACTGCAATGAATGTTCAGCAAACATGGAACGCACCCCTGAGGTAATCGATTGCTGGTATGACTCTGGAGCAATGCCCTTTGCGCAATGGGGATATCCACACAAACCCGGTTCAATAGAAAAATTCAATCAGGCATATCCTGCTGATTTCATCTGTGAAGCTATCGACCAAACCCGTGGTTGGTTCTACACACTTATGGCCATCGGTACTTTAGTTTTTGATAAATCTTCATATAAGACCGTGCTTTGCCTTGGTCATATCCTTGATAAAGATGGCCGCAAGATGAGTAAACACCTAGGCAATGTTCTAGAGCCAATGGCGCTGATGGATCAACATGGTGCCGATGCGGTGCGCTGGTACATGCTGGCTGCAGGTTCTCCTTGGAGCGCTAGAAGAGTTGGCCATGATGCGATAACTGAAGTGGTAAGAAAAACCTTATTGACTTATTGGAATACGGTTTCATTTCTATCTCTTTATGCATCGGCCTCTAATTACCAACCCACTGCATTTTCTGACCAACTCAACCTCTCCACCATGGATCGTTGGATTGTCAGTGAATTAAACCAACTTATCGCTGAAATAGATGAAGCGCTTTCCAGCTTTGACTCGCAAAGAGCGGGTAATGCTCTGGCTAAATTCATTGATGATCTCTCCAACTGGTATGTACGTCGCTCACGGCGCAGATTCTGGGATGGCGATACTGCTGCACTTGCAACTTTGCAGCACTGTTTAACCACACTTACTCTGCTTATGGCTCCACTAGTGCCCTTCATTACCGAGCATGTATGGCAGAAGTTAGTACGCCCCATAGATTCCAAAGCAACCAGCTCAGTACATCTCGCAGATTTTCCTGTAGCTGATGCTTCACTTGTTGATGAAAAGCTTTCCAAAGATGTTGCTTTAACTAGAAGGCTAGTTGAGTTGGGACGCGCAGCAAGAGCGCAATCTCAAGTAAAAATCCGACAACCGCTATCTCGAGCTTTGATTTCTGCCTCCGGTTGGAACTCTCTTTCTCAGGAGTTGCGAGATCAAATTGCTGATGAGCTGAATGTTGAGCAATTAGATGATCTATCAGCTGCAGGTTCAGACCTAGTTGATGTTTCCATTAAGGCCAACTTCAGGACCTTGGGCGCAAAATTTGGCGGTGAAGTTCAAGTGATTGCTAAAGCTTTGGCTGGTTTGAACGCCGCTGAACTTGTCTCTCAAATCCGCAAAGTTGGCAGAGCTCAGATTTCGACTGGGCCTGGAGGTTCTGTCGAAATATTAGAAGAGGATTTGGTGATCACTGAAACGCCAAGAACTGGATGGGCGGTTGCATCGCACTCTGGTGAGAGTTTGGCCTTAGATCTCGAGCTTTCTGCTGAATTAATTGCCAAAGGAATTGTCAGAGAGGCAATTAGAGCAATCCAAGATGCCCGAAAGACATCGGGATTTGATATCAGTGATCGCATAGAGGTCACATGGAACAGCTCTGAAGAGTTTGCATCGGCAATTGATTCAGGTGCCAAATGGATTTCTGATGAGGTGCTAGCTCTTTCCTTCACAAGAGATGTATCACTGGGAATAAGTGATGAGGAACTTGGTTTAAAGCTAATCCTGCGCAAAGCCTAGAACAGGCTTCTAATCTCCCAAAGATCAGGAAATACCGGATTAAATAAAGTGGAGGCCAGATACTTGGCTCCACTTGACCCACCTGTGCCGATTTTTTGTCCGATGGTTCGCTCTACCATCTTTACATGTCGATAACGCCATTCCTGCAATCCTTCATCAATATCAACTAATCTTTCGCAAACCATTGCAGCCTCGGGGTCAGTGCGGTGCAGCTTGAGCAATGATTCTTGAACCTGTGTTGAAGCAGAATAACTTTGCGTCAAATCTCTTTGTAATACTTGCGCCGGTATATCAAATCCTCGACCTGCAAAATAATGCAGCGCACTATCCCAAATAGAGGGTTCTGACATTAATTTTTCAACTCTGGCCTTGTCCTTTGGTAATAAATGTGCCGCTGCCTTTAAATCGCGTCGACCCAAAATTGCTTCAACTTCTCTGAACTGCGCCGATTGAAATCCGCTCGAAGCTCCCAAGCGATCTCGGAAAGAGTTGAACTGCAAAGGTGTCATGGTTTCTAAAATATCGATTTGTGCAACACAAATTTTCATGATGGTGCGAATGCGACCAAGCAGACCCAATGCATAGTGCGTATCGCCCGACTCTAAAGCTCTTTGTGCGGCAATAAACTCATGTATTAATTGTTTGAACCAAAGCTCATAGGTTTGATGAATTACGATAAAAAGTAGTTCATCATGCTCCGGCCCACTAGAGAGCGGTTGCTGCAGCTCAAGAAGCTCCTCAACTTTTAAGTAGCTACTGTAGGTAAGTGCGGCGTCCGTATTTTCTGTCATGTTACCCGCGAACCTCCAGACTTAACCTTCTTGTACTCCCCCGAACTAACTAATTTCCTTAATCTCTCAAAGCCGTCATAAACCTCAACATAGGAGGTTGCTAGAGGAGATATAGCAACCCTTATTGAATTTGGAACACGATAATCTGGAATCACATTGGAAAACTCTCGCATCGCGACCGCAATCTGTTCAGCTTCAGGGTGAACCAATGAGATGTGTCCACCGCGCTGCTTTGGATCAAGTGGAGTATTAAGTGTAAATCCCAGAGGTGCTAACCATGATTCAAAGAGTTCAATCATCATCGCAGTTCCGCGCGCTGCCTTGGCTTCGATTACCTCAATTCCTGCCTTTTCAATCATTTCAAATGCGGATTTAATACAACGCAACCCCATCAATGATGGGCTCGCAATCTGGAATCCCCGAATACTTGAATCCTTTTCGAAATCTGGACCCATCGCAAACTGATCACGCTGCGCGAACCAACCTTGAATTGGAACTTGTAATTCGTTTTGCATTCTTTTGGCAACGTATAACCAAGCAGGAGCACCTGGCCCTGAGTTTCCATACTTATAAGTACAGCCCACAGCAAGATCGACTCCATTTTCATCAAAATTCAAAGCAACCGATCCCACTGCATGAGCCGCGTCCCACAACATTAGAGCGCCATAACTTCTCACCAAATCGGTGAGCGCTTTAATATCCTGTCTGGCACCTGAGCGATATTGCACAACTTCCAAACTGACCAAAGCCACATCTTCATTCAAATAATTCTTCAAGAGCTCCGGCGTAATTAATTCATTTTCCGCCACATTTGAATCTTCATTATCGATCACTACTAGTTTTAAGCCGTGTTGTTTGGCTAAACCCTGCATGATGTAGCGATCAGTTGGAAAATTAGCGGCATCGATAATGATAGTTTTTCTATCTGGGCGCGCTTTAATTGCGGCAGCAGCCAATTGATAGAAATTAACTGAAGTGGTGTCGCAGGCCAGAACTTGTCCACTAGCTGCACCAAGCGCACTACGCCCTATTAAATCTCCAACAGATTGCGCCTCATCCACCCAATGACTCCAGCCGGTGACTACTTGCGGTCCCCACTCCTCTGTCATGAACTCATTGATCACTTGCACGGTTTTGTGAGGCAATCTGCCAAGGGAGTTACCATCCAAATAACAGGTATTTGGATCGGTAATTACAAATTGATTTTTGTAATCACGTAAAGAATCTTGCTCGTCAAGTTTTAGTGCATCCGCACGTTGCATGAGACGCAGTCTATGCAACTAAAGCTAGGCAATTACCGCAATGAGAATCTGTGTCCCAAAAAACAAAACGATGAAGGAAAGATCCAACGCCACCGGTCCCATACGCAAAGGCGGAACAAAACGTCTCACAAAGCTCAATGGCTTGTCAGTAATCATGTAAATGATTTCTGCCAACGGCAGGATTATTCCGCGCGGACGCCAACCAGGTTTGAACATTCTTACATAATCCAAAATCAATCTCAGAAAAAGTGAGAGTAGAAACAGGTTTAGAGCTAGAACAATGAAGCTGGTTAAATTAATCACGTTAAAAAATCAGCTTTGATTAAAAAGGCTGGCATTTGCAGCCGCAGTTTTGTCTTCTGAGCTCACCATTACATTTGGCGGCGAAAGAAGAAAAACCTTTGAGGTAACACGCTCGATAGTTCCTGCGTGACCAAAAACCAAACCGGAAGCAAAATCAATTAAACGTTTGCGCTCTGACTCTTCCATATCGCTAAGGTTCATAATCACTGGGTTACCTTCACGATAAAACTCACCAATTGCACGGGCCTCGCTATAAAAACGTGGCGTGATTGTGACAATGCGATCAATTGCAGCTGGCTCGATTGATGGAGCCGCTACTGGAAGTTGAGGAGCAACACTTAGAGCTGGGGTCGCACGCTTGACTGGCGCGACAGGCTTTGGACGAACAGTGACAGACTCTTGTACCGATCCATCATCTTCAGTTAGTCCTAGGTAGTTGGTCATTCTTCTCAGTGCATTAGACATGTGAGAATTTTAAGCGGGGAGTTAACGGGTACCGAGTATTGAGCTACCCAATCGAACATGTGTCGCACCATATTCCATAGCCACTTGGAAGTCCCCACTCATTCCAGCCGATATAAATTTGGCCCCAGGAATCAGTTTTTCCAGCCGGTGACTCGTATTTTGTAAGAGTTCAAAAGCTGGCACCGGATCTTCATTTAGCGGGCCAACACCCATGACTCCCACTATTTGTAGCCCCAATTCATTACCTGCTGCTTCACAAAAGCTCTCCAGCTCGAGCGGTGCTATTCCCCCTCTTTCCTTATTTGCAGATCCCTGAAGGTCGAGGTTTATTTGAATAAAACACTTTTGCTTTTTTCCATATTGGATGGCCAATTCTGAAATTTTCTTTGCGTGACTTAGATCATCTAAAGAGTGAATGTAATCGCTCCATTCAACAATAGATTTCAACTTGTTGCTCTGGATGCCCCCTTGAAAATGCCACACCGCATCGGAAGGAAGCTCTCTTGATTTTAAAGACCCTTCCGCATCTCTATTTTCACCAAATTCGCGCTGCCCCAAGTCGTACAGAATTTGCACATCGCTGGCAGGGAAGGTCTTAGTTACAACAATTAAAGTCACCCCAGGTTTCAACTGAGATTGAATTGAGTTAAGGCGCAACTCAATTTCAGATTTACGATCCACTTGCGCGGCCTTCATTTAGAGTGATTACGCCAGCTTGGCGCCCAGTAACGCCATTTCGGCGATATGAGAAATAACCATCATCATGCAATGTGCACTTGCCTACTTTTTCCCAAATTACTCCCTGTGAATCCAATTGGGATATTAAGCCAGCCTCAATATCCAGGCATGGCTTATCGGATAAAGATCTAAATTGAGATGCTGCGGCCGGAACAAGCGCCACTACATCTCGATATACATCTTCCCCGACTTCGTAACATTTAGCGCAAATGGATGGACCTACATGAGCTTTTACTTCATTACTTTTTATTCCATGCTCTTGAAAGACTCGCAGCGTCTCCTGCAGGATATTTAAAACCAAGCCTTTTCTGCCCACGTGAACCGCGGCTACGGCATTTGAACTTTCCAATAGCAAGGGAATGCAATCTGCCACTAAGGTCACAAGTGCCATATCTCTTTGTGTTGTAAATAATGCATCTGCATCCGGCGTAAATTCTGAATCTGAGTTTTTATCAACAATGACAACTTTGTTTCCATGTACTTGATTCATAAAGAACAACTGTGATCTCTGATATCCAAGAAGATTTGCAAGAATCAATCTATTTTCATCGACGGATTCAAAACTGTCTCCGACATGGGTTGCCAGGTTTAGGGATTCATAGGGGGCATTGCTCACGCCACCTGCGCGCGAGGTAAAAAGAAACCTCGACATGTCCCCTACTTCATGAAATCTGGAATATCGATTTCATCCTCTGAAACTAACTCTTCAAAAGTTATACGACGACGAGCGGGCTGCTCAGGGGTTTCCATTGCAACCGCGATCGGATCATTTGCGGGAATTGGATCAGCTTGACCGCTCAGAGTAGCGGTTGAGATAACCGGCATCTCCATTTTCTTTGGTGCTCCGCCATCAAATCCAGCGGCGATAACAGTTACGCGCACCTCATCACCCAAGGCATCATCAATCACTGTTCCAAAAATGATATTTGCATCTGGATGAGCACACTTAGCTACTAGCTCTGCAGCTTCACTGATTTCAAATAGACCAAGATCAGAACCTCCAGTAATTGAGAGCAGTACGCCATGCGCTCCATCAATTGAGGCTTCGAGTAGTGGAGAGGAAATTGCTAATTCAGCAGCACGGGTAGCGCGCGCCTCTCCTCGAGCAGAACCAATTCCCATAAGCGCTGAGCCTGCTCCATCCATGACACTTTTAACATCAGCAAAATCAAGATTAATCAACCCTGGAGTAGTAATCAGATCAGTTATGCCTTGAACACCTGAAAGCAAAACTTGGTCAGCGGTTTTGAATGCTTCTGGCGCCGAGATTGATCGATCAGAAATTGAAAGTAGTCGATCATTTGGAATCACAATTAAGGTGTCAACTTCTTTGCGCAGATTTTCGATTCCTTCATCAGCTTGTGTGGCGCGACGCTTTCCTTCAAAACTAAATGGCCGTGTTACAACACCTACCGTGAGTGCGCCAAGCTCTTTTGCAATCTTTGCAACTACTGGTGCTCCACCAGTTCCAGTTCCGCCACCTTCACCTGCGGTAACAAAAACCATATCTGAACCACGTAATACTTCTTCAATTTCTTCGGTGTGATCTATCGCTGCTTGTTTTCCAATTTCTGGAGCTGCACCAGCTCCAAGACCACGAGTTAATTTTCTTCCGATATCTAATTTCACATCTGCATCGCTCATAAGAAGCGCTTGGGCATCAGTATTTATCGCAATGAATTCGACGCCCTTCAAACCAGCATCGATCATTCGATTAACTGCATTAACTCCACCGCCACCAATTCCAACAACTTTGATGACCGCTAAATAATTCTGTGGTGTTGCCACGATGTCGCCTCTCTTTAAACCCTAATTCTCAACTTTAGACTTAGGGTTTCCCTTTATTGTGCGCGCAAAAGTAGGCGTGCAGCATGTTTCAAGCAAACACCGACACAAACAATCTTTTGCAGAGCGAGAGATGAGTAAAAAACTTTTAGCGACTAACAATGGGTGAAACAGGATTGGAAAGATTCACATTTTTTACGTATTTATTGGCTTTTAGCTCAATTAAACGCTGCAAAATTTCCAACTTCAACTCTAATTCTTTGACACTTCCCCAAGTTATATCCAACCTTCTGTCGTTAAAAACCGCCTTGGTTGAGATAGATAATTGATCTTTTGCAGTTACCCGCTCAACCTTCAAAGCGTTCTCCTGCAAGACCCTCAAAAGATCTGCGACATCTTGCCGAACCTCAGAACCATCATCTTGAAAGGAAATCTCGGGGAGCTCACTCCACTCTCCGGCATTGACAGCTCGAATCACCGCCTGCCTTGGCAGGTAGAAATACTCCAAATCTTGATCCAGAAATCCAACAGTTTCTACATTGGTGCTGTCTTTTGCCACCAGTTTGCCGATTGGATTTCGCGGCACAATTTTTATCTGGAGTTCACCGGTAAATAAGTTGCGATCTAGTTTTATGTTCTCAATCCAAAGCATTTCGCGCAATCTGGTGGCGATCTCTCTGCGATCAACTCTTGCTAATGGCTGACCAATCGAAACAACCGCAGGAGTTTGCGTAACTTTTGCTAACACATCACTCACTATTTTTTTATCTGCGGATTCAATAGTAATTTTTTCAACGACAAAGATCTTCGTCCAACCCAAAATGTAAGCTGAAGCTGCAATTACGATGAGACTTAGCAGCAGGATTGGTTTCTTGAAAATCTGCATGAAGAGGTTTCTTAGACTTGTTCTTCCAAGGCCGCGAGAATTAATTTCCCAAGCGAACTTACATCTCCTGCGCCTAAGGTGATGACCAAATCCCCCGGCTTTGCAATTTTGGCTATAGCTTCCACCACCAATGGCATAGAGGGTTCATAGGTAACACTGGTTGCATTCATTTTGTTTGCGATTAACGCGGAGGTAACGCCTGGAATTGGTTTTTCACTTGCCGCGTATATTTCAAGCAGATAAGTGTGATCGGAGAGCGAAAGAGACTCGGCAAACTGTGTTGCAAATGCTTGGGTGCGAGAATATCGATGGGGTTGAAAGACAGTTAGCACGCGTCCGGATTGCGCAAAAATGCGGGCGGTTTCCAGGGTGGCTTTTACCTCAGTTGGATGGTGGCCGTAATCATCAACCACAGTTATGCCATTTACGGATCCCTTAATTTCGAATCGACGACGGGCGCCTGTGAATAGCTTTAAGCCAGCCATAACTTCTTGCGCTGGTGCGCCCAACTTCAAAGCCACTGCGAGAGCGGCAGCTGCGTTAAATAGATTGTGTCGACCAGTGATAGCCAACTCCATCTCGCCGAGAACGCGACCTTTATATGCAATGCGAGCTACAGCGTTTTTATTTGAAACATAAATGCGGTCCAATTTTAGATCCGCATCAGGAGCTTCGCCGTAGGTAATCAACTCTGGCATTGATAGACCTTGTGACTTAACACTGGCAATAACGCGCTGAATTCCTGGGTCATCAATACAGGCAACTAGAAAGCCATTTGACTTTATAGTTGCGATGAAGCCAGAAAATATCTCATCTATCGCAGCAAGATCCGAGAAATTATCTACATGATCAAGTTCGATATTAGTAATGATTGCACCCAATGGCTTGTAAGCGATAAAAGATCCATCTGATTCATCGGCCTCTACAACAAAAACATCGCCCGAACCTTGGTGCGCATTTGTTCCGGAGTTGCGAACAGTAGCTCCGATAGAAAATGAAGGATCAAAACCACAGTGTTGTAATGCAACGGTCAACATAGAGGTGGTTGTTGTTTTTCCATGGGTTCCAGCTACCGCAATCGAGCGGGCGCCCTCCATCAAGTCAGCTAACGCTTGCGCTCTCTCTTTAATTGGAATACCTATTTCCAAAGCCGCTTGAATCTCAACATTGCTTTCAGGTATCGCACTTGATCGAACCAGAAAATCCGCTCCTGAAACATTTTTTGCATCATGCCCAACAAAGGTTTCTATACCTAAATTTCGCAGACCGGCCAAACTGGCTGAATCATGAATATCTGATCCAGTTACCCGGGCTCCTCGGGCGATCATGATGCGAGCAATTCCGCTCATCCCAGACCCACCAATACCTACAAAATGAACGTGAAAAGAGCTCCAATTGGGTTGAGAACTATTCATGAAGCACCTGCATTGCTAAATCTGTAATGCGCTTAGCCGCATCAAGGTTGGAAACTGAACTCTTAGGCGAAAAATGCATTGCTCTCTCAACCGCATTTTCTAAATTCTTTTCCAACCAAGTTGCGTTGAATTCTTCATCTCTTATCAAGATCGCGGCACCCTGGTCAGCCAAAGCTTTTGCATTGTCTATCTGCTCGCCGTTGCCATGAGGTAGAGGAATCAAGATGGCAAATTTTCCAACTGCGGTTAACTCGGAGCAGGTAACTGCACCACTTCGAGTAATTAATAAATCAGCACTTGCGTAGATTGCTGCCATATCGTGAAAGTAATGCATCGGATGGTAATTATCTGTGCCCTTTGGTAAATCATTTTTGATTCCAACAGCATGCAGAATTTGAATATTGCCAATTTTTGGTAAAGCCTCTGCAATAACTTGATTGATGTGAACTGAGCCCTGAGAGCCACCGAAAATTGCAATTATGGGCCGGCTGGGATCCAAGCCCCAGGCTTCACAACTCTTCTTCTTTATTTCCGCTCTCAATGGCAAATTACTTAACTGTGAGATTGAATCTCTAATGGGCATTCCGGTTAGTACGGAGCCGGGCCAATCACGGCGTACTGATTCAAAATTAACTGCCACCACTTGAGCAAAGCTCCGACCAAGACGATTCGCCCAACCTGGCTTTGCATTTGCCTCATGAATGATGATGGGGACTCGCTTCATAAAAGCCGCTAAATATGCGGGAGCAGATACATACCCACCAAAGCCAATTAAAAGGCTAGCTCCCCGCAAAACTTTGAAAGCTTGAATCACAGAGATCAACAATTGGTATGGGAAGAGGAAGCTCTTAATACCCAATGAGCGAGGCAGTACAACCTTTTTTATTGAATGCAGTTTGTATCCTCGATTTGGAACCAGCAACTGTTCTAGTGCTCCATCAGTTCCCAGGAATTCGCAAATCAAATTTGAATTTCCCTTGCTAATTTCATCAGCGACAGCAAGCGCTGGCTCTATGTGGCCCGCGGTGCCCCCGCCGGCAAGCAATATGCGCTGCGTCATATCGCTATCCTCTCGCAGTTCTGACCGCTTTTCGCTCTTCTATTTCGGCGGCGATTTCTGGGTCTCGGCGCAACACTCCAAGGACAAATCCGATGGCCACGAAGGTTGCCAACAAGGAGGATCCGCCATAAGAAATAAAGGGCAGAGTCACTCCGACCACAGGCATAACGCTAATAACCGTTCCTATATTTAGGATTACTTGAAATGCTAACCAGCAGCCAATACCAGCACATGTGTATCTTTCAAATGAGTTCTGCGCTCTTAGCGCAACTCTGAATATTCCTAGAATTAGTAAAGCAAACAAAACCAATACAACTAAAGTTCCAAGCAGACCAAGCTCTTCGCCAATTACTGAAAAAATAAAGTCAGTATGTGCAGCGGGAAGGTTGCCCCACTTTTGTTTACTGCTTCCCAGTCCTGTTCCTAATGGACCGCCTGATGCAAGACCCATGATGCTGTGAGCCTGTTGCCAACCCACGCCCTTGTAATTCTCCTCAGCAAAGGGATCAAAGAATGCTGAAAAGCGATTCATGCGATTGCTAGATGTGAGAATCAGAAATCCAAATGCGACCCCGATTGCCGCACCCAGGGCGGCAAAAACTTTCATGGGTATTCCGGAAATAAAGAGGATGCCGCCAACAATTCCCGCAACAACAACAGCGGTTCCCAAATCTCTGCCAGCCAAAATCAACAACATGATTATTCCAATACCAGGTACCACTAGCTTTGCAGCGTTTGATGCTTCTCCTTGTTCTGCACGCTGATCATGTATGCGCAGTTTCATGGCACACCAAATAATGATTCCAAACTTGGCAAATTCGCTCGGCTGAATAGAGAAAGATCCAAAACCTATCCAGTTGGTGTTACCACCTACAGTTTTTCCGAGTCCAGGCACCTGAGGTAGCAATAAAAGAACCGCTGAAATCACCAAAGCTAAGCGAGCGATCGGTTTCCAAAGCTCGGCACGTAATTTCATGGCAACCCAAGCAATAAAGATTGAGAGGCACAAGAACATAGCTTGGCGCAACACTATTGCGAATGAGTTTCCAGATTCATTTAAAGCTGTTACCGATGAGGCACTTAAAACCATCACTAAACCTAAGGCGGATAAAGCAACTAAAGAGCCAAGAATTAAGTAATAGGCCGACGCAGGCCGGGAAAATAACGATTTTGAATTAGGCATCGAGCTGCTCCTTAACCGCTTGTGCAAAAAACTCTCCCCGCTGTGCATAATTTTTAAATTGATCCATAGAGGCGCAGGCTGGTGCTAGTAAAACCGCTTCCCCACTCTCTGCAATCTCGGCTGCTTTAGCGACCGCAGCGCGCATTACCGAAATTCCATCACTTTCCTTAATTAGATGAATAGGAACATCTGGTGCATGTTTTGTAAATGCACTCTCGATGATGGCAGCATCTGTACCAATCAAGATTGCAGCTTTAATTCGCGAGCCGCAACGTTGTGCAATTTCATCCATTGCAGCACCTTTGGCCAGCCCTCCAGCAATCCAGACGGATTTGAGCTGTGATTGCAAAGCGGCGATGGCAGCATGAGGATTTGTCGCTTTTGAGTCATCAATCCAAATAACTCCATCTTTCTCTGTCACTACTTCAAGTCTGTGATGATCTAATTTGAAATCTCGCATTGCGATGGCAACAGAATCAGCTTTTACCCCGATTGATCTGGCCAAGGCAGCGGCGGCCATAGCGTTTAATACATTGTGAGGCACTGCGGGTTTGATATCAGCCAACTCACATAGAGCTTCGGCTTCAGCTGAAATGAAGGCGCGATCCACAATCAAGTTTTCTACTAATCCAATTTGATGTGGTGCCGGAGTCTCCAGCGAGAACCAAATAACATCTTTATTGACGTTTCGTGCACGCCTTACGATCTCTTCATCATGCGCATTCAAGATGACCATGCCTGCTTTGTTGGTAATTTTGAACTTAGCAGCGGCGTAGTTCTCAAAGCTTTGATGCCAATCGATGTGATCCTGAGCGATATTCAAAATTGCTACCGAAACGAATTCAGCCTCATGACTCCATTCCAATTGAAAGGATGAGAGCTCAAGAACTAGGACTGTGGCTTGGGTATTTAGAACCGCTTCGATTGCGGTGTAGCCGACATTTCCGCAAGCAACAGCATTTATGCCATCGGTATTAATGATGGCTTCCGCCATCTGTACGGTAGTGGTCTTTCCGTTAGTGCCGGTTAGCGCAAGCCATCTTTGATCAGGGGCAATTTCACTTTTGACTCTCCAAGCCAGATCAATTTCGCTAACAAGTTCGATACCGAGTGACTTTGCTTCACTGATTAGAGGATTGTCATGTTTCCAACCCGGTGAAACAACACCAAAACTAACATCTTCTAAATTTATTTCGCTTAACTCTTTAAAGACTCCGGGCGCATCGATTTTTTCATCAACAATTAGTGGAACTGCGCCTTGTTTTTCTAGAAATTCAATAGTCGGCTTACCGGTAACTCCCGCCCCGAATACCAAGACTCGCTTCCCGGGTAACGTTGCAAGAAAGCTCACAATTATGCGACCACCCATTGGGCGTAGAAGAGTCCGAGTCCGGCAGCAACACAAAGTCCTGCGATGATCCAGAATCGGATCACAATCGTGACCTCTCCCCAGCCCATCAATTCAAAATGATGTTGCAGTGGTGCCATTTTGAAAACTCTCTTGCCGCCGCTGATTTTGAAGTAGGTAGTTTGAATGATGACTGACATTGTGATTATTACAAAAAGGCCACCCAGTGGAATTAATAGAAGTTCAGTGCGTAGTGTCATAGCAAGCCCTGCCAAGCCACCGCCTATTGCCAATGAGCCCGTATCTCCCATAAAAATTCGAGCCGGTGATGCGTTCCACCATAAAAATCCTGCACAAGAACCAGCCAGTGCCGCTGCCAAGAGTGCCAGGTCGAGTGGATCTCGCACGGTGTAGCAATTAGTGCCGGCTGCAACTTCACATCGTTGTCCAAACTTCCAAACGCCGATCAAGATGAAGGCTAGGAATGACATAACTGCGGCGCCGCTGGCTAAGCCATCTAATCCATCTGTCAGATTCACACCATTACTGGTGCCTAGAACCATCAAAATCGCCCAAACAACTACCAGCACAACTCCAAGTTTTATCGAAGTATCTCTCACGGTAGATAGATACTCAGACATCGGAGTAAGACCTAAATCATCTGGAAATCTTGTTGCAAGAATTCCAAATGCGCCGGCAACTATCGCCTGTCCAATTAGTTTTTGCTTTGCGCGCAGCCCCAATGATCTTTGCTTTACAACTTTAAGCCAATCATCGAGATATCCAACAAATCCCAATCCAACTATTAACCCCATGACCAAAAGAGCTGAAACGGTAATTTCCGCGCCAGTTACTAAATGTGAAGTGAAATAACCAATCAAAGTGGCAATTATTAAGACTATTCCGCCCATTGTTGGAGTACCACGTTTTACATGGTGGGTCTTGGGACCATCATCTCTGATTTGTTGTCCATAACCTTTACGGGCCAAAAATTTAATAAATGCTGGCGTTACAAAGAAGCTGAAGAGAAATGCGACAGCACCGGAAATCAAAATACCTCTCACTTGCTACGCTCCTCATCTGAACTTTGTCCGACATTTGTTTCAATCGCCTCAGAAATTATCGAAGCAGCTAGCTCTTCCAGATGCTCAGCTCTAGAGGCTTTGACCAGAATTACATCTCCTGGTTCAAATACTTTGATCAGTTCCTTGGCTGCATCCACGCTCTCAAAATAATGCTTAGTGGTGGATAAACCCGTTAAGCCCATTAGATAATCTTGATTTCTAATTGCTGCTAAATGATCAATTCCTAAGTCCTCTACAAGTACTCCGATTTGCCGGTGCATTTGCGCGGCTTGATTCCCGAGCTCATGCATGGTCCCAAGAAACGCCCAGGATCGACCGCCTCGCTCCTGCGCCAATAGTGTCAACGTTCTTATCGCAGCTTCCATGCTTTCAGGGTTTGCATTGTAGGAATCGTTTATTAGCAATAAACCATTTCCTTCATGCATTTCCATCCGCCATTTGCTGGCGTTTTCATGCATCGATAAAGCTGCGGCAATTGTCGCAGTGCTTAAACCAAGAGAGAAAGCGATAGCTGATGCAGCAAGTGCATTGGGAACCTGATGCAAACCAATAACTCGCAGTTCAACTGGTTCGCGACCTTCTGGTGTCACTAGATCAAAATGAGCGTAACCACCGCGAAATTCAATATCCGCCGCCCTAACATCGCAATCATGTGTCTCGCCAAATGTTATCTTTTTAACTCGGTCAACAAATTGCATATGAGGTGTGAACTCATCATAAGTTCCCAAGACCGCAATAGCGCCAGCCTTAAGTCCCGCAATCAACTCACCTTTGGTTTCTGCAATCTTCTCTCTTGATCCAAATTCACCAAGATGAGCGTTTCCTACTTTCAGAACCGCACCCACATTTGGGGATGCAATACGAGTCAACGCCAGGATGTCGCCTCCGTGACGTGCCCCCATTTCAACGACGCAAAACTCAGTTTTTGTGTTTGAGCGAAGCAATGTCAGAGGTACTCCTAAATCATTATTGAAGGAGCCACGCGCTGCCACAGTTGGACCAACGGACTGCAAAATTGTATGCAACATATCTTTAGTTGTTGTTTTACCTTGCGATCCAGTGATTCCAACAACCTTCAAATTACTCAATTTTGTTCGCACATAATGTGCCAGATCCGCTATTGCAGTAATGACATCTGGAACAACTATGTGAGCACCATCAACTGATTTAGTAACTATTGAAAGTGCCGCGCCGTTTTTCAACGCATCAGAAATGAAATCATGCCCATCTGCATGCTCGCCTTTTAAAGCGATAAAAACATCCCCTCTTGAAATCTGCCGAGAGTCAAAATGAAATTCAGCGTTTTCTGAGATTTGAGCAGCTCCATGTAATTCGCCCTTAACAATCTCCGCAATCTCTTGAGCCGACAAATTGATCATTTGCCACCTTCAATTTTTCTACGCAAGACCTCTTGATCGCTAAATGGCGAAATTACACCCTTTATCTCTTGGCCCGATTCATGGCCCTTTCCGAGAACAACTAAAACATCTCCTGCCTTTGCAATCGAAACCGCATATTCAATCGCGCTCTCACGATCGATAAATGTTTGGCTGCTGGAATCAAGATTGAGATTTGCTGTCATTTCTTTCAGAATTTGGTCTGGATCTTCACTTCTTGGATTGTCACTTGTAAATATTGCTACATCGCAGTTTTCTTTTAGCGCAGAGCCCATCAAAGGACGCTTTGCCTTATCGCGATCTCCACCGCATCCGAGAATCCCAATCAGTCTGCCGGTTTTTCCCACCTGCAAAGCTTGAAGAATCTGGGTCACAGCATCTGGGGTGTGCGCGTAATCAACTAAAGCCGTAAAGGATTGACCGCAATCAATCCTTTCAAGTCTGCCTGGTGCCCCAGTTAGTCTCCCAAGTGCTTGCCCAATCACCAATGGATCTACGCCGCTGTGTGAAGCAATGGCTACCGCCAAAAGACAGTTTTCTAAGTTGAATTCGCCATCCAGTCGAATCTGGCCCTCTATTAATACTCCGCCTTCACCTCGGATAGAAACCTCATACCCTCCCATTCCCTGCAGATTCATTTTTTCAATCGAATCAAAGTGCCAAGTAGCTTTGCTGGACCGCAGTGACAAAGTCGAGGTTGGAATGGTTGATTCGCTGGCCAATCTCTTTCCATACTCATTATCGATATTTATAAAAGCATGCTCACATCTCTCAGCATTAAACAAACTGCGTTTTGCTTGATAATAACTTTCCATATCTTTGTGAAAATCCAGGTGATCCTGCGTTAGATTTGTAAATCCAGCCGCAGAAAAATGAACGCCGTCAAGTCTGTGTTGCACTAAAGCGTGACTACTTGCCTCCATTGCAACACTTCTAATATGACGTTCATGCATCGTTGACAATATTGATTGCAGAGCGTCAGCTTCCGGGGTTGTTCGTACGCCGGGATGAAATTCATCTCCCAGTCGAATTCCTATGGTTCCGATCAAGCCGCTTTCAAAATTGGCATATGACCAAATCTGATTGAGAAGGTATGTAGTTGTGGTTTTCCCATTTGTGCCTGTTATTCCAGCGACATACATAGATCTACTTGGTGAGTTGTAAAACCAATCTGAAAGGTAGCCGCTATAGGAGCGTGGATTCGGCACTACCAACACGGGGATTGCAATGTGCTGTTGGGAGGTTAATTCAGCACCTGCATTGTCGGTAATCACCGCCCTCGCACCACGCTCCACAGCGATATGAGCGAAAGCGCCACCATGAGTTTTTGCCCCTGGAAGCGCTAGAAAAATTTCACCTTCATTTATCTCATTTGAGTTACTGGAAATTCCAATTACATCAATATCGCTCCATGAATTCTCAGCGTTTATACCTAAATATGATGCAACAGCTCCAAGTTTTTTGGAGATTGGGTCAAATCGTTGGATGTCAGCCATTTGAACCAGAACGAGATTGTTGCTTACGAAGCGCTTCGGCGGCCGCGATTTTTGCCTTCAATTCCTTTTCATTCAAAACATAATTTGTTACCGCTGCCGGAGTAGGTGGAATGTGCTGATCTTTCAATACAAAGCTCATTACTTTTTTGAATACCGGACCTCCGAGGTACCCGCCCCAATGCAATCCTTTTGGATCTTGAATAGTTACTGAAACTACAAACTCTGGCTGATCTGCCGGAGCAAAGCCGATGAATGATGCTGTGTATCCCCGATAACAACCGCATGAGTCATCCACGCGTTGTGCGGTTCCAGTCTTACCTGCAACTCGATATCCGGGAATGGCTGCTGTTGGTGCGGTTCCGGTCGGAGAGACAACGCTCTCCATGATTAAGCGCATCTGCTGGGAGGTTTCTGCACTGATAACTCGAACTGACTTCTGTTTATTAGCTGGCGTATAACGTCCTGCAGCATCACTTATTCCTGCAATAACGGTTGGAGTTACACGAACGCCATCATTTGCGATCGTCGCAAAGACTGAGGTTGCTTGCATAGCGGTGACTGAATATCCCTGACCAAAAGCAACGGTCGGAGCTGTAGTTCCCGACCAATCTTTAACATCAAGTAATTTGCCACTTTCCTCGCCTGGCAAACCCGAGCCAGGTTTTTCTGCAATTCCGAATTTCTTCAAATAAGAATGAAGCTTGTCATTCGAAAGCATTTCCCCAATTTTTATCGCAGCGGTATTGCTGGAAACTGCCAAAGCGCCTGCCACTGTCAATTTTTGTAATGGGTGTGGATCATGATCTGAAAATACTTTGTTAGAACGTTTCAATTTATATGGAACGGTGAGAACTGTCTCTGGACCAATCTTGCCCTCTTCAATTGCAGAGGCAACTGTTATTACCTTGCCGGTAGATCCTGGTTCATAAACCTCTTGCACCGAAGGATTTTTCCAACGATAAGGGTCTACGCCTTTGGTATTCCCGGGGGTAAAAGATGGATAGGTTGCATGCGCCAAAATGTGACCAGTTTTTGGATCCATAACAATTACAGTTCCCGAAAGCGCCCGTGAACTTTTCACCGCAGTGCGAATTGCTTCCTGAGCTACCCATTGCACATCACGGTCGATTGTTAATCTAATCGTGTTTCCCCGAATTGCTTCCGAAGTAATTTTCTGAGTTCCGGGAATTATGGTTCCACCGGCATTTGCATATGTGTACTCGCCATTGATTCCCGAAAGAGTTGAGTTCATGCTGTATTCCAAGCCGGCAGCGCCCGCACCAGAGCGGTTTATAAAGCCAATTACTGCAGCGCCTAATTCAGATTCTGGGTACTCACGAACATAGATTCGCTCGGCAAAAAAACCAGCTAATTTTTTGGCATAGCCATTTTTTTCCTGCGATACCTCTGCGTTGTAACTTTCAACTGCAGCTTCTAGTTTGCGCCAAACCGCTGGTTTCTCTGATTGAGATATGACAACGTATCTTCTAGTGCCGGTTAGCTGGCTCTCAAGTGCTTTTGGATCCAACTTCAAAATTGGAGCAGCTAGTTCCGCCAGTTTCTTTGGATAATCAATGATGGCTTGATCTGCCAGTATGCGATAAGCGATTACCGAACGAGCAAACTCAACACCATTGATATCGGTGATCGCACCTCTTGGAGCCATGATTAATGATCGTTTTGCCAACTCCATATCGGCGCGATTGGCATAGCCCGCAGCCCGCACCGCTTGCACATCAATCAATCTCACTGCAAATGCGATCAGCAAAACTAAGGAAATGGCAACCACATATCTGATGCGGCGTTCAACCAAGGTGTTATGACTCATGGCTGGGCCTTTTTCACTTGCTTGATTTCAGAGGGAATTGAAATATCTAGAAACCTCGGAGTTTCACTGGGAACCATTCCCAGCTTGATTGCCTTTTCTGCCAGAGCTTCTGAGGTAGACAAAGCAGCCACTTCGCGCAGCGCTTCCTCTCTCTGTTCATTTATAGAAATTGCCTCTAGCTTCAACTCGCGAATTCTTACCGCATCGTTACCGAGAAGAATATTTATGCCAAGCAATCCAAGTAGTCCTGCTACCAAAACTGCTCCTATTACGCCATAGAAAACGCGATCTGTTGCTTGCTGACCTGGAACAGGACGAAGTTCGGGGACAAGTTTTAATACAACTTGCGAAGATTTCTTAACAACAGTTTTTCTTGAGCGTTCGATAGCAGGCGCGAGAGCGGATAAGGCCATTAGATTGCCACCCGCTCTATCGCACGTAGTCTGACGGATTGCGCACGAGAATTTTCAGCTATCTCTAACTCACTTGCTTTTTCGCTACCCCGGAAAACCAAGTTGAATTTTGCAGCAAATGCCGCAATCTCAACTGGAAGACCAACAGGGGTTTTTGATTCGGTAGCTGCGGTAAAAAATTTCTTTACAATCTTGTCTTCTAAAGATTGGAAAGACATAACTACCATTCGGCCGCCAAGGGCTAAACAATCCATTGCGCGAGGTATTGCGCGTTGCAAAACCTCTAGCTCTTGATTAACTTCGATACGCAGGGCTTGGAATGTGCGCTTTGCAGGATTTCCACCAACCCGTCTTGCTGGTGCCGGAATGCTTTGTTTAACCAACTCAGCTAGTTGTGTTGTACTAGTGATGCCACCTTTATCTCGAGCCGCGATGATGTTATCGACGATTCTGGAAGCGAAACGCTCTTCTCCATACTCTCGGATTACTCGGATCAAATCATTTCGCGAATAAGAATCAATGATTTCTTGCGCCGACAAACCTCTGGACTGATCCATTCGCATATCAAGCGGCGCATCATTTGCGTAAGAGAAACCACGCTGCGCTTGATCCAATTGCATTGATGAAACTCCAAGATCAAAGAGGATTCCATCGACATCTCTTATTCCTAGAGATTTAAGAACGGTAGGCATTTCATCATAAATTGCATGAACAATCGTGATGCGGTCAGAGTATTTTGCCAAGCGTGAAGTTGCTTTTTCTATCGCCGTTAAATCTCTATCTAATCCAATAACTTTAAGATTTGGGAATTTTTCTAATAACGCCAGTGAGTGTCCACCAAATCCCAAAGTTGCATCAACAACTATAGGGCTCGAACTTTTTTCAATAGCTGGAGAAAGAAGTGCAATGCAGCGATCAAGCATCACTGATGCATGTTCTACTTTCATCTTCCCCTTCTTTCTTTGCTATTTCGTTTGTTATTAAAGATTTCTTTTTCTGTACTGCTCTCTTTTCTGGTCACCGCCGGCCGACGGATCTGGGGGGTTAAACGGCACCGGGGAAGGGGCGCCGTTTAGTTGAAGGTCGGCGGTGGCCACAAAAGAGAGTGACTCACCAAGTTTTTTTGGCCAGTTCAATCAGAACAGGCCTGGGAACACCTCCTCTGAAACATCAGCAAAACCTTTTTCGCGATCTTTTAGATATGACTTCCAGGCTTTGGCATCCCAGATTTCAACTCTGGTATTTGCACCAATGACAACGCAATCTTTTTCAAGATCTGCATATTCACGCAGTCCACTTGGAATAGTTACGCGACCTTGTTTATCTGGAATTTCGTCATGTGCTCCTGCAAACATCACACGCATGTAATCGCGTGCTGCTTTTGCAGTTAATGGCGCTTGTTTTAGCTGTTCGGTGATTCGAGAAAATTCAGCGGTAGGAAATACAAACAAACATCTTTCCTGGCCTTTTGTAATTACTAATCCCGATGCCAATTCCTCGCGGAATTTGGCGGGAAGAATCAAGCGTCCCTTTTCATCAAGGCGAGGTTCATGGGTACCAAGAAACATTTGAACCTCCCCCGTTTTAAGCAGAACCCCCGTTCCGCTTAATTCCCCACTTTACTCCCTTTTCCTCCATTTTCAACCACCTGCCTCCATTTTTT
>JBDKIY010000013.1:0-26814 GCA_039796875.1 Actinomycetota bacterium
ACCAAATCGCCAGCATTTAAATCCTCTAACTCACGGCGCACCGCAAGACGGATTTGATAAAGCGGAGTCGCGCTGGCCATGGGCCAAATACTAGACGCGGCCTCCATATGGCATAAGTCCCTTAATGCTGTAGATATTGGAGAACTTCAATCCAGTCTTGGTGGAGTTTGCTTCCCACATCATGCCGTTTCCAGCATAGATAGAGATATGGTGAATTGTGTTCACTGTTCCTTTATAAGAGTAGAAGAGCAAATCGCCAGGTACTAATTGGCTGATTGGGACATGCTTTGTATAACTGAAATAAAGCGATGAGTTGAGGCGATCCCAGTTTGGCCAGCCCAAACCAGCGGCGCGATAAGCGGCATAAACCAAGCCAGAGCAATCAAATGCGTTGGGGCCTTCATCTCCCCAAACATATGGCTTGCGAGCCTGAACTTGTTTCTTGGCAAACTCAACAGCTTTAGCGCGCATCTCTGGAGTTGAACGCGATGTTGAGCGTCCCTTGAAACCAATATCTGGCCAAATTTTTGTGTAGATAGCGGTGTTGTCAGCAATGATTGCATTGTTTTCTTCCAGTAATGCAAGTTGTCGCTGTTGTTCTAATGTAACGCGTGTCTTACGAGCCGCATTTAAATCCCGCAAAACTTGATCTTGAATCTTTTGTAATTTATCTACTTCTCTTTGTTGTGCATTACGGGCCGCATCTGCTTCGATCTTTGTGGCCTCTACTTTTTTAGTAGCAACCTCTTGAGCTGCCTTTGCTTCATCAGCCGCTTTTTTAGCTTTCTTAGCTGCATCCTCTGCTGCTTTAAATCTAAATAGCGCTTGAGTATTTTGTGCACCTAAAGAATCTAAAGTAGAAAGTCGATCCATTAAATCTTGTGGACCATCGGAATGTAATAAGGAATCCAAATCAGTAAATCCGCCGCCCATGATGTAAGCATTTGTGGCTAAGCGACCAATCGCATCATGCGCCGCTTTAACCTCAGAGACCGCGACGTTGTAGGCAGCAGCGGCCGAGTTTGCTTCACTAGTTTTAACAGCTAACTCTCTCTTAGCCGCTTCATATTTAATTCGCGCCGCATTGGCTACCGCAGCTAACTGGCGCAAAGTTAAGTTGGCCTTTGCCAGTCGAGCATTTGCAGCATCCACCAGCTTCTTTTTTTCTGCCTCCGCTTTTTTGGCAGCCTCAATTTGCGCCAGAGTTGGCTTGGGGGTTTTTGCGATAGCGGGGGTGGCAGAAAGTACTAATAAAGAGGAAAGGCTCAGCGCCAAAACGCGAACTCGTTTAGATCTCAATTCCTAGGCTCCCTGGGGAAATGGGGGTCAGTTACTGAGATAAAGGGTAAAGGGGCAACCTTTGAATCCCCTTGAAATCCCCTTAAGTGTCGTTACTGAAAATGTGAGTTAGGGCAAAAATAAAGCTGGTTGGTAATACCGCAATAACCTTGGGAACCTGCTGATCTGTGACATTCAAGCTCCAGGTATCAGGGTTTGGATTGGCATCGCCTTGGGTCCTAATTCGAAAACCAGTTAACTCCCGAGATATTGAATTGACCCGATGCGAAAACCTTAATCCGGCAACATCAGGAACTGGCAGTACAACCACATCAAGCCGCTCGATTTGCGATGTCTTAACCGGCCTTACCAGCAATATGTCACCAGGTTTGAAGCTGGGCTCCATGCTCGCCGAAGTAACCACAAGCAAGCTGCTTTGAAAATAAATGAAAGCAACGGCCGTAATTAAAACTGAGGCGGCTAATAGAGCTATAACTACATCGTTAATCTTTCGAATTAATTTCATAGGTTATCTGTGATACCTGCTCGCACATCAGCTCTCGCTGCTTTGGTGTTTATCTGAACCGCGAAATTGTTTCTACCGCTGACTGCTGTGCGCGCTCTTATATCTAGTTGTGATCCAACTGGCAAGACGATGCTATTTAAACTAAAACCTGCATCTGTGGATCGAGTAATCAAGACGATGATTCCCGAACAGGTATTTGAAATTGAATCCCAAACCCCATTCAAACACCACTCCAATATCACCTCATTGGCCGGCCCATTTCCACCAACTCTTGTTAGGACAATATCTGCCGATAAAGAATTCAGGTCGACAGTTCCGGAGTTTTGGAAATAGAAGAAGTTATATGCAACTCCATTTGATACTGACCAGGTTAGTTGGTACGGGGTATTTGTGATGTTTTGATTCTGTCCAACTGCAACCACAGCCCAGGTACTAGTTGAAACTGCTCCGCCAACGGATGACAGAGATCTTTGCCCTGCGTTGACTGAAGTTGGGGTCGTCAAAAGTACCATCATGCAAAACACCACAAATAACCGCTTCACATCTACCTCTAGCTATTTGTTGATGTGGCTAATCTTTGAGCCAAATCAAAGGTGTAAGTGATGTTTACCAATCCGCCTTGTACGGTGTTTGCCGGCAGCACACCATTAACAGTGGTTTCATTTTGATCAGGTAATTCAATCATTACTTGCAGATACTTGATCGCGCCAGATGCCATGTTTGCAGAGCTCAATGCTGTTGCAGTTGCTAGGGCGCTAAGTGGAGTTGCAGCAAGTTCACTGACCTCGGTTCCACCGCATATTCCAGTCGATGTATCCCAAGCAACGCTGCAACTCTTGACTGAAGCACGTAAAGCTTTGTTAGTTGCTCCGTTTACTGCATCGCTGATTAATGTCGCGGTTCCAGTTTGAGCGGTTTTAAGTGTTAACCCAATGCCATCTACTGTTCCAGAGTTAGTTAGTGTGACATAACGATTAACGGTATCTCCAGGAACCAAATTAGAAATACTCTGTCCGAAACCAGCGCCGCTATTTGCTAAATCTAATTTCATAGTTCCAGTATTTATCTCTTGTGCGACGGTATTGAAGGCGGTGGCGTTAAATGAAGCTATAACACTCTGCCCCGCAATTGCTGCTACCGAAACTACAATCACTGCGCCAGCAATTGTGCGCCAAGTAACTCTATTAGTTTTTGTTGCATTCATTTCTTCTCTTCTCTGTTCAAGCTGCTCATAGCATCAGCAGATGGGCGCTAACAGTGAAGCTAGAAAGGATTTTGGGGTTCTTTTATGTCACACAGTCGAGTCAATTAAGAAAGAGGTTTAAAAACTTTATCTGTGACTGGATTCGTTGCTAGCTAAACGGAAGCCCACGCTACGCACAACATCAATCACATCAGGGCCTCCATTACGCTTAATTTTAGAGCGCAACTGATGTGCATATGTTTCTACCGATCCATTGGCGGCTTCCTTCAATGCAGAGACCGCCGTCAAGACCTGCTCTTTGGAAAACACTCTCTGCGGGTTTTCCATCAATAGCTGAAGAAATCGGTATTCCGAGTTAGTTAGGAGTATCTCTTTATCTCCGATTTTGAACAGGTGCTCTGCCAAATCTAGAGTTAAATTTTCCCAAGTAAGAATGGTTTGACGTGGAGACCGCTGACTTTCCCCTCGTTTTAATTGTTGGGTAACTCGCGAGGTAAGAATTCTTGTTTCAATAGGTTTAGTAATGTAATCATCAGCCCCCGCGCCCAATGCCAACTCTTCATCAATAACCTCTTCACGCTTGGTTAGCATCAATATTGGCACCGTTGATTGGGCCCGAATCTGGCGACAGATTTCCAGACTTTCCAGAGGGGCGTGACCTAAATGCAACAAAACCATGCTGTAGTCCCGGATACCAAAAATCTCTTTTGCTTCCAGGGCGGAGGCAACGTCGTAGACTAAAAACCCCATAACCTCTAGTTGGAGTTTTATCTCTAGTCGATCTTCGTTGTTGTCTTCAATCAAAAGGGCGTTTGGCTTAGGTGCTGCCTCCATTTTGCCCCCTTCTAAAAGGTCAAATCGTTTCGAGTTATCAACCATACAGCAGATTTAATTTGTGACTGTTTCGCATCACTCAAAACGTGAGGAATTCATGGTTTGTCAGTAGGTTGCCAAAATCCAAATCGAAAAGAGGGAATTATGGCTTTGTTGCGTTTAAGCAATATAGCGAACTATCTAACTTTTGAGCGGAAAATTGAAAATGCTATTCAATTTGTCGCAATGAATGTTTGTCCCTCTGGAGAGGTAGCACGTATTTACTTGGCAAGGCTAAACAGTGACTCCTCGTTGCTCCATCTTGGTAGTTTTGGATTCAGTGAGAAATTTATAGCTTCACACAAAAATATCAATCTCTCAGATTTTGGTTACTTGTTGGACTCTGTTAGCTCTAGAGAGATAGTAATAAAGTCAGAGGAGTCAGAAGGACCAAATGACTCTGTCTGGAAATCTTCTATCTATTTGCCGCTACTGCCAAATTTTGCCGCATCAATTACTACACAAAGGTTTGTCTCTGATATTGAAGAAAGTCACGATTACTTTGTTGCTTTACGTTCTATCTTGAATCTTTATCTGCAAACCTGGGATGCGCTTGAAACTTCGAATGGTTCACCGATTAAAAAACCTAGAGCTGCTATTACCGGAGATAAATTAAGTGAACGGCAAGAACTCATATTAGAAATGATGAAAAGTGGTATGACAAACAACGCTATCGCAGATCGATTGGGCTATTCAGAGTCATTAATTAGACAGGAAACGATGGCCATCTATCTGAAGTTGGGAATTAATGGACGTCGGGAAATAAATAACCCTGAATTAAATTAGGGCAACGATTACTAAAAGCACTGAATAGAGGCTTAGGTAAGTGATTGAGCTATGAAATATTTTTCCGGCTTGCTTGTCTATCTGTGCCTGATTTAGGCCACGTAGTTGTACCGCAAAAAACAAACCGAGAGCTGCGGTTACTACATAACTCCAAACCGGCAATCCATAGCTGTAAAGCGTTAAAAATGAGGTCACAATCATCGCGATAGTGTGAAACCACATCTGTTGTGCGACCTTATTTATTGGTGCAACCACCGGCAGCATCGGAATTCCAGCAGCTTCATAATCATCACGATACTTAATAGCTAACGCCCAGAAGTGCGGTGGGGTCCAAAAGAAAATCACCATAAAAAACCAAAACGCGGTCCAAGATAGAGAGTTGGTTACCGCAGCCCAGCCGATCAATACCGGCAAGCACCCTGCGATTCCACCCCACACAATGTTCTGGGAGGTGCGGCGTTTTAAGCCTACGGTGTATCCAAATACATAAAAGGCAATTGCACTTATGGTTAATCCGGTTGCTAACGGGTTAGTGAATATCCAGAAAATTACTAATGATAAAACTGTTATTACTGATGCAAAAACAAGAGCTTGATTCTCGGTAATTTGATTATTAACGATTGGACGTTTTGCAGTACGTCCCATTAATTGATCAATATCGCTCTCTATAACCATGTTGAAGGCATTCGCTGCACCAGCGGCCAGTGTTCCACCAATTAAAGTCGCCAGAGTTACATCAAGTGCGGGGACACCTTCGGCAGCCAAGAAAAGTGCGGGCAAAGTGGTGACTAATAGCAATTCCACTACCCGCAATTTCATAAGTGCGATGTAGGGCGAAATCATGAGCATGAGATTACCCTGTAGATTGCGACTATGCGTATTCCGGTGAGCTGGGCCATAGTTTCCGTCCTTTTGTTAATGACCGCTAATCCAACTTCTGCTGAGATCACTTCAGACACCACAAAGTTAAAGCTAGAAAAAACAATCACCGGAAACATCTCACCTAAATCTGTTCGCGCATCAAAAACCGGTTTTGTCTCAGCGCACAACATGATGTATCGCCACTCAGTTACGGTTTATAACGCAGATACTTTGGAGTTAATCAAAAACATCTCTGACCAGGTAAATCTAAATAATCTCGGCCAGAAAGGTTATTCCGGGCTGCATCGTGGTGCACCAGTAGAAGGTGCGTTCTCCCCTGCTGGTGATTATTTATATGTGACGAATTATGCGATGTACGGCAAAGGTTTTAATCGTGAGGGTACTGATAAATGCTCCCCAGCCGACAAGTACGACCGCTCCTTTGTATATCGTATTAATACCGCCACCTGGGAGATTGATGCCACTTACCATGTTGGTGTAGTTCCTAAAGTTGTAGATGTAACTCCAGACAACAAATATGTCCTGGTTACTAATTGGTGCTCTTATGATTTATCGATTATTTCAATTGAAAAACAAAAGGTGGTTAAGACATTAAAGATTGGTGCCTACCCTAGAGGAATTGCGGTTTCTAAAGACTCGCAATTTGCCTATGTTGTTCAAATGGGTGGAGCGGTCATTCACAAAATTAATCTGCAAACTTGGGAGCGTTCTCAACTTAATGTGGGTTCTAATCCGCGAGCAGTAGTTTTATCCCCGGACAACACAATGCTTTACGCAACTTTAAATAGTTCTGGACGAGTTATCGCAATGGATTTGAATACCAACAAAGTTGTGCGTTCTATTAAAACCGGATCTGCTTCTCGAAGTCTTGATATCTCAGCCGATGGAACCGCTCTTTATGTAGTGAATTACACAAGTGACACCGTTTCAAAGGTGCGAGCGAGTGATTTCAAAGTAATTCAGAAAATCAATGTGTGTAATGAACCAATCGGAATTACCTATGAACCTCTGCACAAGCGGGTATGGGTGGCCTGTTACGGCGGAGCAATCAAAGTATTTAGTGATTACCTTTCACGATAGCTCCCAATAAACGATCCATGGCCGCGCGTGCTTTATTGCGTGCGGTAAAGGTTGGCGTAATTCCATCGGCCAAGATGGCAAATACATACTCCTTATCGCCCTCTTCCACATATCCCGCCATAGTTACGCTGTTGTTGACCCATCCGGTCTTGGCGTGAACATGACCCACCGCATGAGGTGCGGTCTCCAGAAACCTCTTTTGTAGCGTTCCGGTTTCGCCACCAATCGGCAATCCTTCGTAAATCGCAGCAAATGCTGGGTTATTTCTTATTTTGATCAGCAAATCTACGACAGTAACCGCTGAAACTTTATTCTCTTTTGAAAGTCCGCTGCCATCTTTGACCTGTAATCCGGTGTGATCAATTCCTAATTCATTTAGCGCTTGCTTGAAAGTGGTTGTTAAACCTTTACCAGTGCTGGGAAATCCAATCTCGCGCGCAGCATCTTTAGCCATACGATCTGCTAATCGATTATCACTCCACAGAATTGCAAATTTAACCATCTCACTCAGAGGAACTGAGGTCAGTGTTGAAATCTCTTCAACCGCTAGCTCAGTTGCTCTAGCAGAATCCACTTTCTCGAAGGTTAATTTAACGCCTTTTTGCTTTTGATTAACCGCTAAATCATAAGTATCTCGTTCATACAACCCTGAAAAATAAATCTTAATCTTCTTTTTATTTTCAGTGTTTGCTTTATTGACTAACGAAGGAAGAAATCGCTGCTTATTTTTCTTTGCAAAACTTAAGTTGCTGGTTAACCACGGATCAAGTGATCCCTTAATGACAAACTCGTTAGCATTTGCTGTTTTGTATATCCTAGTTACATATTGTTTCTCGGCTCCAATGTAATGAAGTGCCGCGGTCGCAGAAAGAAGTTTTAGAACCGAGGCAGGAATTCGCAGTTTATCGGCGCCGTTTTGCACAATAACCCGTCCATCGGTGGGATCAATAACTAAAAGACCGGGCGATGCAAGTTGTTTAGCTGAAGAGTATTTTTCCAGAGAATGTAGCGCGTAAGCTGGTGTAAAAGTAAGTTGCAGAACTAGAACCGCTGCCAATAACCGCCTAAGCATGAGGTCAGAGTAATAGTCATTTCTGAGAGTTGGCCGTAGGCTTCGGTTTATGCGTACCGGCTATGTTTATCACGAGATATTTGGATGGCATGACACTGGAAGCTTTGTTGGCGATATGCCTTCAGATCCTGGTGCTGGATTGCAGCCGTATGTGAATTATGAAAACTCCGAAACAAAAAAACGCATTCATGAATTGATTGTGGTCTCCGGATTAATCGAGCATTTAACAAGAGTTTCGGTGCGCAAAGCCAGCGAAGCCGAGCTAGAAACCACTCACACAAAAGAGCATATTGCCCGCATAAAAAAGGAATCGAGCTCCCGACTAGGTGGAGATGGCGGGGATCTAACAACGCCATTTGCGCGCGGGGGCTATGAGATTGCCACCATGGCAGCAGGTGGCGCCATTGAATTATTTGAAGTCGTCTTAACTGGTGAAGTTAACAATGGTTATGCGTTGATAAGACCTCCCGGTCATCACGCGGTTCGCGAAACTGGAATGGGTTATTGCATTTTTTCTAACCTAGCAGTTGCCATAAATGTTGCGAAGAAAACCCATGGCGATAATTTGAAAGTTGTTGTGGTTGATTGGGATGTTCATCATGGAAATGGCACAGAATCTATTTTCTTAAATGACCCAAATGTTTTAACAATTTCGCTACATCAAAATCGCTTGTATCCCCATGACACAGGTGATGTTGATGTAATTGGTGTTGGAACGAATATAAATATTCCACTTCCGCCCGGCACTGGTCATGGCGGTTATTACTACGCTTTTGATGAGGTTGTTATCCCAGCCATTCGAAAGTTTAATCCCGACATAATTTGCGTGGCATCTGGTTTTGATTCATCAGTTTATGATCCGCTGGGTCGCATGCTGGTGACCGCTGAGGGTTACAAAACTATGACCCGTAAATTAATGGATGTTGCTAATGAAGTTTGTGGTGGCAAATTAATGATGACCCATGAAGGTGGCTACAACGCAACTTACGCACCTTTCTGCGGTCTATTTGTACTGCAAGAACTATCTGGCATAACGAAGTTGCCTGATCCTTTTGCCCATGGCAATGACTATCCAGGACATGAGTTAAAAGCCCATGAAAAATCAATCGTTGATGAGGCAAGAAAATTGGTTGTAAGACTATGAATCAACCGCCGGCAGAAATTGGTCCGGGTGAGTTTTATCCCGTGGTAGGTGTCGGTCCACATCCCAAACCCTGGCCGGTCGGAGAGCAATACGATCCTGAGTTACTCGAAAACGGTGACCGGCGTAATGTGCTTGATAAATACCGCTATTGGAGCGTTCCTGCGATTGTTGCAGACCTCAATACCAAGCGTCATTCGCTTCGAATTGCGATTGAAAATTGGCAACATGATCTAAATATCGGATCGATTGTGCGCACCGCCAATGCTTTCAATGTCTCCAGTGTTCACATTGTTGGAAAGCGTGATTGGAATCGACGTGGCGCGATGGTCACCGATAAATATCTAACCGTTATTCATCATCCAACCGTGGCAGATTTCAAAGCTTGGTGTGATGAAAATAAGGTTTCAATTATCGGCATCGACAATGTTGAGAAATCAACCGCTATTGAATCCGCTAATTTCCCCAAAGAATGCGTTTTGTTTCTCGGTCAAGAAGGTGCCGGAATGTCTGATGAGGCTGTAGAGGTCTGCGAACAGGTTCTGGCAATTTCACAATATGGTTCGACTAGATCTATGAACGCCTCTGCTGCAGGTGCAATCGCCATGTATGCCTGGGCGATGCAACACTTACATAAGTAATTGTTTTATTAATCCATTGGTTGCTTTTTCTACCATTCCTAAAACCTCTTCAAATGCGGAGTCTGGTAGTGAATATGGATCTGGTACCTCAATAGAATCTGGAGCGGTTTCATCAAACTGGCGTAAGAAAAATATTTTTTGTTCCTCTTCATCGCTAGTCACATACTTCATGACCTCTTCATGATTATGTCGATCCATGACTAAAACTAAATCCGCGCTAACCAAGCGCGCATAATTAAATTGCGAGGCGGTATGGTCATATGAATAGCCGGCCTTCTCCCAGGTGCGTTTAGATGGTGGATTTGGTCCTTGCCCGGCATGCCAATTAGAGGTTCCAGCTGAATCAACAAAAATTTGTGGTTTAGAAATTGCTTTTACTTTGTTATGCAGCACCGCAGCAGCCATTGGAGAGCGGCAGATATTTCCTAAACAGACCATGGTGATAATCAAGTTATCCCGGCTCTTCAAATGGGAAAGATCTGGCAAGCTCACTATTTAATCTTCAATAATCTCTGAAATAGCCTTTATGCGGCGCTCGATCTCAATGGCCTCATCAGAACGGCCCAAAGTATGCAGAATTTGGGCAATGCGGCGCTCAATGGAGATTATGAACTCGAAATCTTTTGGCTCTGTCTCAGCGGCAATATCCAAAACCCGCTCCAAAGTATTAAGTCCTTCATCAACCTCACCGGTTAGAACTTGAGCTTTACCTAGTTCAAATGAGGCATAAGTTAAACGGCGATGATCATGGGCTGTGGTGAAAACATCGACCGCTTTTTGAGCTGCGGCTAGAGCTGATTCGGCATCACCTAACTCTGTATAGCAGTGCGCAATTTTCTGATCACATCTTGCAACATGAATTACTTCGCGAGCGGTCTTGAAGTATTTGCGCGCCTCATAAAAAGCTTCTAGCGCATCTTTATATTTTTTCAATTCCCTATACGCACATCCAATTAAATGAAAATCTGTAGCTGCGCCAAGTTCATTGCCATCAATTAAATGTTCGCGTGCGCACTCCTCCATACATTCAATTGTGTTTTGGTACTCCTTAGAACTAAACCACCACTCACCTAATGTGCAGGCTAATTCGAGCGCCATCGGGGATTTGTTTTCGCGAAGTAGTTCCACAGCTTTACTCATCGCGGTTGCAGCTTCATTCATACGCTTTAACTGATTTAAGTTATATCCAATTGCGCTATATGCCTGTGCTAATCCTTCAGTTGGTGCCGCGGCGCCGAGCTCTGAATAAATATCTCTGGCGGTTTCAGCTAAGGCCAAAGCTTCGTCATATTGACCACGCGCATAAATTCGAGCGCTTAATTCGTAATAGGTACTGGCACGTTCGATTCCATGAGTTTCTGGAATTCTCTCCCACAACATCTCTTCAGTGATGATGTCATCGTTTAGATCATCATCGCCATCTTGCGAATTGTGTTCGTCGGCCAAAGCTTCCCCCTTTAAACCGCTAACTTCTTCACCAAACCTAGCAGGTGCTGGGTTTGGTGGAAGCTCAATTAAAGCGAGTCTGCCTTTCCTAGAATTACCGAGAATGTCTTGCTGCCACCAGATGGCATGTCCACCGTGATTTTTACGGTCTCGCCAGGGGCGTAGGAACGAATTCTCACAATAGCCGAGATCAAATCGTTGATCTTCTTACCATCAATTTCCTTGATGATTGCACCAGCGGGAATTCCTGCTTTGGCCGCGGCCTCGCCATCAACCAAACGAAGAATCTTTGCTCCAACTCCAGTGTACGAAGTATCAAAGTTAATACCAAGGAATGGGCGTGAGGATTTACCGGTAGCGATAATTTCATCAACTACACGTTTTGCTTGATTAATTGGAATTGAAAAACCTAAACCAATTGATCCAGTTGAGCCGTTTCCTAAGGTTGCAATAGCGGAGTTGATTCCCACCAAATCACCTGTTGCATCAACAAGCGGGCCACCTGAGTTACCTGGATTAATCGCAGCATCGGTTTGAATTGCATCAATAAAAGATTCTGCACCTGTGCTACCTGCGGTTACTGGTCGGTTAAGTGCTGAAACAATTCCACTCGTAACAGTTCCCGCCAATCCCAGTGGTGAACCAAATGCCACAACTGGTTCGCCAATAATTAATTTGCTGGAGTTTCCAACTGTGATCACTTTGAGATTACCGCGCTCTATTTTTAAAACCGCGATGTCGTATGTGCTATCACGTCCTACGATTGAGGCTTTTTCTATATCGCCATTGTTTAATTCAACACGAACTGTTCCTGATTGCACCGCTGATTCAATTACATGCTCGTTAGTAATAATGAATGAGGAGTTGGAGTTAGAACGATAAATAACACCCGAACCAGTTCCGCTGCCACTAGCTGCTGACACCGCAATTGATACAACAGAAGGAGAGACTTTTGAGGCGATAGTTTGCACATCAACTGAGTTACCTACAACAGTCATCAAAGTGCGGGTCTTAGTGCAGCTGCCATCGGTAGCGGCATAAAGCGCTTTGGTGCGGTTATCTACACACACTTTGGTAGGGGGCACATCCGGTGTGACCGCCACAGCAACTCCGCCTGCGACCACTGCGCCCAATACAAAACCAACCATTACTTTGCTAAATGTAGAGACTGTTTGCATGTGGCTACCTCATCACTTTTTTCTGAAAAAAACCTTAATGGCAATTCAACCTAGCCTGAGTAGACTGCGCAAATTATGGATACCGAGTTACGTCGCGCCAAGCTCGCGGTAACCACCGCCTTTGTAATTAATGGATTTACCGCCGGAACCTTTGTGGCCCGTATCCCCGATTTTAAAAAGATATTAGAGATCTCAAATGGAACTTTGGGGCTCTCATTACTTTTCGTCTCCATTGGAGTTTTTACCGCTCTCAAGCCGGCTGGACGTAATGCCGCAAAGTTTGGCAGCCGTCCCGTTATTTTGTGGGGAACTTTCGGAATTGCAATTACCTACATTCTCTTAGGTTTTCTCTTTAATCTGCAATGGTTTTGGCTCACCTTATTTTTATTTGGATTCGCTTTAGCAACCCAAGATGTTTCCATGAACGCTCACGCTGTAGTGGTTGAACAACGCGGTGGGCGTCGATTAATGGGTTATTTCCACGCCATGTTCTCGGTCGGAACTTTGATTGGCGGAGTTCTTGGTGGCGTATTTTCGCAGTGGGAGGTTTCGCCACTAACCCAAGGTTTGGGCTGCGCCGTCTTGTTTGTGATCTTGTTGCTATTTATTCGTTCCTTGTTTATGCCAGCAGAAGTAGATAAACATGAGTTTGAGTCAGGCGCACGAGTCAAGCATCCTTTTATCTTTTGGGTATTTGGAATTTTTGGCTTATTTGCCGCATTGAGCGAAGGTGCCGCGGGTGACTGGGGTGGAGTTCTAGCTCGCGATGCATTTGGAGCAACACCTTTTGTTTCTACTTTGCCATACATAGTTTTTTGTACCGCGATGATTATTGGCAGGTTTTCTGGAGATTCTTTGGCACATCGTTTCGGTGCCTCAAAAGTAATTGCCGCTGGAGGATTAATTTCCGGCACTGGATTAACCATTGGATTACTAGTTGGTGGAATCCCAGCTGTAATGATCGCTTGGTTCCTATTGGGAATTGGATTATCGGTAGTTATTCCATTGATGTTTAGCGCTGCAGGAACTCTCGCAACTACGAAATATGCCGGAGTGATTGCACCATCTGAGGCGGTGGCAAAAGTATCTGGAGTTTCCTACTTTGGATTTGTTATCGGCCCACCATTAATTGGTTTTATCGCAGATGCAATTGAGTTGCGTTGGACCTTGTTGCTGCTCGCAGCTCTGTGTTACTGCTTAGTTTTTGCATCCAAGTACGCAAAAAGCGCTTAACTAATTACTTGCCCCAAGAGGTATGTAACGGACGCCCTTCGGCATAACCAGCCGCAGATTGAATTCCGACCACGGCTTTTTCCGCAAACTCAGTAAGGCTTACTGCGCCGGCATAAGTGCAAGATGATCTAACTCCGGCGATGATTTCATCAATTAAATCCTCAACCCCTGGACGTACTGGATCTAAATACATGCGTGAGGTAGATATACCTTCTTCATAAATCGCTTTTCGCGCGCGATCAAAAGCATCTTCAGTTGAGGTTCGTGCTGCAACTGCACGTGCTGATGCCATACCAAATGATTCTTTATACATCCGGCCGTTTGAATCTATCCGTAAATCACTGGGTGATTCATAGGTTCCCGCAAACCAAGAGCCAATCATTACTGAGGACGCACCGGCTGCTAAAGCCAATGCCACATCACGTGGATGGCGCACTCCGCCATCGGCCCAGACATGTTTTCCTAATTTTTTTGCCTCTAACGCGCACTCCATTACCGCTGAAAATTGCGGTCTGCCAACACCGGTTTGCATTCTGGTGGTGCACATTGCTCCGGGTCCAACTCCAACTTTGATGATGTCTGCACCGGCTGCAACTAAATCTCTTACACCTTCTGCAGTTACAACATTTCCCGCCACGATAGGAATTTTTGGATCAAGAGCGCGGATTAATTTCAAAGCTTCAATCATTTTTTCTTGATGGCCATGCGCGGTATCTACCACAAGCACATCTACGCCAGCATCAATTAATCCTTTTGCTTTTGCCTGCACATCACCATTTACTCCAACTGCAGCCGCGATGCGCAATTTATTATTTGCATCTAGCGCCGGTGAGTACAAAGTAGCTCGCAGCGCACCGGTCTTGGTAATTATTCCTACTAGATTTCCATTGCTATCCACTACGGGAGCCAGGCGACGATTTTTCTCATGGAGTAAATCAAAAGCTTCGCGAGCATTTACGGAATTTGGAATCACCATCAAATCTTTTGACATGATGCGATTTACCTGAGTGAAGCGATCTACGCCTTCCCAGTCCTCTTCCATCACGATTCCGAGTGGTTTGTTATCTTGCACAACCACAATTGCACCGTGTGCTCTTTTGTGAATTAGCGCTGCTGCATCTGCCACGGTTTGGTGTGGCTCTAGGGTAATTGGTGTATCAAAAAGTGTATGGCGTGATTTCATCCAGGAAATAACCTCTGCCACAACAGGCAATGGAATATCTTGTGGAATAACGGTTAAACCACCGCGTCTCGCCACTGTTTCTGCCATTCGACGACCTGAAATTGCGGTCATATTGGCAACTACTAAAGGAATTGTGGCTCCGGTGTTATCTGTGGTTCTTAAATCAACATCCATGCGACTCGTAATTTGCGAGCGCGATGGAATCATAAAAACATCGTCGTAGGTGAGATCGTGATTTGGCTGATGAAGTAACCGCACGTGGGGAAACTATAGACCTCTATCGCACGATAAGATAAACCAATGCCGGAATCGCTTATTAGTGCGCGTGGATTGACCAAAAAGTTCGGAGATTTCACCGCAGTAGATGCCATAGATTTTGATGTCGCCAAAGGTGAGTCCTTTGGATTGCTCGGCCCTAACGGTGCCGGTAAATCCACCACTATGCGCATCATCGCAGCCACCTCTCAACGCACCTCTGGAACTATCTCAATTCTGGGTCGCGATCCCGAAGAACATGGCCCGCAAATTCGCGCCCACCTAGGTGTTGTTCCCCAGCAAGATAATTTGGATGGCGAATTAACTGTTACTGAGAATCTTTTTATTTACGGTCGTTATTTTGGACTTAGCAAGAAATTTATTCGCAACAAAGTTGAAGAGTTGTTGGATTTTGCCCAACTCCAAGAAAAAAGAGATTCAAAGGTAGAAGCATTGAGTGGTGGCATGAAACGTCGCTTAACAATTGCGCGCGCATTAGTGAGCGAACCAGATATTTTGATGCTTGATGAACCAACCACAGGTTTAGATCCGCAGGCTCGTCATATTTTGTGGGATCGTCTTTTCCGTTTGAAGGAAACCGGTGTAACCCTTGTGATTACCACCCACTTCATGGATGAAGCCGAACAACTCTGTGATCGATTAGTTGTGATGGATAAAGGCAAGATCATGGCGGAAGGTTCACCGCTCGAGCTAATAAAGAAGTACTCCACTAAAGAGGTGCTTGAGGTGCGCTTTGGTTCAGAGCGCAACAAAGAGGTCGCACCGGTTTTGCGCGATATGTGCTCACGGATTGAAGAGCTGCCTGATCGAATCTTGATGTATGTAGAAGATGGCGAAGCTTTGCTCGAAGAAATTATGGCCAAGAAACTTCATCCCACAACATCGTTGGTTCGCCGCAGCTCTTTGGAGGATGTCTTCCTGCGCCTGACCGGAAGATCTTTGATCGAATGAATTCAGGGATTGATGTCGCAAAGATTCGGGCTCGCGGTGCAACTTATGTAGCTGAAGCTCGCATCGCTCAGATGATGAAGTGGAAAGGCATTATTGCCATTGTTGCTATTGGCAACCCGCTTTTTTATCTGGTAGCGATCGGTATTGGTATTGGTGTTTTAGTAAATGAAAACTCCGGCACCTCAGGCACCGGTGGAGTTGAGTACATAACCTTTATTGCTCCAGCTTTGCTGGCTAGCGCTGCTCTGACCGGCGCACTTGATGAGGCGATGTTTCCAGTTATGGAAGGTTTTAAGTGGCGCAAGCTTTTTTACGCAATTAACTCCACACCAATTAATCCCGGACAGATTGTTTTGGGGGTATTCATTGGAGCTATGGTGCGTGTGGTTTTCACCGTGGTTTGTTATTGGGCTTTATTGATTGCATTTGGTGTCGTAACAATTGGGCAATCTTGGGATGTAATCCCGGTAACCATATTTGCTGCTGGTGCATTTGCTGCGGTAATCATGGGTGTGACCGCAAGTGTTAAAAATGAGGATTACTTCATGACGGTTTTAAACCGTTTGATCATCATGCCAATGTTTTTATTCTCTGGAACTTTCTTTCCTTTGGCTTCCATGCCGATATTTATTCAGCCGATTGGTTGGATTTCACCGCTCTGGCATGCAACTGAGCTCGGCCGTTATTTCTCTTATGGCTATTCGATCTCCTTTAACATGTTAGTAATTCACTTTGGATATCTAATCGGCATGATGATTGTCGGATTTAGATTAGCTAACAAGAAGTTTGCCGAAAGGTTGGCAAAGTAGATGAAGACCGCGGTTGAAATTGCTGATGCTCGCGCTGATCGCATCGGGCACCAGCTTTATGCCGGACGGGCACGCGCAATTTTGGAGCGTGGTTTTATCGCTTTGCGCTCCTCTACTTGGGTGCCCATCGCAACCGGCTTTATCGAGCCAGTGCTTTATTTATTGGCTTTTGGCTATGGAATGATCGAATTGATTGGAAATGTAGATAGTGGGCGCGGCACCGTTGATTACGCGGTCTTTATCGCTCCAGGATTACTAGCTACCAGCGCCATGAATGGCGCAATTTACGACTCAACTTGGAATGTATTTTTTAAATTAAATGAAAGTAAGTTGTATCAAGGCATGTTGGCCACCCCACTAGGACCACTTGATGTTGCACTTGGTGAAATTACCTGGGCATTGTTGCGCGGACTTTCTTATGCCATTGCATTTATGGCGGTAACTGCCCCACTTGGATTAGTTCCTGGCGTCTCGGCAATTCTGGCAATTCCGGCCGCAGTATTTATTGCATTTGGTTTTGCATCATTTGGAATGGCGATTACCTCTTACTTTAAAACCTATCAACAGATGGGCATGATCAATATTGTTTTGCTTCCGATGTTTTTGTTTTCTGGATCGCTTTATCCGATTTCAGTTTATCCAGATTGGCTTGAGTTTTTAATTCAACTATTTCCTTCTTGGCATGGAATTGAATTAGTTAGAGATATTTGGTTTGGATATTGGGATGCAGGAACTTTTATGCATTTGGGATATTTCTGCGTGATGATTGTGACGGGACTTTATTTCACAACACGCAGGCTGCGTAACTTATTTATGCGCTAGTTCACACGGAAAACACGCATAAAAAACTATCTCTTGACGGCCTTCGATACTCAGGAGTAACCTCACCCCTAACAAGTTAGGACCTTGGAAATTCCAAGTTTCAGAACAGGGGTGGTACCAACAAATCGGATCTTTTGATCCGTATTTGGGAAGTGCAACATCCCATGTTTAATAAAACTAATCATTCGCAGACCTATAGGTCTACTCCCAATAAATTTAAGCCGGTTCCTGAAAGCCGTATTCAAGAGCTTTTAGAGATCGAAAAAAGTAAGTTCTCGAAATTGGCGCCGTTATCTGGCGTTGAAAATGAACGAGCCTCAAAAGTCACACCGCTTGGCGTTGCCTCCAGCTTCCAACACTGGGATCCATATCCAATCTCAATAGTTTCCGCCAAAGGCGCCTGGATGAAGGATGTTGATGGCCGCGAAATGCTTGATCTCTCCATGGGATTTGGCGCGCTGTTGGTTGGACATTTAAATGAAGAGGTAATTAAAGAGGCCAAAGCAACTCTTGAGGTCGGAACTCTTTTTGCAACCCCGTCGACAATCACCCGCGATGGCGCTGAAATTATGTGCCGTCGTTTTGGTTTGGACATGGTGCGTTTTGCAAACTCCGGCACCGAAGCAACAATGTATGCACTTCGTACCGCTCGTGCGGCAACTGGAAAACTCGGTGTAGTAAAAATTGAAGGTGGATACCACGGTTCATATGACCCGCTAATGGTCTCTGCAAAACCAGATCTAACAAAAGCCGGTGATCCTTCGGCTCCAAACACAGTGCCACTGGGATCTACTGTTCCCGGAGATGTTTGGGTTGTTCCTTATAACGATGCAGATGCCATCGAAAGAGTTTTCAAAGCGCATGCTGACAAAATCGCTTGCTTGTTTATGGAGCCAGTGCTGGAAAATATTGGAATTGTTTTGCCAGATATGGGATATCTAGAGCGAGTTCGTGATCTCTGCGATCAATACGGCATCTTGCTGGTATTTGATGAGGTAAAAACTGGATTAACTGCGGGACCACAAGGTGCAGCGCAAAGACTTGGTGTTAAACCAGATTTAATTGCGCTCGCTAAATCAATTGGTGGTGGAATTCCTGTTGCAGCTTTTGGTGGCAAGCGTGAATATATGAAGACCGTTGTAGATGGATCTCATTCACATCTAGGAACTTTTAATGGACATTACCTCGCAATGGCCGGTATCAGAGCTGTTGATCGACTCTGCACCCCAGAAGCTCTCCAGCGCAGTGAGGATTTGAACCGTCAAGCACTAAATAAAATCGCTGACATTATTAATGAGTATGAAATTCCTGCCCACACCGTTGGATTCGGCGTAAAGGGTTGTATTACCTGGTCCCCTGAGCCGGTTCGCAATTATCGCGATTACAAGGCGACTGATTTTGATATCGCAGAGCTTTCTTTCTTCTGGTCATTAAATAGAAATGTTATGACCCCGCCAGGATTAGATGAACAATGGTTGATTTCATTGGCACATGGCCAAAGAGAAATCGACATCATTGTTGGTGATTTCTTAGATTTTGCAAAAGCACTACGCGCTTAAGCGCGATAGTAATGTTCTAGATTCCACGCTCTAACGCCACCAGCAACCCCAGCGGTGTTTGGCACAATCACCACATCATCGCCCATTCTCTCTAAATCAATTGGCCTGATACATCGTGCATTTCCGCCGCCAATATAAAGTCGATCCCATTTGAAAACTGGACGCAACTCTTCGACCAGTTGGCGAATGCGGCGGGACCAAAAAACATTTCCTAATCTCTTTCGCTCCTGCTCGCCGATCCATGTGTCATATGTAGTGCCCCGACGAACAGTGGCATGTGAAAATTCAAAGTGCGGAGTTAGTTTTCCACCGTAGAAAATTGCAAAGCCAAGTCCAGTTCCTAAAGTAATCACTACTTCATAACCAGAGCCGGTAATAATTCCCGCTCCATGAACTTCAGCATCATTTAAAACTAAGGTTGGAACACCCAACTGGTCTGAAACCGCTTTTTGCACATCAAAATCTGTCCATTGTTCCTGCAACTCTGGATCTATCTTGGTTCGTGGTCCACGGGTTGTTATGTAGTGCGGGGTAGCCACAACAACACCATTTCGAATCATGCCCGGCATGCCAACTGTGGCACGGGTCGACTTCGGTAAGTCCGCTGCAATTTCCGCGATGGTATTAACAAAACGTTCAGGCGAGAATGGATATGGAGTTTCAATCCGATTTGGCTTGGAGTGCATGGTTCCTGATTCATCCAGAACGCAGCTCTTGATGAACAATCCACCGCAATCAACGGTGAGGGTTAAGCGCTCAGCCATTGGATGAGGATAGCAATATGCGACGCGCTCTCTTAGGTCGATCAGTTATAACGCCATAAATTTCGCGATTGCGCAGCCACTTTAGATCCTCTTCTTCATTAACGGTCCAGACATAAATCCTTTTGCCTGCACTGCGTTTAATAATTCCGGGGTGTTTTCTCAAAGCCTCTATGCTGATTGCAAAATCCTTTGAATTCTTAAGAAAATAAGCCCACGGATATTTGATTACCTTGATCACCTTGCGATAACGACGCTTCATCCGCCAAACCGCTAAAAATGAAAAGGACATGAGCGTTACTTCAATGCCTGCATCTTCAATCAATTTAGCTCTCTTTCTTACAATCGAAATTACTTCTTCCTCAATTTGTCCACCGGTTAGAACTGGATGTTTTGTCTCAATCAATAAATTCTTTTTCTCTGTTATTGCTAGCTCTAATAATTCTTCTAAAGAGATAGCTTGCACATACTGCCTGAGTTGTGCGGCGGTAAGTTTTGCCACCGCTTTATTGATATTGCCAATTCTCTTTAAAGTTCGATCATGAAAACAAATAACCTGTCCATCTTTGGATAAACGAACATCACACTCAAAACCATCAGCATTGACCTCAACCGCTTTTTCATAGGCAATCCATGTCGCCTCTGGATATTTCTGGCTATAACCGCGATGTGCAAATACTTTCATCGACCCAAAATAAAGCGCATCGCATTTAATGCGCCCACAGATCCTTTCCGTGATTTAAGTAAGAACAGAGCTCTAAAAATCGGGGCGGAGATGCCGAAAACCCGAGTAAAAACTTTGGCCCGAGCCGCTAAATCACGCTCGGTTCCCCAGGTACTGCCGGAGCTTTCTTTGGGGTGAATTGCCACAACGATTGGCAAAAACACACCCTTTAAACCCTTTTTGAGCGCATCTGCGATGAATATGTACTCATCACCCAAGAAGTTTTCGGCACCCGCGCCAAAGTTTTCATCAAATGTGATGCCTTTTTCTCTCACCGCATCGAGTCGAACCATCATTTCGTAGGTTGCAGCTTTTGCTGAATTAAAGCGAGATAGTGAATGTTGTTGCTTTGGGTAGGTTTTTCTTAGCTGACCGGTTTCATCCACAGTCTGCCCCATGATGATTGCGCACTCAGGATGCTTTTCAAAGTATTCAACTAATTTCTCAAGCCCTGCTTCTTCAAAAGTGATGTCATCATCAGCAAAAATTAAATATTTGCCAGCTCCATACTTCAAAGCCGCATTACGACTCTTGGCAACGCCCTTACCTTGAAGCTCAATTTCTTTTAAGCCATCTATTTTATTTGGCTCAGATTCCAATCCTGAGTTCTGTACTAAGACTATAAATTCTCGATCATCGCTCTTTTTGGGAAACTTTATATTTCTAGCTCTGTGAGAAAGAGTCGAATACGCAATGGTTAGTTTTATTTCACTCACTGTCATCATCTACTGCAGTTCTAGAGTTTGATTTTGCGTATCTCATTAATGACCGCGACGCATTTGATATCACTGAGTTTTGTAGACGAGCCCCCAGGAAGAAAACTAAAGTGTTAGCGGCGCTAATGTGATCATTAAGGTGATAAATCAATAACATAGCGAGCAAAATCAACATGCCTGCACCTGAGGCGAGGGTTCCGGTTTCTGCGGCACGAATACGAACACCATAACGTTTATCTGGTTTCGCTCTTTCTTTACCCTTTTTTGCCGCTAATTCAGCTTGGATCTGAATTTGATTGCGGAATAAAACACCGACCACATGAAGAATCATCGATATCAATATGACATTTAGGAGCGCAATTACCGGGTTAAGTATCAAGAAAAATAACGTAATCGCGGCTAACTGTGCGCCCAAGCTCAGAACATTGGTGAGCTCAAAAGCCATCGCCCACTCCAGATTTTCCACCTTGCGCTTCTTTTTTATGCCTTTATTGGTCGCTCTAAATGATCTAGCAAAGGCCTTTACGCGATAGTTACGTTGATAGAACTGACTGATTCGAGTCACCAGGAAGAAAATGAAAAAGCCGATTGCAGCGAATAAAAAGGTGTTTGAAGAGTATTCCCCTTCATGTAAAACCAATGTGGCGAAGAATTTCATAACCAGCAGTTCAGAAACGGAGATTGTGGCCGCTAATAGGGAAAGGAAAATTAATACAAAACGAAATCGACCACGAGAAAATAGGAGTTTAAATCCGGTAATCATCTCTTTGGCAATAAATAACATGTTAACTCCGCGCCAATTTTCTAGAACCCAGAATTGAAATCAAATGTCCGGCCGTTACAAATAAGGCAAGATACAGGCCCAAAGAAATTATTCTTTCATTGTCACCAAAAAGCGCTATCACGATTGACATTTCAACTGAGTGGAATAAGCGTTGTACGGCAATTACTTTAAACGGCGCTTTAGCTACCTTAAGCCAAGTTTTCGTAGCTACTCGATTATCTTTTGAGTCAGCTAACTTATCGAGGCCAGCAAAAGCGCGGGAAACATGCACAATGTCATTAAAACCTTTATTCCAAAGTATGAGTATTGAAATCAATCCACCTAGGAATGGAAGTTTCCAATCCACTTGATCTTCCGTGGGCCAACCCGCCAAACGAAGAGCAAAAGCCACGGGGATCAAGCTTTCAGTTAAATAATGCCCAACCCGATCTAGAAATACACCTTTAGGAGATTGAGTCTCCTTCCAGCGCGCAATTTCACCATCGCAACAATCCCACAGCATCTGCAACTGCGATAGGAATAGAGCTAGCAATATTCCTTTATATCCAGGAATCAAGAGTGCAGCGCTGATTGATACACCGGAGATGATCATCAAATACGTAACACCGTTGGCTGTGATGGGTGTTTTCAAAAGTAACTTAGTTAAGTAAGGAGAGATGCGGCGCAGGTATAAATCCGCCACCCAGTGCTCCGCGTTTGATCTACCGGTAACCGATAACGGTTGTGAGATTTCGCGAATCTGAGCGATTGATGGCTTCGCGGGCCGCGCTGTCATTTTCTAATCTTATGCGTTTTGTGGCTTAAAACCCATTGCAACGAGGATATGCCGAGGAAGAGAACGCTGAAATACCAAGCGAAGTATTCCAATGGCCATTCCTGCATCGCGGCAATACCCAAAATAAGAATTCTTCCACCAACATATAAGCCGAGGGTTGATAACCAGGCTGGCTTCTTCTCATTCTGTAATGCTCGATAGAGATTGTCATAGTGATGGAAAATGATTGAAAAAATAATCATGTAGCTGGTGGTATTTATCTGGTTGGCGCTGATGAAAATCCAGATCAAAAATCCGATTTCAATTGCACGCAATACCGATGGCTCTATCCAACTAAAACGGGTCGTAATGGTGCGCTTTAATCCAAATAAATCTGATTGATCAACAATTAAAGGTTGTTTCAAGAACTCTTTTGGCATATTGGTTCTGGCGCGAATAATTCGACCCCGATAGATCCAGACCGCAGAGATAAAAGCCAAGATAGGCATGATTGTGAATGTAAATGCAGCCCCACCAATCACAGCGCTGGCGCTAATCGCCAACCAACGCTCACCGATTGGGAATTGAATTATTTTGCCGAGCCAAAAACGTAGCCGTCCTTTTGGCTCTCTCTCGGTCGGAACAATTCCATCAAAATCCGCCATAAACTCAACTGGAACACTGAATTTTTCTTCTGCTTTAATTTTTACTACGCGCGCAAAGTTGTAATCTGAAAGATGCCTAAAGGTTTGAATTAGCATCATCAAAATGGCAGGAACCCAAAGATATCTACCCTCTTTTTCAGCACCGATTGCTAAGCCAAGAAATACCATGTACTCCTTAACGCGATCAGTTACGGCATCAAGCCAGGCTCCGAGTTGTGAAAATTGTCTGGTGTAACGGGCTAACTCACCATCTACACAATCAACAATGATGCTGAGCTGCAGTAAAACTGCGCCAAGAAGGATTGTCCAGAATGTGCCCTGCGCAAAGTTATATGCCGAATAAAGGCCGATGGCAAAGGAAATAAGGGTTACCTGATTAGGGGTGGCGCCAAGTTTTACCGCTATCCAGGTTCCGATTTTTGAGAATTTACGAAGGAAGAAAACTGAGAAGAACCCATCGGTGGCGCGATTAGCCATTCGCAATCTGACCCGGCCCATATTCAAAGAGGCGATTTCAGATTTCATTTTCGCGCGTTCCTCAGAGTTTGCAGTCCTGCCACATGGCGCAGCCCATGCCTCGGCTGCATCAACTTTTATCATCGCGCGAGTTAACGCAACTAAAACTAAATCTATTGCCTGTCCTTTTGGTTTGAAAGTAATCGCATTTTCTAGCGCTGCAATAATCTCACTGCGTTGTTTTTGCGAGAGTCTTATGATTCCTAGGAACTTACGATTTCCAATAGTTACCTTGTGAGAAGCAGATGATGCGCTGGCAATTCTGTTTTGCCGCACCAATGTGTCGCCATTTTTTTCCGCAGTAACTAACGCTGCGCTTGCAGAGCGTGGATAGTCGGTCAGCAACTCCATATGAGGATCTGCAACTACGGAATTTTCATCAATCACCAATAAATCAGTGTCAGATTCGATAAAGCTTTGGAGTATTTCTTCGATTTTTGTCGCGGGAGTAACCACCAGCGTTTTAAGGGATTGATTCATTTCCTGTAGTATAAATCTATGGCCCTTCAAGTTGTGATTCTTGCCGCCGGAATGGGCACCCGTCTTGGAAAACCATGGCCCAAACCACTAACCCCTCTCGCTGATGGTCGATCCATCATGCAACAACAATTAGAAAATGTTGAGAAAGTATTCGGGGATGATGCTCGCGTAACAATTGTGGTCGGATTCAAGATGGAAATGATCATGGAAGCCCATCCAAATGCCAGCTTTGTTTACAATGAAATTTACGATCAAACCAATACCTCAAAAAGCCTTTTAAAGGCCCTTCGTGCCTCACATGATGGAGGAGTACTTTGGCTAAACGGCGACGTAGTTTTTGATTCTCGAGTACTCGAGCGCATCGCAGATCGTATGCGCAATGAAAAATCCTTTGTCTGTGTTAACACCTCGGCTACCGCCGAAGAAGAGGTTAAGTACACCGTAGACACTCGAGGAAATATCAACGCCCTCTCCAAGCAGGTACAAAATGCTCTAGGTGAAGCGGTGGGCATTAACTTCATCTCAAAGCACCACAAAGCCGCTGCTATCAAGCATTTGATTGAATGTGCTGACAATGATTACTTTGAAAGAGGTCTTGAACTAGCCATTGAAAAAGCTGGAATCGAAATTGAGCCGGTAGATATCTCTGATCTATTTGCGGTTGAGGTTGATTTCCAAGCTGACTTAGATCGCGCTAATCAAAACTTTAATTAAAGTTTTTTCTGAATTTAGAAATCTGAATTCGCACTTTTCGCTTGTAGCGATTCATAATATTTTCTTGCACCCAACCAAGTGGGAATCTCTTAACCAGGGTCTTATCAAAGCCAATCATTGCCTCAGCAATTACTGGAATTGAGATTTTATCTGGGTATTTAGGTTCGCCCTCTGGGACTTTGGCGGTATCTAAAGAATCAATATCACCAATAATTTTTGCTCCAGTAGCTACTAATTCGCGTTTGTTCTGAGCGCCAATTTCATTTCCTTTATCAATCGCCCACTGCGGTGTAGTTAATCTTCCTGAATCTGCAGAGGGTTTTACATGATCTGTTAAACGGCGAATATATCCATCACGAATAAAGACTTCGTACTCATTCCACTCCCGCTCTTTAGGAAACCGTTTATTTAATTCAATCAAAAGTGCAATTTCCTCCATGGTTAGGGAGCGATTACTGCCGGTCTCTTGCGCCTTTAAAAAGCCCTTTGGAAGCTGTAAATATTGATTTATGGAGTCAAACAAAAACTCAGGTTTTGACTCATCGACAATAATGACCGTTACATTTTCGGCACCCAATACATTCACCCAACGCCCCACCACTTGTCCATGAAAGTGGCGTTGCCAAAATGTTGGATTTATCTTCGATTCCCCTGGTTTATCTAGAACTGAATGCAACCAGGTGGTGTAATCCGCTTTAATTCCATACTTTAAATACTGTTGATAAGAAGATCCCAGCAATTTAACCAGTGGTCTTACTGTGAAAACTACCTCTACTTTTCTCTTTTTGATTGCGCTCTTTATAGTTTTGATCGCATCACTATCCAACTCCGAAAAAAACTCACTACTGATAAGAATGGTTTCGGCGTCACTGGAATTGATCTGCCTAGCCAGCTCTTTCCAATGTTTTACGGAGGTTACCTCTCCACCTTTTTTATTCCAGCCCCAGGGTTTTTGAGTTAAGGCCCAAGCAATTCGGTGGTGAGCTTTCCGGCCAATGTTTGGATAAACAACTCCACGTTCTCGTAATTCTTCGCTCTGTGCATCAAATGCTTCCTGAAGCGCTGTAGTTCCTGATTTATGGAACCCAGCATGAACGATTAGGCGTCGCTCTGACATAAGTGAAGTATCCCTCGTCCCTTTCCAATAATCGTTGAATTATTTAGTGATTTTTATCTGAGTGTGCTGAGAATTAGTGCTTTTGCCCCTTTAATCATCTCGTCAAGACTCATGGTTGGCTGATTTGGAAATTCAGAGCTTTGTTCCGGAACTAAAGGTAGATGAACAAAACCTGACTTTATATTCGCGCCTTTTAATTCATGTTGTAACGCATAAAAAATATGATTGCAGACAAAGCTGCCGGCTGAAAGTGAGAGAGATCCGGCCACCCCAACATCCTTGAGCGCAGTAACCATTTTTTCCACCGGCAGAGTTGAGAAATACCCATCTGCTCCATGCTCTCTAATCACCTGATTTTGACGCTGATCCCCTGCATTATCTGGAATTCTCGCGCTATCTAGATTTATTGCGATTTTCTCAGGGGTGATTGCGCTTCGACCCTCCGCCTGGCCAAAAGAGATAACTATCTGCGGTGAAAATCCTTTAACTTCCTCAACCAATATCTCGGCTGCTCGATCAAACTCAACTGTCAGCACGATGGCTCTTAACTCAACTTCCGGAATTGATTCTTTGGCCAAGCGCTCCACCAATAATTGAGAGGGATTTAAGCTCGCTCCACCAAATGGTTCAAAGCCACTAACTA
>JBDKIY010000014.1:0-25249 GCA_039796875.1 Actinomycetota bacterium
ACCAATCTCGCCACTAAACCTCGCCACATCACCAATCTCGCCACTAAACCTCGCCACATCACCAATCTCGCCACTAAACCTCGCCTCATCAACAATCTAGCCACTAAACCTCGCCTCATCACCAATCTAGCCATTAAACCTCGCCACATCACCAATCGAATGCTCACTTAAATAAGGCGGGAATAAGAGCGTTATTGGGTTTGTTTTTCCTGACGTACAATTCTCTTTCAGCTTCTAATCCACGTTAATCGCGGGGGTGAACGGTCTCGACTTCGATTGTTGAGCCAGGGGAAGCGGGCCGAGGAAGCCGGGATGATCTCGTTAGGGCTTACTAACCGATAGCGTTGTGACTGTCGGAAAGGACATCAAACACAACTGAGTTCGTCGGTTACTTGTGTGCGTGAGAACCGGGACTGAGAAAGCGATTAGCACACTACGCCCGTAGAAGCCCTGTATCAGTGTCGAAGGACCCGGGTTCGATTCCCGGCACCTCCACCAGCGGTAGGTTTGTAATACAAAAAAGCGAGTTATTTCGAAAAATTACAAACCGCGGATGCCCGAATTAGTTAACACAAACCGCGGATGCCTGAACTAGTTAACACAAACCGCGGATGCCCGAATCGGATAGCGCAAAACTTGAATGGTGCCAATCTTAAGAACTAGGAATCGACTTACGAAAGATTCGATAAATTGAAATGGATCCCGTTAAAACCCCCAAAGCACCGAAAAATTTCCCACCTAATGCAATTTCAAGAGTCAGCAACCTAATGCCTACCAGCACGGCAGGAGCCGCGAGCAGGATGGCTAAAGATAAATAAAGCCGAGTTCTAAGATTATTTCTGTTGAAAGATTTACGATTATTGCGTTCATACAAGAAAGTAAAAAATAAAGAAAGAGGGCCACCGACAACAGCTATGGACAAAATTACTGCAACCAGTAAAGCAAGTGACTCCATGCAAGAATGCTAGACCTGAACCCCTAATCAATCGATGTTAACTTTCGCTGACCCTTTATTGGATTCTTCAGGTGCGGATTTGTGTCGACCCTTTATTGGGTGGTGCAAGTATGGATTTACGCCGACTCATTAAGGGGTTGAGCGGGTGCGGATTTACGCGGACTCATTAACGGGCCTGGCGGGCACGAATAGCTCTTTTCCGGAAGGCGAGATCCAGTTACATGAGCCATCGAGGTTACTTTGCAGTTTCCATCCATCATGAGTCTTCATTCTGTGGTGACGCCGGCAAAGTAAGCCAAGATTTTCAGCAGAGGTTTCACCACCTTCCTCCCACGGGATGGCGTGATCAATGTCGGAGACGCGAGCGGGTTGACTGCATCCGGGGAACCGACATATCTGATCTCTAGCGGCAATGAAATCAACCAGCGATTGTGGTGGAACGTAACTTTCCCTGCCAAAACTTAAGAGATTGCCTGTTCCCGGATCCGTTATGAACTTCCTCCATTTTGCATCTTGCGCAAGATGTCTGGCAATTGAAGCGGGGATAGGTCCATATCCTGCTAATTCTGCGGGATTGTTTGCTATTCCCAAAGCGGTTTGAAGATCCATCGTTAAGTTAATAGAAACGGGACGGCGATGAGGTTGATATTCATCAGATAATCGCGCGAGTATGTCACCGCAAATCTCAGCCAAGGCATCTGCACGTTTCATCTCTATATTGCGCTTGCCATCAGAGTAATTTCTTGAACCTGGCGCAGAACCAAGATCACCATTAACTGAATGATCTGAACCTGTCACTGATTCAAAATCTCCGTTACCTAAACTAACTGAGCCTGCAGCTAATCCAAGATCACCGTTGCTAATACGGCCCGATACATCTGTAACTAAATCTCCATTTGCGGTACGACCCGAACCGCCGACACGGCCACCTTTTCCGACGCATGATTTAAGTTTGGAGTCTTGCAATGAGATAAGCGAATTGATTGCCAACATGACGGTTTGCGCATCTTCAATCGGCAGCAAGGCGATGACGGTGGCCATGCCATCACTTTCAGGATACATACGAACCGATCTGGTATCGCGAGCAACAGTTACCAACTCTTCAAAAGATTCGGGGGATGCCTGCGCAAATAATGAACGCAGTTTTCTACCCACTTGAGCAGGAGTATGAAACTCTGCGTGCGCTAGAGCTTTGCTCTCAATCCTAATTAACTCCTCGGTTGATATTCCTCGCTTGATCGCTTCAGAGGATTCACGGGCAATCAAAGTGGCATGACTGGGGGAGATATCCCCACTAGCCAACGCCTCACAGGTCGCTGGTAAGTGATTTGTTAAGACGCGTGCCACATCAATACGTGATTGAGCGGTGCTTGCAGATAGGCGCAGCGCAGTAGCGACATCTTCACGCTCGCCTTCATCAACGCCCTCCCACATATTTTCGCTCTCAGAGGGCTCAGAGCCAGCAATTGCCAGTGTTGCGCGCTGGATAAGAGAAGACAACCAAGAGTTTTGTTTTTCTAAAGCAGCCAAATAATCGATTTTCCCTGCGGCGGTTAAACGCTCTGGATTTATGGAAATCAAATGGCCCAAAGCTTCATAGCCACCGGGCTGATAAAGCAGCTCAATTAGCTGTTCTTCTACAGGCTTTTCAAGGGAAACTGGCACGGGAGAAGCTTGTCTTGTAGCGCTGACATTGCAAAAAAGTTTTCAACATTTTTGTAATTATCAAAAGACCAGGTTCAGCTCTCTACCTCTTCGCTATTTCCAGCGATTAGATTTAGTTTTGGACCACTTCACAAATTCCAGAAATCAGAATGAGTAAGTCCGCGCCAAGATCAAATTTATAACCGCTCACGAAATTTATTCTAAACGAATTTATACTAAAGAACTTTGAGTGCGCTGACTACCTTTGTAAGAGAGGCTTTAGCATCACCAAATAACAATGTAGTTTTTGCATCAAACAACAATTCATTTTCAATACCGGCAAATCCAGGTCTCATCGATCTCTTCAGAAATATCACATTGCCGGCCTGTGAAACATCCAGGATTGGCATTCCATAAATAGGACAACCCGGAGTAGTTTTTGCAGCAGGATTTACCACATCATTTGCGCCAATAATTAACGCCACATCGGTCTGAGGAAATGTCGGATTTACTTCATCCATTTCTGAAAGCTGCTCGTATGGCACATTGGCTTCCGCCAATAGAACATTCATATGTCCTGGCATGCGACCGGCAACGGGATGAATTCCGTAAGCAACATCTATACCTTTTGCAGTAAGCAAATCAGCTAATTCGCGCACCGTATGTTGAGCCTGCGCTACTGCAAGTCCAAATCCTGGAACTATCACTACTCGACGTGCATAGTTGAGCAGAATTGCCACATCATCAGGTGTGCCAGATTTAACCGGCCTGGATTCGGTAGCAGCTCCGGCCTCTTGCGGCTTCGCTGTGAAAGCTCCAAACAAAGTGCCAAATAGCGAACGGCCCATGGCCTCTGCCATTAGTCGGGTCAAAATTGTTCCTGAGGCACCAACCAAAGTACCCGCAATGATTAGCAGAGTTGTATCCAAAACATATCCACCGGCTGCCACAGTAAGTCCGGTGAAGGCGTTCAACAATGAGATAACAATCGGCACATCTGCGCCACCCACAGGCAATACAAAGAGCACGCCAAATAGCAAGGAAAGTCCCGCCAAAACGAGTAGCGGGGTAGAGCCCAAGGAGTTCACTACCCAAACTGAGCTAGCGAGAGTTCCCAACAATGTCGCCGCGATTAGGAATCGGCCGCCTGGGAAAACGACTGGACGCGTTGTCATCAACTCCTGAAGTTTTAGAAATGTAATGATTGATCCAGAAAATGAAACACATCCGACTAAAACCGTGAAAACTGTTGCGATAACAACGCCTTTTGATGCGCTCTCGCCAAGTTTCAAATACTCGACAATTGCCACAAGGGCTGCAGCGCCGCCACCTACACCATTAAATAACGCAACCAGTTGCGGCATCGCGGTCATTTGAACTCGACGAGCGGCGGGAACTCCAACTACAACGCCAAAAGCGATTGCACCAACAATCCAACCTAAATTATTTAATGGAAGTGTTGATCCCTCTGGCGCGTAGAAGAACACCGCAAAGGTTGCAACAGTTGCACCTAATGCCCCAAGAAGATTTCCTCGTCGCGCAGTTCTGGGATGAGACAATCCTTTAAGAGCCAAAATAAACATAACGCCGGCGCTAAGTCCGATTAAGTCATAAATTGTGCGATTCATTATTTATCGTCACCTGACTTACCCGCTCCAGATCTGCCTGATCCTGACTTACCCGCTCCAGATTTTCCCTTGAACATTTCTAGCATGCGATCTGTTACGACAAATCCACCCACCATATTTATGGTTGCTAGAACAATAGCGGCCACCGATAAACCCAACTCCAAATTGGTTTCACTATGATCGGCGACAATAATTGCGCCAACCAAAATCACACCATGAATAGCATTGGCACCACTCATCAACGGTGTATGCAAAGTTGAAGAAACTTTTGAAACCACTTCAAATCCAACAAATACCGCCAAAACAAAAATCGTAACAATCGCAACTAAATCCATTTAAACTCACGCACCCTTTCGCTTAACACCGTCATGGGTGAGAGCTGCGGCATCAATGATTTCATCGGCAAAATCAGGGGTTACCACCCCATCCTTGGTCATCAAAAGCAGCAAATTCACTACATTTCGAGAGTAGAGATAAGAGGCGTGGAAGGGGAGTTGGCTCGGCACATCTTTTCCGCCCCAAATCTTCACGCCGTTTTGCGTTGTGACAATTTCTCCAGGTTTAGAGCCTTCGACATTGCCACCACTTTCCGCGGCCAAATCCACGATTACCGATCCTTGTGCCATTGCGTCATACATCTCTTTGGTCACCAGACGTGGAGCAGGTCGACCCGGAACAGCGGCGGTGGTAATCAATACATGTGATTTAGAAATATAAGGCTTCAACAACTCACGTTGTTTGGCGGCGCGCTCTTCACTCATTTCGCGGGCATAACCTCCCGCACCTTCCAACGCTTCAAGCTCTAATTCAATGAATGTTGCACCCATGGATTTAACTTCATCTGCTGAAGATGGTCGAACATCGTAAGCTGAAACAACAGCACCCAAACGTTTTGCGGTTGCAATGGCCTGCAATCCTGCAACACCCGCTCCTAGTACCAAAACATTTGCTGGCGTAACCGTGCCGGCTGCGGTCATCAACAATGGAAAGAATCTTGGTGAAAGTTCAGCTCCGACAAGTGCGGCTTTATATCCCGCGCATAACGCTTGCGATGTCAGAGCATCCATAGATTGAGCTCTCGAAATGCGAGGGACGGACTCAAGGGAAATAGCGGTAACACCAGCTTTTGCTAACGCATCAATGGAATCACTGGCATTTGATGCTGATAAAAATGAGATCGTAATTGCACCGCGTTTTAATTTTGCTGCCCACTCAACAGAGAGTGGTTGCACGGACAGAACCACATCGGCTTGGCCGAGCTCTTGAACAATTGCGCCGCTGTCACAAATACTGGCTCCTGCACTTGAATAATCTGAATCTGCCGCACCAGCATTAACCCCGGCACCAGATTGAATTACAACCTCTAAGCCGGATTTAACTAATTTAGAGATGATGTCGGGCAGAAGAGCGACGCGTTTTTCGCCAGCTTTTGTTTCGGCAGGAACAACTACGCGCATACCCGCAGCCTAGCCCTTAAGCTCCCCGCGAACTAGGTGAAAAATAATGGATTGAATAGTGGTGCGGCGATGAAAAGCTTCCCGCCAAATGACTGAGCGGGGACCATCGATAACACTTGCATCAACCTCTTCGCCGCGGTGCGCCGGCAAGCAATGCATAAAAATTCCATCGGTGGCGGTTTGCGACATTAATTTCTCGGTCACCTTAAAAGGAGCGAGCGCCAACTCTTTCTCTTTGCGTTCCTGTTCCGGATCACCCATAGACATCCAGACATCGGTATACAGAACTGAGGCATCTTTTGCGGCCGCAACTGGATCATGAATTACTTCAACGGTGCCGCCATTTGCTTGTGCAATTTTCTTTGCGGTTTCAACTACTTGATTATCAGGCGCCCATTTACCTTCTGGCGTTGCTGCCACAACATGAGCACCTAAAATCGCGCCCATCATCAACCAAGCGGTTGTTACATTATTGCCATCACCAAGGTAAACAAATTTACGGCCGGAAATATCGGCACCAAATTTTTCTCTTATGGTGATCCAATCTGCGAGAACCTGTGTTGGATGATCGTAATCGGTAAGACCATTAATCACCGGAATTGTTGCATTCGCACCAAGTTCATCAACATCGCTCTGCGAATATGTGCGAATTAATAAAGCGCTGCAGAATTGACTAATTACTCTTGCGGTATCGGCAATAGTTTCGCCTCGACCGATTTGTAAATCTTCGCCGCGCAGGAATACCGGTGTTCCACCTAAATGGGCGACCGCGGTCTCAGTTGCCAATCTGGTGCGGGTTGAAGGTTTGGACATATAAATAGCGACGCTTTTGTGAGCGAGTGTTTCTGCGGCACAGGTGGGATCTTTAGCAAATCTTGCAGCGCTCTCTAGCAAGAGTTCAACATCACCGCGCGAAAGATGCTCGGTCTTTAGTAGATCCTTCATCTGCGTATCTTACGGCGCACTACTTACCGCTCGGGGCAAAAGCGGGCTTTCATAGTTGATTACTTAAATTTGGCTTTATTATTCAGACATGAAACTGAGCTGGAGCATGGGGCTTTTTACCCGCGGGAAAGGCCTTTCACAGGACTCAGACACTTTAACTGATACTCATTTAGAAGAATCTCTTGAAGAGGATTTCCTAGAGGATTTAGAGCCTGGCGATCACGAACGTTTTTCGCATTATGTTCGCAAAGACAAAATCGTTGAATCAGCGGTTTCCGGAAAGCCGGTCATTGCTCTCTGCGGCAAGCGCTGGATCCCATCTCGCGATCCCAAGAAATTTCCTATTTGTCCAACCTGCAAAGAGATTCATGCTGGTCTTCGCAAAGGCCCAGATGATGAATCACAATCATAATTAGACCTCGAAAAAATTAATAAGAGCAAATGGCAACAGGAACGCTAACTGAATCAGAGATCAAATTTGATCTTCGAGCCGATAGACCTTGGGTATGTGTAGTTTGGGATGATCCCGTTAACTTAATGAGTTATGTGACCCATGTGTTCATAGTTTTATTTGGATATTCCAAGGAACGTGCTACAGAGTTAATGCTCAAAGTTCATAATGAAGGTAAGGCCGTGGTCACTTCAGGTACGCGCGAAGAGATGGAGCGCGATGTACAAAGACTCCATGAATATGGTTTATGGGCCACAATCCAACGCGATGATGAAATCTAACCCGAAGTTGGCTAAATAAATGTCCACTTTTCGTCGCAAAGACAATGATGAAATTTCGATTAACTTCACCTCGCAAGAGGCCCATGTACTTATTAATTTAACTGAGCAACTCATAGAGCTACTGGCCGATGGTGATAGTCAGTCGCATCAAATCGATCCACTTTTACATTTAATTGGTTTTGCTGGCTCTGAATTGCCGCCAGAGGATCCAGTGCTGCGTCGTCTCCTTCCTAACGCTTACGAAGATGCTGGAGAAGCTGGAGAATTTCGTCGTTACACCGAGCATGGATTACGAGAGAAGAAAAAAGCTCACGCGCACATGATCTACGAATCTCTTTTGCCACAAGATGAAGATTGGAATGGTGATATCCCTTTAGAAAAGGGCAGAATTGAGGTCACCTTCACCCTAAGTGATGCCATGGCATGGCTGGGAGGATTAAATGATCTTCGTATCGCTTTGGCGGTGCGACTTGGTTTTGGGGCCGACAAAGGAAAACCACAGCAAGAGCAAACCGCTGATTCAACCGATGCCGCAAGTAAAGAGAATGCAGCTTTGCATCAGAGGTATGAACTTATGGTGGATTCAGACCCCATGAAAGCGGTTTATGCGGTGTATTCCTGGATTGGTTGGCTACAACAATCTCTACTTGATGTGCTTTAAATAAATTTACAAAAAAATTGGGCCCGGTTTCCCGGGCCCAATTTTTTAACTACTACTTATTGGTTAATAACCAGTTCTTAGTGATCGTCCTTCATGCCTTCTGCAATGGACTTCATGCGAGCGATCTTAAGAATTGTTAGACCCCATACGCACTTCGCTACTACGTCAGCGATGGTGTAACCAACTTGGCGTCCTACGAATGCACCAGAGCTTGCTGCTCCATCTGCATCGATGATTGGAAGTAGGTAGGAGATTGGGTAAACGCCCCATGATGCGATAAGTAGAAGACGTAGACGACCGATAGTCGCTGCAACACCTTCTGGCTGACGATCAAGTGACTTGCCTAGCTCTACGAATAGAACATAAAGGATGTAGAGGAATGGAAGTGTGGAAAGAACGCCCCACATAATCTTCTCACCCTGATCTGAAGACAACTCTCCAGGATAACCAAGCGCGATCATTGCTGCTGATGCAGGAACAAGACGTGTGATCATTGACTTTGAAGCTTCTTTAGCAAGAGCTAGTACTGCAATTACCTCTACTAGAAGTAGTGGCACAGTAAGGATCCAGTCAACATAACGATATCCCTCATTGAAAGCTACCGAGCTAGCATTGATATCTGTCGCAACGTTGAAGGAACCTTCTGCGGTCGCATCTTTGAATGAATCAAAAATACGTAGGTAGTGGTAACCAGCGATGAATGTAACCATCGAGGAAAGCACTAGCGCGTTGCGATACTTTGGAAGTACGCGGTGCTGTGAAACAAGGGTGTAAACGGTTGTTGCAAGCATTGATACAAGTCCGAATGAAAGGATGTTGTAAACAACGCTCCACTGTGATGCTGTTAATTGAAGCAAAATGGCCTCCGTGGGCTATTAGGTTCGCTCGACTTTCATCGAGCCTTATTTGTCTTTTCCGTTTAAGCCGATGCTCACGCGGTCCAGAACCCTGCCTTCTCCGAAGCCCATATGAAGCCTCGGTTCAAGCAATTAGGGAAAAGGGTGCTACTTACTCATGAGTTGTTCAAGCTCAAATCTCGGCAATTCTTAAGTTTTGTTATATTTTTTCCTCTCATTACGGGGCAAAACGGACATTCAAAACCGTAAATTTAATGAACCAGGCCACACAATTGCTGGGCTTTAGACTTCGCCCGTGGCTGCCACCTCCGGATTATCTTCCAATCAGCCGATTGGAATCTTCGACTCCGGATTGGGTGGGCTCACCGTTGCACGCGCCATCATCGATCAACTTCCAAATGAATCCATCATTTACTTTGGCGACACCGCACGAGGACCTTACGGCCCGCGTCCACTAGCGGAGGTTCGCTCCTTTGCTTTAGAGATTATGGATTCCTTAGTCGCTGCGGGCGTAAAAGCGATTGTTATCGCATGTAACACCGCAAGTGCTGCGATGCTGCGTGATGCTCGTGAGAGATATTCAATTCCGGTAATCGAGGTGATTCAACCCGCGGTGCGCAGAGCGGTCTCTGCAACTAAAAGTGGAAAAATTGGAGTAATTGGCACCCAAACCACAATTGATTCACAGGCCTACAACGATGCCTTCGCAGCCGCTCCACATTTGAATTTAACAACGGTTGCCTGTCCAGAGTTTGTGAACTTTGTAGAGCGTGGCGAAACCTCAGGTTCGGAGGTCACCCTCGCCGCAGAAAAGTATTTTGCTCCATTGAAGTCGAATCAGATCGATACACTAGTTCTAGGTTGTACCCACTACCCATTGTTAACCGGAGTCATCTCCTATGTGATGGGTAATGAAGTAACTTTGGTTTCCAGCGCCGAAGAAACCGCCAAAGATCTTTATCGTGTTCTAGTAGAAAAAAATCTCCTGCGCACGCAGAGTTCAGCCCCGGAACACCAGTTCATTTCCAGTGGTAATCCGGAATCTTTTGCCCAATTAGCAAGACGTTTTCTTGGTCCAGAGGTTAATTTCGTTAAGGGAAAGTTGGAGCGTTCATGAGTAAAACCAGAATCGATGGCAGATCTGAAAAAGATCTTCGTCCCATTTCATTTGAACGGGGTTGGTTGAATCAAGCAGAGGGTTCGGTTCTAGTTTCATTTGGCAATACAAGGGTTCTCTGCGTTGCATCATTTACGCCAGGCGTTCCACGGTGGTTGGTAGGTTCCGGAAAAGGTTGGGTTACCTCTGAATATTCCATGCTTCCCAGAGCAACACATACACGTTCAGATCGCGAGAGCGTAAAAGGAAAATTGGGTGGCAGAACTCAAGAGATTTCAAGATTAATCGGCAGATCCCTACGTTCCATAGTGGATATGAAAGCGTTGGGCGAGAACACCATTGTTTTAGATTGCGATGTTTTGCAAGCCGATGGTGGAACCCGTACCGCCGCAATCACCGGTGCCTATGTGGCGTTAAGTGATGCAATTTCTTGGGCCATGAAACAAGGACACATAAAAGGTGCATCACCGCTGACTGGATCTGTAGCAGCGGTAAGCGTAGGAATTATCAACGGAACTCCAATGATTGATCTTTGCTACGAAGAAGATGTAACAGCTGAGACCGATATGAACATTGTCTGTACCGGCGATGGAAAATTTGTTGAGGTGCAAGGAACCGCTGAAGGCCAGCCATTTGATCGCGATCTTTTGAATCAACTGTTAGATCTAGGATCAAAAGGCTGTTTAGATTTGGCAAAACTACAAAGCAATGCCCTTCATGATTCCAAATAGAAACGATTAGCGTGAAATTAGTTCTTGCCACACGAAATCAGGGAAAAGTAGTTGAAGTTCAGCGACTCCTGCTGGAACATGCACCGGAAATTCAACTTTTGTCAGTAGCGGATTTTGATTTACCTGATGTTGAAGAAACTGGCGACACCTTCGAGGCTAATGCTTTGTTGAAAGCGCAAACCATTGCTCAAGCAACTGGTTTGCCGGCGCTTGCCGATGACAGCGGAATTGCCATCGATGCACTGGGTGGTGCACCTGGCGTTTACTCAGCTCGCTGGGCTGGAACTCACGGCGATGATGCGGCCAACATTGCCAAAGTGCTTGCAGAGCTTTCGCAAACCCCGGATTCAAACCGTGGCGCTCAATTCGTATGCGTTATCGCGTTAGCGACACCATCGGGGGCCAGCCATATTGTGCGCGGAGAGCTGCGCGGCATAGTGCGCCACCAACCAAGCGGTAACGGGGGATTTGGTTACGATCCAATTTTTCAGCCCGAAGGGCATGAAATAACTACCGCTGAGATGAGCCCAGAAGAAAAAGATGCAATAAGCCATCGCGGTATCGCGCTTCGAAAAATTGCCCCACAAATTCAACCGTTTTTGCAGGGTGAGAAATAGTTAATTTCCCACTAGTCGCAGGTAGGCTTATCTCATAGCAATCTGGCTTTATTAATTCATTCGAAGGAGAAGTTGTGGCCGCAAAGAAAAAGGCTTCGGCAAAACGCCCCGCAAAGAAGTCTGCCAAAAAAGCTGTTAAAAAACCCGCTGCCAAAAAAGTTGCGCGCAAAAAAGTAACTGCAAAGCCTGCGAAGAAAGCGACAAAAAAAGCGGTAAAGAAGACAGTAAAGAAGAGCGCGAAGAAGCCAGTTAAAAAAACTGCCAAGCGCGCTACTAAAAAAGTTTCCAAAAAAGTTGTAGCTAAACAGACTGTGGCACAAACAGCTGCATCAACAGTTGTTTCAATTCCACAAACACCAGCTCGCCCAGCTGCGGCGGTAAATAACGCCTCTTCTGCAAAAGCGGCAGCACCTGCAGCTCCAGCAAAGAAAAGTTCCAGCAGCGCGCTATTCCTTGTTATTGCCGGCGTTGTCTTGCTTGCAATCTTTGCGTTGACAAACTCTTCAAGTGATGAAGATGCAACTCCAACCCCCACAGCTTCTGAGTCTGTTTCAGAGGAACCAACAGCTGAACCATCTGAAAGTGAATCCGAGGAACCTGCTCTTACCGCCTATGAAGCTCCACAGAGCTTTGTGGCGATCGCAAATGGTTCAGAGGGTGTGACTTTGCGCTGGAAAGCTCCCGCAGCCGTTGAAGGATTAACCGGATATTTGATTTCAGTTTCCTACAACGCCGTTGATTTCAACGAGGTAGCAACAGTCGGTGCCGATCAACTTTCATATGAAATAGCAAAAGTAGCTGACGAGGGCGGAACTCAATTTCTGCTGCAATCTGTTTACTCAGATGGCACAAAAGTTGATGCCAAAAAGTTCTCCTTAAAAGGCAAGTTTGCTTAAATAGAAAAGTAATTAACAAAACCGCTCCGCTAAACGGGGCGGTTTTTTTATTTATTTAACTCTTCGCGGATCGCAGATACGTAGGCGTTTACCCCTGGGGGGTTTAGATGCACACCATCGGTGGCAAAGTATTCGGGATGATTGGCGGAAATTCTGTCCCAATCAACAAGTACAGCATTTGGATAACGCAAAACCGCATTGCTAATTATTTGATTGTTTTCACCTTTCCAGGAACGTGGAACAGCGGTATTAACCACAATAATTTTCGGCTGATTACGCACAATTTCCATTAAAGAAATTACATCTGCCTCATTTAAGCGGTTGTTATTTCCGAGATTTAGAACGACCGGTGAATTGCCGACAAATTGTTGATCTGTCTGTGCGACCTCTATTAACTCAGCAATTTGTCTTCCCACTCGAGCGTTTATCAATTCAATACGTTCGTATTTCGCCAGCACGTTTCGAATTCCTAGAATTACAGAATCACCTGTAACCCAAAGTCCAGGAGTATCCGCATCGGTAATGACTTGGTCCACATCTTCAGCTATGGCCGCCGCTTTTTCAGCGGCTGCAATTTGGTCAGCTTTCTCAATTGCGTTAATTGAGATTACAGAAGTGGTTGCAAATGTGAGTAAAACTGCCATGATTGCAAAGGCTTTTTGCCGAATGCGCACAGTTTTAGTGCGATATTTCATGCCGCGGAACCAAAGCTCAAAATAACCACGACGCACGGGTATTTCTATATAGCGCAATGAAATATCGGCCAGCGCAAAGACAATTAGAATTCGAAGCGCATATAAAGCCCAGTCATCGCCCACTAAATCAATGGATGGCCGGGTTAATTGAAAAACAATCCAGTGCCAGAGATAAATTCCGTATGAGCGCTCGCCGATCCAAATTAGCGGCCTAGCGCTCAAGATAGGCGCGAATCGCGAAGCGGGATGCACTACTGAAATCAAAGTTGCACAGCCGAACAATGCCGACAAAGGAAAGGCAATTCGGTAAAGAGTCGGATCGCTTTCATTTATGAAGAGAAATGTCGCCAGCAAACCTAGAAAACCAAATACCCCTATTAGATCTATAAAATCTTGAGCACGTTTTGAAATATCACGGGTTAGATTTAATGGCTTCCAGCTCACAGCTAAAGCAGATCCCAGAAATAAACCAATTGAATGCGTGTCAGTTCCAAAGTAGACATGGCTAATTGCGGATTCTTGAGTATCAATTCGAATTGAATAGGCAAATAGAGTCGCGCCAGAAGCTATCGCAATTGCTAGTGCCGCAAATGAGATGTTCTTTTTTCCAAAGTACTTCAAGATAAATAGCAGAACCAAAGGCCAAACTAAATAAAATTGGGCCTCTACCGCCAAAGACCAGGTATGTTGCAAAAGTGGAGGGCGGCCGATACTTTCAAAGTAATCCTGCTGTCTGGATACCAAAGCCCAATTCATGCTGCCCGTTAATACATATGGAATATCTGAGATAAAACGGCGGACTGTTTCTGGTGCGTAAACTCCAATGTAGAGGGTGGTGAAAACCAACATGGCAATCAGAGCGGGGAGCAATCGCCGAATTCGACTTAAGTAGAAAGCTCTGAGATCCAAAGTTCCAGATCGGGCAATTGATTCAAGTATCAAGCCTGTAATTACATAGCCAGAAATTACAAAGAAAAGATCGACGCCAAGAAATCCGCCTGGAATCCAATCAATGCCTAGGTGGTAAAGGAGAACGGCGAGTACCGCAACAGCCCTCAGGCCATCTACAGAGTGGATGTAGCGGGAGGAGTTAGACATTAACGAGATTTAGTAGGGGATTTCTTTGTTTTTTTCTTAGTAGCGGAAACTGATTTACCACTCTTTTTACTCTTGGTTGCATTTACTTTGGTGGAAACCGTTTTGGCTGCGCTTGACCCATTATCGGAGTTTGAATTACTTGATGCCTGCGCGATGCGAGAGGCAACTTTGGCATCTGCGGTAGGAGTGCCGTCGGCAGCGATGGCAGAAAGAACCTGCTTTTGAAGCTCGGCTAGACGATTGAAAGCAGATTCAAGTCGAGCACGTGATTGTGAGATTGCATTCTCTGCCGCATCCAAAGATTGAGTTTGAATTCTATATAGGCGCTCGGCTTCAGAAATAACTCCTGCGAGCCAGGTGCGATATTCAGACACCTCAGTAGTTGCGGTAATGACCATACGTTCAGCTTCACGCTTTGCATTGGCTGTAATGGTCGAACCTTCACGCTTTTTGGTGTTTAGAAGATCTTCAGCCTCAGATTCTGCTTTTAATTTTAACTCCGCAGCATCATTTTCTGCTGCTTCCAAATATTTGCGGCCCCGGGATTCGGCCTGAGCCAAAGTAGATTTGGCTTTTGCTTCTGCGATTTCAATTGCCGAGGTGGCCTGCTTTTTACTTTCATTAATTAAACGTTCAGCATTTGAATTAGCTTTGGCTTCCCGTTGTTGTGCGGTGCGGATGATTGACATCGCAGTTTCGGTGGCAAGAATTTCAAACTCTTCTTTGGATAAAGCGGTGATGTCGCGACGAGCGCGTAAATCATTTAGCTGTGATTCAAGTTCACGAATTCTCTCTAATGATGCAGAGCCGGCAGCAAGATTTGGTTTATTGGCGGATTCTTCTTCGCCTTTGAAGCCAACCCAAGATAGAAACTTCTTATCAGCCACTTTTTGCTCCATTCCATTAAATCTGGGCGGGAATCTTCCCATGATTGAACCAGTGTTGAAAATGGGTGATTGAGACGATGTATAGATGGTGCGGGAGGTGGGACTTGAACCCACACGCCGAAGCACAGGTTCCTAAGACCTGCGTGTCTGCCATTTCACCACTCCCGCAAGAGATGGGTGTGAAGAATACCCAGAAACTAGAATTATAAAAAATCCGGCTCAAGGTGCCTTCGCACTTGTCGGTTTAGCGGTCCATCAACTTGCGACCGAACCCCGTCTGGATACCGCATCAATCGTTGCCGAAATAAGCAATACCGCTCCAGTGACCATGAATTTGATTCCAGCTGGATAACCCAAAAGAGCCATTCCATTGTCGATAACGGCTACAACAAGTCCGCCCAGAATCGCATCACTTACTTTTCCTTTACCGCCAAAGAGGCTTGTTCCTCCAATAACAGCGGCGCCCACTGCATAAAGCAAGGTTGAACTTCCACCTGTTGTAGGAGAGATGGAGTTGGCGCGCGAAACAAAGATCATGCCCGCAACAGCTGCAAATGCTGAGCAGATCATGAAGGCGGTGATGCGCACCATCTTTACGTTGATACCGGCACGTCGCGCTGCTTCGGCGTTGCCACCGACGGCATAAATGTGCAATCCGTAAGAGGTTCGAGTCAGAACAAAAGTTGCTCCTACTAGTAAAACTAGAATCACGGGAACCACATAAGGAATTCCTCGCAGACTTACCAAATCTGGATTGTTAGAACGCTCCACTGTAAGAGCAGAGGTTGCGGCCGCTCCAATAACTACGATGGCAATGCTCTTTAGCAACCAAAACTTAAATAAGTTGTCGACCAAACCAGCTTTGCGTCTCTTATAAAACTTCCAGAATCCCGAGAGAATGTAGGCACCGCTGACGATCAAGAAAAATAGCCAACTATTAGTAACCGTAAGATTTTTATTCTCGACCGAAAGAATTACTGGATCCTCAATGCGAATGGTTCCACCTTCACCAATTAAGAGCAGCAATAAACCCTGGAAAGCCAGGAAGGTCGCCAGAGTCACGACGAAAGATGGAATCTTTAATTGAGCTACTAAATAACCGATAAATGCCCCAAGAAATACGCCCACCAAAATACTTACTGGCAACGCGACGTACCAGGAATAATCCATTTCAGTAATCATTACGACCAAAATGGCGCCACAAACACCAGCGGCATAACCAGCTGAGAGATCAATTTCACCGAGTAGTAGTACAAACACCAGCCCCATAGCAATCACTGTGACCGCGGCTGCTTGTGTTAAGAGATTTGCGAAGTTTCCAGGGGTGAGAAATACCGAACTCATGGAACCAAATACGATGCAAAGCACCAACAAACCTAGAAGGGCGGGCAAAGCTCCAACCTGCCCCGCTTTTACGCGACTCCACCAATCTTGCAGGGATTTTTCTATAGTGATTTGTTCGCTCATTTTTTAGCTCCTGCAATCGCATCGGAACTTCCGGTTGTAATTAATCGCACCACATCATTTTGCGAAACCGCAGTCTTGTCGACCTGTGCTGCCATGGTTCCTAAGTACATAGCTGCAATATTGTCTGCTACCTGGAAAACATCATTTAAGTTGTGGCTAATTACTATTACCGCCAAGCCGTTGTCAGCTAGCTGGCGAACCAATTTCAAAACCTGTTCTGTTTGAGCAACGCCCAAGGCTGCGGTTGGTTCATCAAGAATCACAACTTTGCTATTCCAAAGCACCGCGCGCGCAATCGCAACAGTTTGTCTTTGACCACCGCTGAGGGATGCAACTCTTTGTCTAATTGATTTGACTGTGCGAACACTCAGCCCATCTAGCGTTTTCTTGGCCATCGCCTCCATGGTTGATTCATTCAAGGTAATGCCGGATTTTTCTTCTCTACCCAAAAACATGTTATGTACGATGTCTAAATTGTCGCACAGTGCTAAATCCTGATAAACAATCTCAATTCCTAGTGCAGTTGCATCACGAGGTCCAGTGATTTCGACTTTGTTTCCTTCAAAAATAAATTCGCCAGCTTCCGGCGTGTATATACCGGCAATACATTTAATCAACGTGCTTTTGCCTGCACCATTATCGCCAACTAATGCTGTGACCTTGCCCGCATAAGCATCAAAATTAACATCCTTTAAAACATGAACTGGACCGAAGGATTTATTAACTTTGCGTAGCGAGAGAATTGGTGAAGACATTTAAAAGCCTCTCTGAACAATCGAGATATTAAATTCAATTTTTAAGAGTTCAGCCCGAGTACTTTTTAAATACTCGGGCTGAACCTTTACTGCTTTTCTGCAGCTATCGGAAATTAAATTCCGTTAGCGGTGCAGAGATCTTCGATGCCTTCGCAAACTGCTTCACGTGTCTGGAAGCCATCTGCAATTACATCTTTAACGTTTTCCTTGGTGATTGAAACTGGAACAAGGAGAACTGAAGGAACATCGGAAACTCCGTTGTTTACAGATCCTGTTGCAGTTGTAGCATCTTCACCCTTTAGGAGTGCGATTGCTAGCTCTGCTGCAGCCTCTGCTTCAGCCTTAATTGCCTTGTAAACAGTATTTGAAAGATCACCGGTCAAGATTGCGCGTAGACCATCAACAGTTGCATCCTGTCCTGATACGCAAACCTTTCCGTTTAAACCGTTCTTCTTCAATACTGCAACAGCTGCAAGGCCTAGACCTTCGTTAGCTGATACAACTGCATCAAGCTTGCCGCCTGCCTTAGCAAGTTGCTGCTCGAAAATTGTTCCGCCCTTGACGTTATCCCAATCTGGAACAGCCTGATCATCAACGAGTGTGTAATCACCAGCGTCGATTGAAGGACGTAGTACTGAGTCATAACCTGCCTTGAACAATGTTGCATTGTTGTCGGTAGGTGAACCATTCAGATAAACGATACGAGCCTTTGACTTACCGGCGCCATCAAGGCAAGCCTTGATTCCTTCGCCTTGTAGTCGGCCTACTGCTTCGTTATCAAATGAAACATAGTAAGAAGCTGAACCGTTCAAAGTTAGACGGTCGTAGTCAATTGTTGGTACACCTTGTGCAGCTGCTTTGTCCTGAACGGCCTTTGCAGATTCTGAATCAAGGTTTACAAGAATTAGAACCTTCGCACCAGCAGACAACATTTGATCTGCGATGGTCTGGAATGCAGCCTTGTCACCATTTGCGTTTTGGATGTCAGCCTCTACTCCAGCAGCATCAAATGCAGCTTGTAGGAATCCGCGGTCAGCGGTTTCCCAGCGAGCCGATGAAGCAGCATCTGGAAGGATGACGCCAACAAATCCATCAGCTGAACCTTCATCTGATGAACTTGAGCAGCCGGTAAGAATTAATGCGAATGCAGCAACAAGTGCTGAAATCGCGAGACGGCGCTTTGCCATATTTGTTTTTACCTTTCGAAAGTGAGAACAAACCTTCAAACTAAGACCATAGGGTTTTAGTTCAAATTGAGCCGCGAGGGCGGTTCAACGGCCGAAACGCTACTTTCACATCTCTTAATGTGGAAGGTTTATTCTCAAAATATGGCCCTTTTTCTGATAACAAGTTGATAACGCCCTGAGTACGGGAAGGCAGGCTGGGTCGGTAACCTTGCGCAGGTGTCAGCAGAAATCAGCGCCAGCGGGGTAGCCCTTGGTCAAGCAGATGACCCCTATAGCCATTTGGCCCAGGCGGTCTTTGCGGCTGTCCATTTTGCTGTCTCCAATGGCGATCTACCCCGTGAGGTTTTGGAGCTGGGCGCGGTAAAAGAAATTGTTTTGGAGCGACCCAAGAATCGCGAACATGGTGATTACGCCACCTCAATTGCTTTGGCGTTAGCAAAACCATCTGGAAAATCGCCAAGAGAAATTGCAAATTTAATTGTGGGAACTCTGCAAAAAGATTCTAATATCGAAAAAGTTGAAATTGCTGGACCAGGTTTTATAAATATGACTTTGGTAAAAGCCAGCCAAGGTGCAATTGTTAAAAATATTTTGAGCGAGAAAGATAATTTTGGACGGGTTAAGGTTTTAGCGGGTCAGAAAATTAATTTGGAGTTCATTAGCGCAAACCCAACCGGCCCACTCCATCTCGGTCACACCAGATGGGCTGCTGTGGGAGATGCCCTGGGAAGTGTTCTCTCAGCGGGTGGCGCTGAGGTAACACGAGAGTTTTATATAAATGATCGCGGAACTCAGATGGATCTCTTTGGTGCTTCTTTGCGCGCAGTTGCTCGCGGTGAAGCGCGCCCCGAAGATGGGTATCAAGGCGAATACATCAACGATCTTGCTAAATTGATTTTGGCCCAACATCCAGAATATAAAGATTTAGATGAAGCTGAAGGAATAGTCGCATTTCGCGAGGCGGGATATGCACTGCAGCTGCAACAACAAAAAGATGTACTTGATAATTTCGGAACTCATTTTGATGTTTGGTTCTCAGAGCGTTCGCTTCACTCGGGTAAAGCTCTGGAAAAAGCGTTGGAAACACTCAAGAGCCAGGGCCATGTCTTCGAATCTGAAGGTGCTACTTGGCTGCGAACCACAGATTTTGGCGATGACAAAGATCGTGTACTTGTGAAATCTGGTGGCGAATTAACTTACTTTTCCTCTGATACCGCCTACTACATAGATAAACGCAATCGGGGATTTGATATCTGTATTTACATGCTGGGCGCTGATCATCACGGATATGTAGGCAGATTAAAGGCAACGGCAGCCTGTGCTGGAGATAATCCAGAGTTCAATATTCATGTCTTAATCGGACAGCTCGTAAAAATTATGGAGGGCGGACAAGAGCTCAAACTTTCAAAGCGAGCCGGGACCATTATTACTCTAGAAGAGTTAGTGGAAAAAGTTGGTGTTGATGCGGCGCGCTACACCTTGATTCGTTATCCAGTAGATACACCCATGGTGCTAGATGTAGATCTTTTGAAAAAGCGTACCAATGACAATCCGGTTTATTACGTGCAATATGCTCATGCTCGCATAAGTGCGGTTTTACGAAATGCCGGCGAACTAGGTCTTAAAGTAAACCTTTCAGATTTCAAAGCAGAACTATTAGAGCACCAACGTGAACGTGAATTGCTGGGCGGTCTTGCCGAGTATCCAAGAGTGGTTGCCAGCGCTGCAGAGTTAAGACAGCCGCATCGCATTGCTAGATTTATTGAAGAGCTCGCAACACTTTATCACGGCTTCTACAACGATTGCCGGGTATTGCCGATGGGGGATGAACCAATTTCAGATATTCATCGCACCCGTGTTGTTTTATGTGAAGCTACTCGCCAAGTGATCAACAATGGATTATCGATGTTGGGCGTTAGCGCTCCGGAGCGGATGTAACCATGACCTCTCAACTTAATTCCAAGATCTGGCCACTAACCACCACCCAAATAGATGGTGAAATAATTATTGGTGGTTGTGCACTCACTGAAATCGCGCGCAAATTTGGTACGCCAGTTTTTGTGTTAGATGAATTAGATTTCAAAACTCGCGCCAAAGATTGGCAAGACAGTTTGGTGCGAAACTTTGGTGCCCAGTCCGGTTCCGCCTATTACGCAGCAAAAGCCTTTATTTCCAAGGAAATCGCGCGTTGGATTGAGCAATGCGGTTTGGGGCTAGATGTATGCACAGGCGGTGAGTTGGCAGTAGCGAAAGCGGCAAATTTTCCAGCCGAACGCATAGAACTACATGGCAACAACAAATCTGATTTGGAAATCTCAGATGCGATTGATTATCGAGTTGGAACAATTGTCATGGATTCATTGCATGAAATTGAAAGAGTTGCCCGAATCGCTCATCAAAAAGGGGTAGTGCAAAAAGTTCTTTTGCGATTAACGCCAGGTGTGGAAGCGCACACACACGAAGCAATATCTACCGCGCACGAAGATGTGAAATTCGGATTCTCAATCGCTTCAGGTGCTGCCTGGGATGCGGTTTTGGCAACCACAAAACATGAGTCACTTAAGTTGGCCGGATTCCATGCGCACATCGGTTCGCAGATTTTTGACGCAGATGCGTTTATTACCTCAGCCGGTCGATTAATTGAAATATTGGCCAAATACAAAAATGAGTTTGGTGTTGAACTTCCAGAACTAGATCTGGGCGGTGGTTACGGCATCGCATATGTCGATGGCGATGATCCAATATCTGCTGATGCTGCGCTCTCTCAACTAGCCGAGGCCGTAAAAACAATGTGCACAAAATTTGGTATTGCGGTTCCGAAAATTTCAATTGAACCGGGCCGCGCCATAGTTGGTCCATCAATGGTTACCGTGTATGAGGTTGGCACGACCAAAGAAGTCACATTGGAAGACACCACAAAACGCTGGTACGTATCAGTTGATGGTGGCATGAGCGACAACATAAGAACCGCTCTCTATGAAGCGCAATACTCAGTTGCACTAGCTAATCGCATTAGCGTTGCGCAGCAGCGAGCCTCCAGAGTTGTTGGTAAACACTGCGAAACCGGCGATATTGTCATTAAAGATGTGCAGCTGGCCTCCGACATCGTGCCGGGGGATTTGTTAGCAACCCCAGCAACCGGCGCTTATGGCCGCAGCATGGCGAGCAACTACAACCACATGACAAGACCGCCAGTAGTAGCGGTGGTAAATGGGACGGCGCGCACCATCATTCGCCGTGAAACTCATCAAGACCTTCTAGCCTTAGAGGTGGATGAGGCACCAATCTCATTACTAAACAAACCAAACTCTGGAGATCAGGCATGAGTAGCGCAAGTAAAGCCCCAAACGCTAAATCCTTAAGTGTAGGAATGCTGGGTTGTGGGGTTGTTGGCTCAAATGTGGCGCGACTGCTTCAGGAAGATTCCGGAGATTTCGCTGCGCGATCTGGTGCGACATTGAAATTAACAAAAGTTGCGGTCAAGAATCTCGCTACCAAACGCGAAAATGTTCCGGCCGAATTAATCACCGCAAATGCGCAAGATGTTGTGACTGATCCAAATATCGACATCGTTATTGAAGTAATGGGTGGCATTGAACCGGCACGAGAGTTAATTCTTACCGCGATTAAAAATGGTAAATCTATAATTACTGCAAATAAAGCATTACTTGCATTGCATGGAGCAGAACTTTTTGAGGCCGCTGATAAGAATGGTGTAGATCTTTATTATGAGGCCGCTGTTGGTGGCGCTATTCCTATTCTGCGACCAATGCGTGAATCAATAGTTGGCGATCATGTTCATAGAGTTATGGGCATCGTAAATGGCACAACTAATTACATTCTTACCAAAATGCATGAAGATGGCTCTGCGTTCGCCGATGTATTAAAAGAGGCGCAGGCGCTGGGGTTTGCTGAGACTGATCCAACCGCGGATATCGAAGGTCACGACGCAGCTGCAAAAGCTGCGATTCTTGCTGGTTTAGCGTTTCATACTCGCGTCACTTCAAATGATGTCTATTGTGAGGGAATTTCCAAGTTAACAGCCCGCGATGTTGCAGTTGCAAAAGATATGGACCATGTAATCAAATTATTAGCGATTGCAGAGTTAACTAAAGACAATCGAGTTTCAGTTCGAGTTCACCCAACTTTGGTGCCAAAGCAACATCCTCTTGCTGCGGTGCGCAATGCATTTAACGCGGTCTTTGTCGAGGCCGAATCAGCAGGGGAGTTAATGTTTTATGGTCGCGGCGCAGGTGGCGCACCTACCGCCAGCGCTGTGCTGGGGGATTTAATCGCAGTTGCTAGAAATAAAGCGCGCGGTGTTGAAGGACATGGCGAGACTGATTACGCAGACTTAGCGATCGCCCCGATTGATGATGTTAATTCTCGCTATCTAATTAGGTTAGAGGTCGCCGACAAACCTGGTGTTTTAGCAACAGTTGCTCAACTATTTGCCTCCAGTCAGGTTTCTATCGAGACCGTACTTCAATCAGGTCGAGGCGATAGCGCAGAGCTCATTGTGGCTACCCACTCCGCTCCAGAAAAAGCGTTGCAGGGAACTGTTGCCGCTTTAGCGAAAAATGAAGTTGTGAAAAATGTAGAGAGTGTTTTGCGAATCGAAGGAAGTGCCAAGTGAGTTTGTTCAAGAAAAAAGGTGCTCATCAATGGCGTGGAGTGATTGAGGAGTACCGCGATCGACTTCCAGTCAGTAAGAAAACCCCAGTGGTCACCCTTTGTGAAGGTGGCACACCTTTAATTTATGCCTGTGTTTTATCTGAGATGTTAGATAACCAGGTTTGGTTAAAGTTTGAAGGAGCAAATCCAACCGGTTCATTTAAAGATCGTGGTATGACGATGGCCATCTCTAAGGCGGCAGAGGATGGTGCAAAAGCTGTTATCTGCGCCTCCACTGGAAATACTTCGGCCAGCGCTGCTGCATATGCGACTAAAGCGGGAATGACTCCGGTGGTCTTAGTTCCGCAAGGAAAGATCGCGATGGGCAAGTTGGCACAAGCCATTGCACATGGATCAAAGCTCTTGCAGGTTGATGGAAATTTTGATGATTGTCTCGATTTAGCCAGAGAGTTATCGGAAAAATATCCAGTCTCACTTGTTAACTCAGTAAATCCTTATCGCATCGAGGGACAAAAAACCGCATCTTTTGAAGTGGTTGATGCTTTGGGATTCGCACCAGACATTCATGCACTTCCCGTCGGCAACGCTGGAAATATCACGGCATATTGGAAGGGTTACCAGGAATATCGCAACGACGGCATCACTAAATCCTTGCCACAGATGTGGGGTTTTCAAGCAGAAGGTGCAGCGCCAATTGTGCGCGGCGAAGTTGTAAAAAATCCTGAAACCATCGCAACCGCAATTCGAATTGGAAATCCAGCATCTTGGGATTTTGCAGTCGCGGCCCGAGATGAATCAAAAGGTGTCATCGACATGGTTTCAGATGAGGAAATTCTTAGCGCATATCGTTTAGTCGCTGCTAAAGAAGGCGTTTTTGTGGAGCCATCTAGCGCAGCAGGAATTGCGGGTCTTCTCAAATATAAATCTCAAGGAAAACTTCCCAAGGATAAGAAGATTGTTATTACTGTTACCGGTAATGGTTTGAAAGATGTGCAGTGGGTTTTGGATGGCGCAGCCTCTCCAACCGTCATCCCAGTCGATGTGCAAAAAGCAGCAGAAGTAATCGGATTGGCATAACGATGTCGCGCGGATTCAAAGATCGTTTAACTTATAAAGCAACCCCAATGCAGGTTAGCGTTCCTGCCAGTTCAGCTAATTTGGGGCCAGGATTTGATGCTTTGGGTTTAGCTCTTGAGTTGCGCGATATTTATGTGGCTCAAATACTGGATGAAGAGGTATTTGATGTTGATGTAACTGGTGAAGGTGCTGATGAAGTTAAGAAAGATGGAAAGCATTTAGTTATTAAAGCGATGATGGCGGGCTTTGAGTTTATGGGAGGCAAGCCGCGCGGAATCGCATTACGTGCGCTCAACAACATTCCTCATGGCCGTGGTCTTGGATCATCGGCGGCGGCAATCATCGGCGGATTATTTTTGGCACGCAGTTTGGTTTTATCGGGAAGTACTTTGATGAATGATGATGATTTGGTGGCGCTAGCAACCGATCTCGAAGGACATCCAGATAATGTTTCTGCGGCAGCATTAGGCGGAGCAACAATTTCATGGATGGAGAATCGAGTTGGAGTCGCAACCGGTTGCGCTACCCGAGTTACCGTTGATCCGAGTATTCGCGCATTAGTTTTAATGCCCAGCACTCAACTTTCTACCGGTAAAGCCCGCAAGATGTTGCCAGATTCAGTTCCCCATAAGGATGCAGCAATAAATGCTGGCCGCAGCGCTTTGTTAGTACATGCTTTATCTATTAGACCGGAACTTTTGTTTGCAGCTACCGAAGATCATTTGCATCAGCAATATCGTCGAGATGGGATGCCACGTTCCGTTGACTTGGTGAACAAATTAAGAGGTGCTGGCGTGCCAGCCATGATTTCCGGGGCTGGGCCATCGGTATTAGTTCTACACACAGGAAGTACGGCTGAGCATGATGACATCGTGCGTACGGCCGGGGAGCATTTCACCCCGTTGGATTTAGAGATTTCTACCCTGGGCGCGCAGGTTTCTAATGTTTAGCGATTTGGGGTTTTTAGAGCTCGGCTGGTAGATTTCAGGTTCGTAGGGCGGCAACTGAGCCCACAATCACAAAAACCGTTTAAAAATCCCTTAGCTATACCTAAGTTTTACAGCAAAAGTTGTAAATCAAAAATCAAAAGACTTTTCAAAGTCTAGAAAAGAACCATAAATGGCAGATACAAAGAGTGCTCGGCGAGATTCTGGCGACCTTTCTGCGTTGCTTCTCCCTGAGTTGAGAAAAATTGCGAACAATCTTGG
>JBDKIY010000015.1:0-24380 GCA_039796875.1 Actinomycetota bacterium
TGAGTTAGCGCTTCACCGAATAACCCGTTCGGTCTGGTGTAGAGAATAAGAACTAGAACAACAAAAACAGTCACAGCCTTCCATTGAGTGCCAAGGAAGAATGAGGCATAAGTTTCTAGTAAACCGAGTGCCAAACCGCCATAAAACGCACCCTTAATATTGCCGATTCCGCCCAAGATCGCAGCGGTAAACGCTGCAATACCTAATTCAAAACCGATATTTGATGAGGTGTTTTCATACTTTAAAACATAAAAGAAGCCAGCCGCACCTGTCATTAGACCGCCAACCAAAAATGTGGCAGAAACTACGCCATCAATATTGATACCCATCAATCGAGCTGCATTCGGGTTCATAGAAACGGCGCGGATCGCTTTACCCATGCGAGTCCTGTTTACGAATGTGATTAGTGCTGCAAATAAAAGAAGTGCTGCAACTACAATAATTGTGTTATCGATTCGGATTCCTGCATCAAAAAACTGTCCGAGAAATTTCTTTTCCATTGCGCGTGGGCTTGCAACAGGTCTTGAGTCGGTGAGAATTCGAACGCTCTCCGCAAGCACCATAGATACACCAATGGCTGAGATAAGTGGAGCCAAAATTCCAGAGTTCATGCGCCGTAATCTGCGATAGGCAACTAACTCAACAAACATAGAAAGAACTCCAGATACCACCATGGCAAAAATCAGTGCAGTGCCAAGAATTAACCAGAGCCTAAAACCCGTGGCGTACTCTGAGGTTTGAGTGAATTTAAAAACATCTCTAATAATGATTATTGTGGCAAATGTGCCAACCATGAAGATTTCGGAGTTTGCAAAATTAATCATTCTCAGAACGCCGTAAACCATCGTGTAACCAAGCGCTATGAGAATATAGATGAAGCCAAGGCTTAGGCCACCAAAGGTGAGCGACCAGAATTGATCTAGAAAGTTTCCTATCAAGGCGTCTAAGTTCCTATCTAAAATTTTGAAATTGAGTTTCGGCAGGCTCTCTAGGAGAGAGCCTGCCGAAAACTATTTTCTTACTTTTTTACTTTACAGGTCCGGTGAACTTGATTACGCCACCCTTAACCTCAAAGCCATTCAACACGCCACCAGCGACATCACCATAAGCATCAAACTTAATAGTGGAACCGGTTAGTGACTTGCCGCTGTATGACTTCACGCACTTAAGCATTGCATCGCGAGTTGAAACACCCTTTGCGATACAGGCTAAGAATACGTTAGTTGCATCGATGGTTTCAGCTGCATAAACACCTGAAGCCTTGCCCATCTTTGCTTTGAAATCAGCTTCAAGTTTTGCAGAGATTTCTGCAAGTGGAACTGTTCCAGCGGTTAGGCGAACACCCTCGAGAACTGACGCTGGTGCAAGAGTTACAAAGCTTGGGCTTAGTACGCCGTCGCCGCCTGCAAGGATTCCGGTGTATCCGCTATCACGAAGCTGCTTGAAGAATGGTGCAGCCTGTGGGAAGTAGCCGGTATAAATAACAACGTTCGCACCTGCTGTTTTGATCTTGGAGATCGTTGCAGACCAGTCTGTTGTCTTGTCAGAAACGCTATCAAATCCAGCTGATTGACCAGCAGGAATTTTTGGCTTCATGTAATCAACAAGGCCAACGCCGTAAGCAGATTGGTCATCAACTACGAAAACCTTAGGTGATGGAACACCCTTGGTTGCTAATTTAAATAGTGCTGGTCCCTGAACTCTGTCGGTTGGTGGGATGCGGTGGAACACTGGGAATCCAATGTTTCCTGCAGCTGGGTCAGTAATTGACACGCGAGTTGCTGATGGTGAAATCATTGCAAGGTTGCGCTGCTTGTAATAAGGAAGTGCTGCAATTGTCGCACCTGAATAAGCCGCTCCAACAAGACCGATAATCTTCTTGTTTGATGCAATTCCTGGCGCCACCTTTGCAGATTGTGCTGGATCACCCTGGTCGTCAGCTTGAACAATTTTGACTACATACTTGCCTTTATTTTTTGCGTTAAAGAGTTTAACTGCATATTGCATACCAGCTAATTCATCTTGACCAACTGATGCTTCTTCACCAGTTAGCGGACCCTGGAACGCCAGAGTGATGGTCTTAGCTGCTGCATTCGATGCTGGAGCAACCGCAACAGCAGAACCTGCTGCAAGTGCGATTACGGCAGCAACTGAAATTAAGCGTTGCTTCTTCATTTAATGCCTTTCATTCATGATCATGCCCCCTGGGACAGGGAGGGGTGAAGGCTAACGGCAGACCAACCTTTTCCACAAGGAAAGTGACGCTGAAAGAGCATAACTTTCTCGTTATATGAGATGTTTTTGCTCAAGATTTATATGCGTTTTCAACCTGCCAGCGATTACTTATCTAAGGCGGCGGATGGGTTTATGACCGCCTCGGCAACTTCCTTCATAGTGATTCTTCTATCCATAGCGGCACGTTGAATCCAAGAAAATGCTTCCGGCTCGGAGAGCTTCAGGGCCTGCATCAATATTCCTTTAGCGCGATCGATGACTTTTCGAGTCTCTAAGCGGTCATAGAGATCGGCCACCTCAGCCTCTAAAGATTTCATCTGGCGATGTCTACTTATGGAAATTTCAATAGCAGGCAATAAATCATTAATCGTGAATGGTTTTACAACATAAGCCATGGCACCTGCATCATTTGCGCGTTCAATTAATTCTTTTTGGCTAAATGCGGTCAACATTAATACCGGAGCAACTGAAATTATTTTTTCGGCGGCTGAAATCCCATCTAATACGGGCATCTTTACATCAAGAATTGCTAAATCAGGTTTATGTTCATTTGCTAGTGCAACCGCTTCTTCCCCGTTACTTGCCTGTGCAACTACTTCGTATCCGGCCTCTTCTAACATCTCAACCAGATCCATCCGAATTAAAGTTTCATCTTCGGCAACCAAAATTTTGTATTTAGCCGAAGTGTTACTTGTCATGTGCCTCGAGTCGGATTTGAACCGACACTATGCAGTGTTTGAGACTGCCCTCTCTACCGTTGGAGTACCGAGGCTGGTGCAGGGTCGTAATTCTAGCGATACGCCGGGGCCACGCCACCTACGGCATCTCCAACTTGATGCACCCGCATCGCGTTGGTAGAGCCGGGAATTCCCGGAGGTGAGCCTGCGACAATCAGAATTAATTCACCTTTTGATGCACGCTGAGATTCCAAAACCATGGCATCAACCTGTTTAACCATTTCATCTGTCGTAGTGACCAATGGAGTCAATATCGGCTCTACTCCCCATGTCAGGGACATTTGATTAAAAGTAGATGCATCTGGCGTAAGTGCCAAAATCGGAATAGCACTGCGAAGACGAGACATGCGACGCGCTGAATCACCAGATTTTGTGAATGCTGCAAGGAATTTTGCGCCAACAGTTGAACCCACTTCAGTTGCTGCCTTTGTGATTGCGCCACCTTTAGTGCGTGGATTGTGTTGTAATGCAGGAATTAGATGTAGAGCTTCTTGTTCCGTTTTTTCAATAATGCGAGCCATGGTTTGCACCGCTTCAATCGCAAATGATCCAACGCTAGTTTCTCCCGACAACATCAATGCGTCCGCGCCATCAAGTACTGCGTTCGCGCAATCGGTTGCCTCGGCGCGTGTAGGACGTGAATTTGTGATCATGGAATCAAGCATTTGGGTGGCAACGATTACAGGTTTTGCCATCTCGCGCGCCAAAGTCACACAACGTTTTTGCACCAATGGAATATCTTCGATCGGCATCTCGACTCCGAGATCACCACGCGCCACCATAATTCCATCAAAAGCCGCAACGATTTCCTCCAGGTTATCAACGGCCTGTGGCTTTTCAATTTTCGCAATAACTGGCAAGCGAATGCCAACCTCATCCATGATTACATGAACATCATCGATATCTTTGGCGGAGCGAACAAATGAAAGAGCTATGAAATCAGCACCCGCCTTCAATCCCCACCGTAAATCCTCTTTATCTTTCTCAGACATTGCTGGAACAGATACTGCAACACCAGGAAGATTTATTCCTTTGTTATTTGAAACTGGGCCAGGTTCGATGACCTTAGTAATTACATCGTTACCTTTTACCTCAACAACCTCAACTGTTACTTTTCCATCATCAATCAAAATGCGGTCGCCAGCTTTGCAATCTCCGGGTAATCCCTTGTATGTAGTCCCAACTCTTTCTTTGGTTCCGGAAATTTCATCGGTGGTGATAGTGAAAATGTCGCCTCTAGCTAAATCATGTGGACCATTTTCAAATCGTCCTAAACGGATCTTGGGGCCTTGCAAATCAACCAAAATTGCAACCGGCTTTCCAGCATCGGCCGCAGCTTTGCGAATTAAATCCAAACGGTTTTGGTGTTCGTCATAACCACCATGAGAGAGGTTAAGGCGGGCTACATTCATTCCAGCGGCCACGAGCTGCGCTGCCTTCTCCGGACTTTCAACTGCGGGTCCCATTGTGCAAACTATTTTCGCGCGGCGCATTTGCGTATTTTATTCCATTTCTCTCGTATATCGAAATCTCAGCGAAAAGCAGGTAATTAAACGGTTAATGGACGCGCGGTTGGCTCAATTGGTGCCGGAAGTTGAGTACTTCCCATCAATTGGCGATCAATTGCTGCAGCAGCGCTGCGGCCTTCAGCAATTGCCCAAACTATTAGTGATTGACCGCGACCAGCGTCACCGCAAACAAATACATCTTCAACACTACTTTGATAATTCGCATCGCGTGCGATATTTCCGCGTTGATCTAGTTCTAGTCCCAAACCTGTGACTAATTCATTTTTCTCAACTCCAGTGAATCCCATGGCAAGAAATACGAGATCCGCTTTGAGCTCACGTTCGGTTCCAGGAACTTTTTCAAATTTCCCATCAACAAACTTGGTCTCGACAATTTTCAATGCGCGCAGATTTCCTGATTCATCGCCCATGAACTCTTCAGTTGAAATTGAAAAGAGTCGCTCGCCTGATTCTTCATGAGCACTGCTAACTCGGTACACCATGGGATAAGTTGGCCAAGGCTGAGTGCTTGGCCTTTCCTCTGTTGGACGAGGCATGATCTCAATTTGAGTAATACTTGCTGCGCCTTGTCGTATAGCGGTGCCCAAACAGTCAGCACCTGTATCGCCACCGCCCAAGATAATTACATGTTTGCCTTGTGCATTGATTGGCGGGTTTTCAGGTAGCTCATTAAGCGCCTGCTTATTACCCCATGGCAAATACTCCATTGCTTGATGAACTCCATTAAAAGATCTACCCGGAATATCTAAATCACGCCATTGAGTTGCTCCAACGGCCAGCACAATTGCGTCGTATCGGTTCTTCAAATCCTTTGCAGATATATCAGTGCCGATATTCACACCTGGTCTAAAACGGGTGCCTTCTCTTTGCATCTGATTTAGACGGCGATCCAAGATTGCTTTTTCCATTTTGAATTCTGGAATTCCATAACGCAGTAAGCCACCAATTTTCGGAGCTCTTTCATAAACAACCACAGTATGTCCGGCGCGGGTGAGTTGCTGAGCGGCAGCAAGTCCAGCAGGACCAGAGCCAATTACCGCAACGGTTTTACCGGTCATGCGATCTGGCTGAAGCGGTTTTACGTTTCCTGAATTAAAAGCTTCCTCAATAGTTCTGAGTTCAATTTGTTTAATTGTTACCGGATCCTGATTTATACCGAGAACGCATGCGGTCTCACATGGCGCTGGGCAAAGTCGACCCGTGAACTCTGGAAAATTATTAGTAGCGTGCAAACGATCAATGGCATCAAGTTTTTCATTTCGCCAAATCAAGTCATTCCACTCTGGAATCAAATTTCCAAGTGGACAGCCCTGATGACAGAATGGAATTCCACAGTCCATACATCTGCTGGCTTGCTTTTGCAGGACGCCAAACTCCTGCTCTTCATAAACCTCTTTCCAATCACGGATGCGCACATCGACCGGTCTGCGCTTTGGAGTTTCACGACCATTGTTTAAGAAACCTTTTGGATCAGCCATTTAGCACCTCCATAATTGCTTGCTCTGCAGATTTTCCTGATCTCTCTGCTTTGTCTATTACATCAAGTACTCGCGCATAATCTCGCGGCATTACCATTGAGAATCTCTGCAATCCATCTGACCAATTTTGTAATAACTGATGAGCAACTTGAGACCCGGTCTCAGCAAAGAACTTAGAAATCAAGGCATGCAATGTTTCTGATTGATCTGCTGGAACCGACAAAATATCTACCATCTCTTTATTTACCAGATTTGGATTTAAGTCGAGGATAAAAGCCCGGCCACCTGACATTCCGGCGGCGAGATTTCTTCCCGTTTCGCCAAGAATTACTACTGTTCCACCGGTCATGTACTCCAGCGCGTGATCTCCCACGCCTTCTACAACTGCGGTTGCACCCGAGTTCCTAACGCAGAATCGCTCTCCGACCTTGCCGCGCACAAAAATTTCACCGGTTGTCGCGCCGTAACCAATCACGTTGCCGGCAATAACATTTTTTTCCGAGTTAAATGTTGCTCGTTCATCAGGTCGCACAATTACCCTACCGCCCGATAAACCTTTACCAAGATAATCATTGGTATCGCCGTATAACCGCAAGGTCAAACCTTTAGGAATGAATGCACCTAGCGACTGCCCAGCTGAACCATGGAAAGTAATATCGATGGTGTCATGAGCAAGTCCAGATCCTCCGAAACGTTTTGTAATTTCAGAACCCAGCATTGTTCCAACTGTTCGATTGCGGTTTCTAATATCAAGTGAAAGCTTGATTGGCTCACCTTTTTCAAGTGCTGTTGAAGCCAAAGAGATTAACTCGTTATCAAGTGCACCCTCTAGTCCATGCTCTTGCTTAGTTGTGTTTTTGCGAGCGGCATCTTTTGCAACCTTAGGAAGTGCCAAAATTGGTGATAAATCAAGACCACTTGCTTTCCAATGTTCAACCGCTGCTGCAGTGTCAAGCAACTCCACCTGACCTATTGCTTCATCCAATGTTTTAAACCCAAGCTGTGCCAAAAGTTCACGGACTTCCTCGGCGATAAATTCAAAGAAAGTTTCTACAAACTCTGGTTTGCCCGTGAAACGTTTACGTAACTCTGGATTTTGAGTAGCAACTCCAACGGGGCAAGTATCTAGATGGCAAACACGCATCATTACACAACCTGAAACAACAAGTGGCGCGGTGGCAAATCCAAACTCCTCTGCGCCCAACAAAGCTGCTATTACAACATCCCGTCCAGTTTTCATCTGACCATCAGTTTGGACAACTATTCGATCACGTAATCCATTTAGCAAGAGAGTTTGCTGTGTTTCCGCCAAGCCCAACTCCCACGGCGCTCCCGCGTGCTTCAATGAGGTAAGCGGTGATGCACCTGTTCCACCATCATGTCCGGAAATTAGAACTACATCAGCATGAGCTTTGCTTACTCCGGCAGCGACTGTGCCGACTCCAACTTCAGCTACCAATTTCACGTGAATACGCGCATCTTTATTGGCATTCTTCAAATCATGAATCAACTGCGCCAAATCCTCGATGGAGTAAATATCATGATGAGGAGGTGGAGATATGAGCCCAACGCCAGGGGTGGAATGTCTAACTTTGGCGATCCATGGATAGACCTTATTTCCTGGAAGTTGACCGCCCTCGCCGGGTTTTGCGCCTTGCGCCATTTTGATTTGAATATCATCGGCGTTAACTAAGTACTCGCTAGTTACACCAAAACGGCCCGATGCAACCTGCTTGATTGCTGAACGCTTTGAATCTCCATTGGCTTCCGGCTTGAATCGCGCTGGGTCTTCGCCACCTTCACCGGTGTTTGATTTAGCGCCCAAACGATTCATCGCAATGGCGAGAGTTTCATGTGCTTCTTGGGAAATGGATCCGTAAGACATTGCACCCGTTGAAAAACGTTTAACAATTTGAGCTACTGATTCGACCTCATCAATTGAAACAGGAGGTCGGACACCTTCCTTGAATGAAAACAAACCACGCAAAGTCATAAGTGATTTGGATTGATTATCGATCTTGGTTGTATAACGTTTGAAAACATCATAACGTTTGGCTCGAGTTGAGTGCTGCAAAGTAAAGACTGTTTCTGGATCAAAGAGATGTGGCTCTCCCTCTCGTCTCCACTGATACTCGCCGCCAATTGGCAGACGTTTTGTACCGGGCACCTCTCCCCCTGGCGGATAGGCGATGTGATGTCTGGCAATTGTTTCTTCCGCAATTACCGATAGGTCAACGCCACCTAATCTGGAGGTTGTACCTGTGAAGTACTCATCAATAACCGCTTGTGATAAACCAATTGCTTCAAAAACTTGAGCTCCTGTGTAAGAAGCTATAGTGGAAATTCCCATCTTGGACATGACTTTTAAAACGCCCTTGCCAAGAGACTTAATTAAATTCTTAACCGCTTTCTCTGGAGTAATTCCGGTAATCACTCCCTGCAAAACCAAATCCTCTGCCGTTTCCATCGCCAGATAAGGATTTACCGCTGCCGCTCCATAACCGATCAACAATGCAACATGGTGCACTTCGCGAACTTCACCTGTTTCAACTACCAGCCCCACTTTGGTTCGAGTCTTTTCGCGAATCAAATGGTGGTGAACAGCTGAGGTAAGCAGCAGTGATGGAATAGGTGCGTTTTCCGCGTCGCCATCTCGATCTGAGAGAACAATTATTCGAGCGCCGTTTTTGATGGCTTCGGAAACCTCTGCGCGAATCTCTTCTATGCGATCTCTTAAACCTTCGCCGCCCTCTGCAATTGGAAACAATCCCCGAACTACATGAGCTGTGAGTCCCGGGTGATTATTTTCTTCATTGACATGAATTATTTTTGCTAACTCATCATTGTCAATAACTGGGAAGGCCAGAGAAATTTGGCGGCAGGATGCTGGTCCTGGATCTAGCAAATTGTGTTCTGGTCCTATTGAGCCACCTAGTGAGGTAACCAACTCTTCGCGAATTGCATCAAGCGGTGGATTGGTTACTTGTGCAAATAATTGTGAGAAATAATCAAATAACAATCTTGATTTCTCTGACAGAGCAGCAATTGGAGTGTCTGTACCCATTGATCCAATTGGCTCAATACCCGCTTTGGCCATTGGGGAAATAATTATGCGCAGCTCTTCCTCGGTATATCCAAAAGCTCTCTGACGACGTAGTACTGAAGAGTGCGGATAGATAATGTGCTCGCGAGCCGGCAAATCAGAAAGTCTGATAATTCCCGCATGTAACCATTCACCATAAGGAGCGTTGTTTGCTAAAGAGCTTTTTATCTCCTCATCTTCAATGATCTTGCCTGCTGCTATATCAACCAAAAACATTCGACCCGGTTGTAATCTTCCTTTGCGAACCACTTTTTCCTGAGGCACATCTAGAACACCAACTTCGCTGGCGAGAATAACTAATCCATCATCAGTTACCCAGAATCGCGAAGGACGCAAACCGTTGCGATCAAGAACGGCGCCGATTTGATTTCCATCGGTAAATGTCACACAGGCTGGGCCATCCCATGGCTCCATCAGTGATGCATGGAATCGGTAAAAATCTCTTAATTGTGCTGGCATCGTTTCATGGTTTTCCCACGCTTCAGGAATCATCATCAAAATGGAATGCGGGAGAGTTCTGCCTCCTAAATACAGCAGCTCAAGTACCTCATCAAAAGAAGCAGAGTCGCTGCCGGCAGGATCGACGATTGGGAATAACCTCTTGATATCCCCCGGAATCAAATCGCTTTCTAGCAAAGCCTCACGAGCAGCCATCCAATTTCTATTTCCCTTAACGGTATTTATTTCGCCATTGTGGGCGATAAATCTGTAAGGGTGGGCCAAGGGCCATGATGGAAAAGTATTGGTTGAGAATCGTGAGTGAACTAGCGCGAGTGGAGACTTAAATCTCTCATCGGAAAGATCCGGGAAAAACTCTTCAAGCTGCCCGGTAGTCAACATTCCTTTATAAACAATGGTCCTGGATGAAAGTGATGGGAAGTAAATTGAAAGATCGTGCTCTGCTCTCTTGCGGAAGCAGAATGCTCGACGATCAAGATCTAAATCTGAATAGCCATCAACGCTAGAGACAAATATCTGTTCAAAATGCGGCATTACCGATAATGCGGTTGCGCCAAGAGATGATGGATTAATTGGCAACTCACGCCAACCTAAGATTTCTAATCCCTCTTCTTTCGCCAACTGCGCAATATGCGCTTTGTTAGTGAAATCCTTAGGAAGGAAAACGATTCCTGCTGCATAAGAACCAGACTCGGGTAATTTGAAATCGACAACCGCTCTAAAAAACTCGTCAGGAATACGGGTAAGGATTCCTGCACCGTCGCCACTATTTACTTCGGCGCCTGATGCACCGCGATGCTCTAGATTTCTTAGGGCGGTAAGACCCTGCGCCACAATTTCATGGGTCGCTATTTTGTTTAAAGTGGCCACCATGGCAACACCGCAAGCATCATGCTCATTAGCTGGGTTGTATAAACCCTGAGCACTTGGGATTGCAGAAAATCCGGAGTTGATCGCCACGTTTTGTCCCTGCTTTGATGGAAAAGAATTGTGGGACGGCAATGGCCCGAGGACGCGAAATCTATCAACAAGTTGCGAGAATCGCTAAGGATGCAAGAGTGCTTTTTTGAGCTTAGATTCCTGAAACATGAGCGATTTGACCAACCAGGGCGGTAATTGCCATACCCAAAATACCGCCGAAGAGAATGCGCCCGGTAGTGCGAATAAAGCTCGAGCCAGCTGTCTTGGCACTAACCAAGCCGGCCAAAATCAGACCAAGCATGGTGATGCCGATAATTGAAAAAGCTTTTTCTCCCAAACTCGGTGCCAGCGCTCCAAGCAGTGGAATCAATCCACCAGCTGTAAAGCTCAATGCTGATGCAATCGCCGCCTGTAATGGTCGGGCTTTGGTAGCTTCATGTTGACCTAGCTCATCACGCAAATGCGCGCCAAGTGCGTCATGTTCATGTAACTCTTTTGCTACTTGTTGGGCGGTCTCTCGGGATAGCCCGCGGCTCTGATAAATCTGAGTTAATTCCTCTAACTCGCCTTCCGGGTCTATCGCTAAATGTTCGACCTCAAGTTTGCGATCTGACTCTTCAATATCATTTTGTGAACGCACCGAAACATACTCACCCACCGCCATCGACATTGCGCCAGCTGCTATTCCAGCCAGACCAACTGTGACAACCAAATCATTTTTCTGTGCGGAAACGACACCAATCATCAATGAAGCGGTTGAAACTAATCCATCGTTTACACCCAAGACCGCGGCACGTAACCATCCAGCCCTATGAGTGCGATGATCCTCATTGCGTAGGTGAATCTCCTCTAAACCCATAGTTTTACTTTACCGCTTTATCTTCAGCTCGTTGGGCAGATTTGGTCCTTAAAATGTAAATGAGTGCTAGTACAAAAAGAATCACGCTAGTGAAAATATTTAATCTGAGCCCCAAAATTAGATTAGCGTCATCGATACGAATCGTTTCAATCAATCCCCGACCAAAACTATAGAGAGCAACATATGCGGCGAAGATTGATCCGGCGGGAAGAGCTCTGATTTTGCTACTTCGCATCAGAAAAACTGCGACCAGGATGCACCAGATGGATTCATATAAAAAGACAGGATGAAAACTCTCGAAGTTTGAGTAACCCATGGGTCTATATGGTGCTGGAATTTCTAGTGCCCATGGCGCAACTAGAGGTCCTCCGAAGAGTTCTTTATTGAACCAGTTACCCCAGCGACCAATGGCTTGTGCAATCAACAAGCCGGGAGCTAATGCATCTGCAAATTTCGCAAAAGCTATTTCGTTATTTTTTGGATGTCTTTTGTAGGCAAAGTAAGCGCCGACAAAACCCAGAGCTATTGCCCCCCAAATTCCGAGGCCACCTTCCCAGATAAAGAAGACCGCCATCGGTTCACCGCCACTACCAAAGTATTTTTCTGGCGAGGTAATAACATGATAAACCCGACCACCAATTACTCCCGCTGGAACCGCAAAAACCGCGACATCACCGACTACGCCGCGTTGTCCGCCAAATGAAACATAACGCTTGTTACCAATTAGAACCGCTGCCAAAACTCCAAGAATTATGCAAAGCGCATAAAAGTGAAAAGTTAATGGACCAATTTCAAATTGCGATTGTGAGGGTGATGGAATTGCAGCGAACATTAAGATCTAGCTGCTTCCACCGCCGCCTTAAACTCATCAACTTTGAAATCAGCGCTGGTGCGATTCCACTGTTTGCCATTCAGAAAGACGGTTGGGGTGCCTTCCACGCCATTTTCCTTCATGGACTTGCCTACATTTGTGACCGTCTCGGCAAACTTCAAATCATTAACACAGCTCTCAAACTCTGGCGAAGTTATGCCTAATCGCTTTCCAATTTCGATCAGATTCTTATTCGAGAATATTCCGCTATTTTCGCTGGCTTGAACTTCGTAGAGCGCTCTGTGATATTCAATGAAACGTCCCTCGCTAACAGCGCAGTTCACGGCGTTAGCAGCGCGAACGGATTCTTGTCCCAAGAAGGAAGCCATGTGATAAACAACTTTTGCCTGGTTATCACGGATTAAAGTTTCCAAGTAATCATTCATTTCAGTTTCAAAAAACTTGCAGTATGGGCATTGGAAATCCTCCCAAATATCAATTTGGAAGGGGTTTGCATCATTGAAAGAAATACCAAAATCGTTTTCCTCGCTAACGGTACCTACTAGAGGTGCGCCGTTGTTTGATGAGTCGATACTTTCGATAGTGGCAGGCAGTGCTACTTCTGAGGAACTTCTCTTATCAATTACGGTGAAAATAAGGCCGGAGAGGACAACGAGTGCCACCATGCCAATCACGATATTTCTAGTGACGGTATCGCCCGCATTCTTCTCTTTGCGGTTATTACGAGGGCGTGGTTCTTTTGGCACTTTGACTCCTTCTTTGCTTTTTAACTTTTCATCTTTGATTACGAGGCTATTGACCTCTGACCCCAAGAGCGAGCTCAGATGCGAGTACTTTAACCCGTTCCAAAGCATCTTTCTCATCGGCGGCCTCTAAAACCAACTTAATAAAGGCTGAGCCCACAATAACGCCATCGGCATATTGAGCGACTTGAGCCGCCTGCTCTCGAGTTGATACCCCAAGGCCGACAGCAACCGGCATCGATGTATGTTTGCGAACCCGTTCGACAAGCGATTGGGCCGCTCCAGAAACCGCAGCTCTTGCACCAGTTACTCCCATCAAACTGGCGGCGTAAACAAAGCCTGAACAAGCTTCAACTACTTTAGGCAAACGAATATCGCTGGAGCTGGGAGCGACTACATAAACGCGGCCAATTTCATTTTGCTCCGTTGCGGAAATCCAATCTTCCGACTCCTCAATTGTTAGATCAGGTGTGATTACACCAACGCCACCAGAGTTTGCTAATCCAGAGACAAACTCTTTAACTCCGGCTCTCTCAATTGGATTCCAATAAGTCATAACTAAAGCTGGGACCTCAATGCTGCTTACAACTTCGAAAACATCTTTGAGTGAGGTTTTATTTTGCAACGCGATCTCTGCGGCTTGTTGAATTACTGCGCCATCCATAACTGGATCGCTATATGGGAAACCAACTTCAACAATATCTACTCCCCCATCAACAATTGCTTTAATAATTTTCTTGGAATACTCCAGGTTTGGAAAACCCGCCGGCATATAGCCAATTAATGCTGCACGGTTTTCGCTCTTAGCTCTATCAAATGCAGCTTGCAATTTGCTATTCATATTAATTAACTAATCTAAAGCGGAATGCCAAAATAGTTTGCGGCGGTCTGTACATCTTTATCGCCTCGACCAGACAGGTTAATTAACAAAACCGCATCCGAACCAAGTTCATTTCCTATTTGTAGCGCTCCAGCTAGAGCATGGGCGGTTTCAATAGCAGGAATGATGCCCTCTGTTTTAGATAAGAGCGCAAATGCATGCATGGCTTGATCATCTGTGATTGCGCGATACTCAGCTCTTCCTATTTCATGTAAAAATGCGTGCTCTGGTCCAACACCTGGGTAATCCAAACCAGCAGAAATTGAATGTGATTCAACGGTCTGACCATTCTCATCTTGCAGAACATAAGAGCGAGTTCCATGTAGTACTCCAGGTGATCCGCCGGTAATTGTTGCGGCATGTTTGCCGGTCTCGACACCTGAGCCACCAGCCTCTAGGCCAATTAAGCGCACGCCTTTATCTTCGATAAATGGATGAAAAATCCCAATTGCATTTGAACCTCCACCTACACATGCCAATACCGCATCAGGAAGTCGACCCATCAAATCTAGAACTTGCGCTCTAGCTTCCACTCCAATTATGCGATGAAAATCCCGCACCATTGTTGGAAATGGATGCGGTCCAGCAACTGTACCGAGTAAATAATGTGTCGTGTCGACATTAGTTACCCAATCGCGCATTGCTTCATTAATTGCATCCTTCAATGTGCGAGATCCAGTGGTTACCGGTACTACTGATGCACCTAGCAACTTCATACGCGCAACATTTAGCGCTTGGCGCTTTGTATCTTCTTCACCCATATAGACGACACATTCCAAGCCCAACAAAGCCGCCGCAGTAGCCGATGCGACGCCATGTTGACCTGCGCCAGTTTCGGCAATTATTCGTTTTTTGCCCATGCGTTTTGTAAGCAGAGCTTGCCCAAGAACATTATTGATCTTGTGACTTCCAGTGTGGTTTAAATCTTCTCGTTTTAACAGAATTGTTGCGTTACCAGCATGCTGTGCAAATCGCTTTGCCTCTGTGATTATTGATGGTCTTCCTGTGTAAGTTCGATGCAATTCACTTAACTCGTTTTGAAAATCCAAATCACTTTTTGCAGCAACATGCGCCGCCTCTAACTCTTCCAGCGCAGCAATTAAAGCTTCGGGTACAAACCGTCCACCAAATTGGCCAAAATGACCCAGGATCTCCGTGCGCTCCATATTTGGATTCTACGGCCTATTTCTCATGAAGGCTCTCTGAGCCGATATTGAGAAATTCTTTGATTGTCTTATCTGGTGCACCTGACTTAACGAGAGTCTCACCTACCAAGATTGCATCGGCTCCTGCGCGCCTTGCAGAGCGCACATCTTCCAGGCTTGAAATACCTGATTCAGCAATTTTATATATGTGGCTTGGAATCAAAGGTAGCAACTTGGAGAAATTTTCGAGATTAATTTCTAACGTTTTTAGATTTCGCGAATTAACGCCCACTATTGCGGGATTAATTGCTAGAGCTATTTCAAGCTCTTTTTCATCATGCACCTCAACAAGCACTTGCATTCCAAGCTCGACCGCCAACTGATGTAAATCACGAAGTTGACTTGGACTCAGGGCTGCGACAATCAATAGCATTAAGTCAGCACCGCTGGCGCGAGTTTCTTTAACTAGATATTCATTAACAATGAAATCTTTTCGCAAAACTGGAATTTCTACATTTGAACGCACTAACTGCAAATCTGCCAACGAACCACCGAACCTCTGTTGCTCAGTAAGAACACTGACGACTGCGGCACCAGCTCTCTCGTAAGTTTGCGCGAGAAGTTCAGGCTGTGGAATCTGTGCCAGCTCACCTTTACTGGGGGAAGATCGCTTCACCTCTGCAATTATTGATAGCGGGCGGCTCTGTAGAGATGCCAAAGCGCTGCGCGGTTTGCCAACTTGAAGGATTTGCTCCTCAAGTTGATTAATCGGAATCTGTCGCAGACTGAGGTCTTGGAGAACTCCTTGCACAATCGAATCAAGAACCGTCATAACTTTTTAATTCTGTTTGCTGATGAAACTGCTGCCAAAACAACTGCAGCTTTATTTAGACATTCCTCGTACTCGCTTTGCGGATCTGAGTCAGCCACAATTCCAGCGCCGGCTTGAACATAGGCTTTGCCAGATTTGATTACCGCGGTTCTAATGGCGATGCAGGTGTCAAGATTTCCTACGAAATCAACATATCCAATAGCGCCACCATAAATACCACGACGTGTCGGTTCGTTAGATTCAATAATCTCCATCGCCCGTGGTTTTGGCGCTCCCGATAATGTTCCGGCTGGAAATACCGCATACAAAGATTCAACCGGTGATTTGTCATCTGCCAATTCCCCGGTAACTGTCGAAACGATGTGCATTACATGGGAATAACGTTCAAGCTGCATGAATTCAACAACATTTACCGTTCCGGCTTTACAAACCCGACCTAAATCATTTCGACCAAGATCAACCAACATTAAATGCTCAGCTCGTTCTTTGGGGTCAGCTAGCAACTCTTCTCCCAATCGTAAATCTTCCTCGGGGATTGCAGATCGCTTACGGGTGCCAGCAATTGGATGCACCATCACCTCATCACCATTTACTTTTACCAAAGCTTCCGGACTGGATCCCACGACACTTACCTCATCAGCAAATCGGAATAGGTACATGTAAGGACTGGGGTTGCTCAAGCGCAACATACGATAAACATCTATCGCATCTGCCGAACAATCAATCGTGAACCTTTGTGACAAAACAACTTGGAAAGCTTCGCCAGATTTAATCTCTTCTTTGACCTGCAAAACTCGATTTTGAAACTCTTGGCTTGTGAAATTTGCTGCGAAGTCTGGCTTTTGATTTACAGGAATTTCCGCGACGGTGCTGGAAATTTCTTTCTTCAAATCTTTTTGCATCTGTGAAAGTCTGGCGAGTGCCGAATCGTATGCTTCATCTACTCTGTCATCAGAGCCATCCCAATTAATTGCATTCGCAATCAAAGTTACCGATCCTTTTAAGTGATCATAGACAGCAAGATCGCTAGTAAGCATGAAGGCAATTTCTGGTAGCTCTAACTCATCTGTGGTTAAGTCAGGCAGCCTCTCCAATCTGCGCACCGCGTCATAACCCATGTATCCAACTAAGCCTCCAGTTAGTGGCGGCAGGCCCGCGATATTTGGTGAACGTAAATGTTCACTGGCAATTTGAAATGCCTTCAGTGGATCAATGTCGTTTGGTGCACCAGCGGGCATTACGCCTAACCAATGAGCTAACCCGTTTTTCTCAGTAAGTGTTGCTTCACTAGCAACCCCTATAAAGGAATAGCGCGACCAAGCGCCACCGTGCTCAGCGGACTCCAGCAAAAAAGTGTTTTCCCGATTGCCTGCAAGCTTGGTGTAAAGCGTTAATGGCGTTTCATTATCAGCCAAAAAACTTTGTGCAACTGGTATGACATTGAAATTTTTGGCATGTTCGCGAAACTCTGCCAATGACATCAAGCTCATCTTGGTAATTCAATTTCTCGATAGAAACAGGATTGTTCTCCTGTATGACAAGCCGGTCCATGACTGTGCACCAAAAATAAAAAGGAATCCGAATCACAATCAAATTTAATTGAGACGAGCTCTTGGAAGTTTCCCGAAGTCTCGCCCTTTACCCAAAGTTCATTCCGGCTGCGACTCCAGAAGGTGGCCTTCTTAGTATTAATGGTCTTGTCTAAAGCTTCTTTGTTAACCCAAGCGAGCATCAAGACCTCTTTTGAATCAACCTCTTGGACTATCGCCGGCAAAAGTGTTTTGTCATCGGCAAAGATTTCGTCCAAGTTCATAACTCCATCATCCCCTATTTCGAGATTTGGCGCACTGGGAAACCCTTGCGCGCTAAATCCGATTTGATATCGCTGATTCGATAAATTCCAAAATGAAAGACACTAGCTGCCAATAGAGCGTCTGCTCCAGATTCGATTGCTTTTCCAAAATCTTCAATATCGCCAGCACCACCACTTGCAATTACTGGAATCGTCGAAATCTCTCTAACAGTTCTAATCATTTCTAGGTCATATCCCGCACGAGTTCCATCCATATCCATGGAATTCAAGAGAATTTCCCCTGCGCCTCTATCTATAGATTGCTTAATCCAATCCAATGCATCAATTCCAGTGGCATTTCTTCCGCCATGAGTAGTCACTTCGAAGCCAGAGCTAGTGCGACCTCGTCGCGCATCGATTGAAATTACAATCACTTGATTGCCGAACCTGGCACTTATTTCATTAATCAGGTTGGGATTCTTTATTGCCGCGGTATTGAGAGAGATTTTGTCTGCGCCAGCTCGGAGCAACTCATCAACATTTTCCACCGAAGATATTCCACCTCCTACAGTAAGTGGAATAAATACCTCCTCAGCGGTACGACGAACTACTTCCAGCGTTGTTTTCCGCCCCTCAACACTTGCTGTTATGTCCAGAAAAGTAATTTCATCAGCGCCCTCGACGTCGTAAATGCGGGCCATTTCAACTGGATCTCCGGCATCAACTAGATTTTGGAAATTAATACCTTTTACAACCCGTCCTTCTGAGACATCTAGACAAGGAATAATCCTGGTGGCCAGTGTCATTAATTTTCCAAACTCTTATTTACACCATAGGCAAGTTCAATTGCCTCATGCAAAGTAAAAGCTCCTGCGTACAAAGCCTTTCCAACAATTGCGCCCTCAACACCGATATCAGTCAACTCCCGAAGCTGGGCTAAATCCTCTAGCTTTGATACTCCGCCTGATGCAATTACTGGCTTTGAGGTAGCTGCGCAAACCTCTTTTAGTAAATCTAAGTTTGGGCCCTGCAACGTCCCATCTTTATTCACATCAGTAACAACATACCTGGCGCAACCATCATCATCCAGACGCTTCATAGTTTCGAACAAGTCGCCACCTTCTTTGGTCCAACCACGGGCTGCCAAAGTATGACCACGTACATCGAGGCCAATTGCAATTCGATCTCCAAAACGTGAAATAACCGAGGCGGTCCAATCTGGATTCTCCAACGCAGCAGTTCCTAGATTTATTCGCGCACAACCTGTTGAGAGTGCTCGCGCCAGAGACTCTTCATCGCGAATACCGCCAGAGAGCTCTACTTTGATATCAAGTTTGCCGATGACATCAGCTAGCAAGTCATGATTTGAACCGGTTCCAAATGCAGCATCTAAATCAACCAGATGTATCCATTGCGCGCCCGCATTTTGAAAATCTAAAGCTGCATCCAAAGGATTGCCATAATTTGTTTGCGCCGCAAGCTCTCCTTGCACCAAGCGAACCGCTTGACCTTGTCTAACATCAACCGCAGGAAGAAGTTCCAGTTGCTTCATAATCTATTTACCCAGTTTTCGATTAGTTTCAATCCTGCGACACCGCTCTTTTCTGGGTGGAATTGAGTTGCTGTAATCAAATCCGTTTCAACTGCTGCCACAAACTTTTTACCGTACTCGGAATAGATGTTTGTTGCATTTTCAACCGCCTGATTTACGCCATAGGAATGCACAAAATAAAACAGCTCTTTTTCAACAGTAGAAAAAATTGAGCTTTTATCTGCATCAGATAGTGAGTTCCAGCCTATGTGCGGCAATACTGGTGCAGATAACTTTTCAACCTTCTCAGAAAAAACTCCTACACCACTTACGGTTTTGCCCTCATACAGCTCAGAACTCTCCGAGAACAAAATCTGCATCCCCACGCATATACCAAAAATTTTTTTCCCACTAGAAAGTCTTTCCTTAATAAGTTCATCGCCGCGCACAGCCCGTAGTCCCTGCATGCATGCACCAAATGCGCCGACACCTGGGATTACTAACCCGTTAGATTTCAGCGCTGTCTGATAGTCGGAGGTCACGACAACCTCTTTATAACCGCGTTGAAATGCGCGCTGCGCGGATCTGATGTTGCCTGATCCGTAATCCAGAATCGCTATCAAAGAACGCCCTTGGTTGAAGGCACTCCTGAAGTTCTGGAATCTAAAGCAACCGCATCCTTGAAGGCTTGAGCAACGGCTTTAAATTGCGCCTCTAAAACATGGTGTGCGTTACGACCTTCAAGAACCCTTATGTGCAAACCAATTCTTGCTTCGGCAACAATTGACTCCCAAATATGTCTTCCCAAAGTAGTGTCAAAGGTTCCTATTAATTCAACGATCTCTGGTTGGCGATGCACTAAGTAGGGGCGACCGGAAAGATCTAAAGCGACCTGAACTAATACTTCGTCTAGTGGAACTAGAGAATTTCCAAAACGTCTGATTCCTGACTTGTCGCCTAATGCTTCGCGAAGCGCCTGACCGAATGCGAGTGCTGTGTCTTCAACTGTGTGGTGTGAATCGACATCAACATCGCCGGTGGTTTTAACAGTTAAATCGAAACCTGAATGTTTGCCCAGCTGAGAAATCATGTGATCGAAAAATGGGACTCCAGTGTTTACATCAATGATGCCTGTGCCATCCAACTTTAAATCGATTAGAACCGATGATTCTTTTGTGGTTCTCTCAACTCGTGAAACTCTCGGGTTTGTCATGCGCAGAATTATCCCCCATGGATAACACGTCCCGCTACCAGGTTTGAATTTAGGCTTTTAAGGCCTGATGCAGGGCCAGGATGAAACGCTCATTTTCTGCTGCCGTGCCAACTGTCACTCGCAGGTGATCAGGAATTCCTACATCCCTAATCAACACACCTTTATCCACTAACGCTTTCCATAGCTCGGATGCCTGCATGCCGAAATTTGAAAAGAGAATGAAATTCGCATCTGACTCAATTACCTTCAGCTGCAAATCACGCAACTGTGAAATTACTTTGTCTCGATTAACTTTGAGTTGCTCTACCTCGCGCTGCAGGCTGGCACGGTTACGTAGAGCTGCTCGAGCAGCGGCCTGAGTTAAATCACTTAGATGGTACGGCAGTCTCACTAACAACATAGCCTCAACCAAGATTTTTGAGGCGATCATGTATCCGAGGCGTGCACCGGCAAAGGCGAAAGCCTTGCTCATGGTCCGCGAAATAATTAGGTTTGGATGATCTGACAATAAAAGTACGGCGGATTGAACTTTGGAAAATTCAGCATATGCCTCATCGACAATCACAATTGCATTAAATTCAAGCGCTACATTGGCAACCTGTGCAATATCCGACAAAGAAATTGAATCGCCAGTTGGATTATTTGGAGTAGTGAGAAAGATCAGGCCAGGGCGATGCTGCTTTATTGCTGCAATGGCAACTTCAACCTCAAATGCGAAATCCTTGCCACGCGGAATTGATATCCAAGATTTGCCTACTGTTTTAGAGATTAAGGGATGCATGGAGTAGGAAGGCTCAAAGCCCATTGCTGCACCTTGGAAAGCTAGAGAAATACTCTGCAGGATTTCATTACTTCCATTGGCGGCCCAAATATTTTCCAACGTCAAATTGGTTTTGGAGCTCTCATTTACATAATCTGCCAATAACTTTCTCAATTCAACAGCATCCCGGTCTGGATATCTATTTAAGTGCGCAACTTGTTCGGATATCTCAGTCATGATTGCAGACTGAAGCTCTGGTTCTAATGAAAAAGGATTCTCATTGGTATTGAGTCTTACCTCAGCTGGAATCTGTGGTGCTCCGTATGGAGAGAGTTCTCGAAGATTCTCATTAATCGCCAACCAATCAGGCCATTTGGAGTCCATGATTAACTCTCTGTCGCTTCAAAACGAGCGGAAATTGCTTCACCATGTGCCGGTAAATCCTCAGAGTTGGCGAAAGCGATTACACCTGATGAAATCTCACGCAATGCTCTCTCGTTGTAAGTAACAAAGTGCAGTCCACGTAGAAATGTTTGCACCGATAAACCACTTGAGTGGCAAGCACAGCCCCCAGTAGGCAACACATGATTAGAGCCAGCCAAATAATCACCGAGTGAAACTGGAGTAAAGCGACCTAGGAATACCGCCCCCGCATTTCGAATCTGTTTGCTTGCTTTATATGGATCAGCGACTTGAAGTTCTAGGTGTTCTGCCGCGTAGGCATTGGCAATATCAAGAGACTGTTGCAAGTTATCGGTAATAACAATGGCCGATTGAATACCGCTCAGCGCTTCTGAAATACGAGCAGCATGTTTAGTTTTTGCAGTTCTAGCCTGAACTTGAATTTGAACCTGCTTCGCCAACTCCACAGAATCGGTGATTAATACCGCGGCAGCAATAGTGTCGTGTTCGGCCTGACTAATTAGATCTGCAGCAACTTCAGGTGCGCGCGCTGTTTCATCTGCCACGATGGCAATCTCGGTTGGTCCAGCCTCGGAATCAATTCCGATTTTTCCGCGCAATGCTCTCTTTGCAGCCGCGACATAAATATTGCCTGGTCCGGTCACTAAATCCACCGGCTGTAAAACTTCTTCCGCGCCATTTCTTACTCCATAAGCAAATGCAGCGATAGCTTGCGCGCCACCCATGGCATAAACCTCAGTTATTCCCAACAAGGCGCAGGTTGCCAGAATAGTTTTGTTGGGCCAACCATTATTTTCTTTTTGCGCTGGTGATGCCAAAGCGATACTTGGTACACCTGCAATTTGAGCAGGTACAGCATTCATAATTACTGAGCTGGGATAAACCGCTCTTCCACCAGGAACATATAGGCCAACTCGATCAACAGGAATCCAACGCTCTTCCACCTCACCGCCATCAACTACCTTGGTATTGGTAATTCCTCGCACTTGATCGCCGTGCACAACTCTCACTCTACGAATTGACTCCAAAATAATTACCTTTAGGGCGGGATCCAAAGTGTCTAATGCAGAATCAATAATCTGCTGTGGAACTCTTATGGAATCAGGTGCTACCCCATCAAATTTCAAACTAAGATCTTTAAGAGTGTTTTCATCGCCTTTTTCCACCGCTGTCAAAATAGGAGCGATTGCCTCTAAAGCGCTAGCGATATCCATTTCGGCGCGCGGCAACAAGTTTTGATATTCAGATTTCGAGAGGTGCTGACCTCGCAAATCCAATTCACGCATTAGGGAGTTGTTGCTCACTGGCACAGTCTAAAGCCGGGTCAAGTTTCGCGGGCACCAATAAATGTATGCCGATACTTCAGCTGCTAAACCAAGCAGTCTGGGCCCAAAATTGATTTCAAATCAGCGCTCAAACTAGGAGAAGCGGTGACCTTCAATCCATCATCTAGTCGCAACACGGTGTTCTTATTTCCACCTTCAATCTTTAGATGAACTTCCCTGGTTCCGGGATGTGATCTCAAAATCTCTTTCATGCGGTCTACCACAGGTGGCGTGCAACGCTCAGCCTCAAGTCGAATAATGAATGGTCCGATTGGTGCTTGATTAATATCAGGAATGGATAAATCAAGTGCGGTAACTTGAGGAGTTTCTTCTTTCTTATCCACCCGGCCGCGCACCACAACTATCCGATCTTCAATCAAATTAAGGGCATGTTGTTGGTAGGTGTTAGAAAAGAAGCGAACATCAATTGCGCCTTCTAAATCTTCAATCGTAACAATGGCCCAAGACTGACCTTGTCGACTGACTTTTCTTTGCACGCTTGTAATTAATCCGGCAATAGTCACAACTTGTTCATGGCCAACGCCATCATCAAATATCTGGCTTACTGAAATGTCAGTTGCGGATTTGAGGACATGTTCAACGCCAAGTAAAGGATGATCAGAAACATATAAACCAAGCATCTCCCGTTCATAAGAAAGCAACAAAGCTTTTTCCCATTCATTTACATCAATTTCCAATGCGATGCCTGAAATTCCAGAGGTGGCATTTGCGGTTGCTCCCCCAAATAAATCAAATTGTCCAATGGACTCAGCGCGCTTAGTCTCCATAACAGAATCAATGGCTTCAAGATAAATATTCATCAAACCTTTTCGCGAATGACCCATAGAATCAAAAGCGCCTGCCTTGATTAGTGATTCAATAGTTTTCTTGTTGCAAACCTGAACATCCACTTTGGTCAAGAAATCGCCGAAAGATTGATATCTACCTTTTTCCTCTCTATTTCGGGAAATAGAGGCCACAACATTTTCTCCCACATTGCGAATTGCAGCTAAACCGAAGCGAATATCTGATTCCTTTGGAGTGTATTCACCATTTGAGTCATTTACATCGGGAGGCAAAACTTTGATACCCATACGTCTACACTCATTTAGATACAGAGCGGATTTATCCTTGTCATCTCTCACGCTTGTTAAGAGAGCTGCCATGTATTCAGTTGGGTAATTAGCTTTGAGATAAGCGGTCCAGAATGAAACTACGCCGTAACCCGCGCTATGCGCCCGATTAAAGGCGTAATCAGAGAACGGGATCAAGGTCTTCCAAAGCTCCTCTATGGCAACATTTGAAAAACCATTGGACTTCATGCCGGCCTCAAAGTGCACGTACTCTTTATCGAGAATCTCTTTATTCTTCTTACCCATGGCTTTTCTTAAGAGATCTGCGCGGCCAAGTGAGAACCCGGCAAGTTTCTGAGCGATTGCCATTACCTGCTCTTGATAAACAATCAATCCATAAGTGTCGTCGAGAATATCTTTAAGAGCTTCGCTTAACTCTGGATGAATAGGTTCAATTCTCTTGCGTTTGTTTTTTCTATCAGCATAATCATTATGAGCATTAACCCCCAT
>JBDKIY010000016.1:0-24020 GCA_039796875.1 Actinomycetota bacterium
AATAACACTGAGGCAGATCTTGTTATTTCAGTAAGCGCTGATACTTATGGAAATGAAAAAGCCTCTGGTTTATCAACTTATTTTTACGGTAGCGAGCTGCATGGAATTCACTCAGTAGTTGGTGAAAAGTTCGCCACTATTGTGCAACGTGAATTAATCGCCAGAACTGATTTATTAAATGCGCGTACCCATGCCAAAACCTGGGATTTGTTGCGACTTACCAAAGCGCCCACGGTTTTATTAGAGATTGGTTACATCTCAAACCCTAAAGATGCCTCAAGATTGGCTGACCCCAATTTTCGTGATGTGATCGCAGAAGGTTTAGTTGTTGCAATTCAAAGAATGTATTTATCGGCGCAAGAGGATGCAAAAACTGGAACTTTACGGATAGAGGATTTGCGAAAAGCAGGAATTCGCAGCTAAAACTAAGCCCAAGAAAGTTATTCTTTGTGGCACAATTCCCCAATGAGTTCCGATGAAGTAGAGCGCTACCGAACTCACGCGCCAGAAAATTTAACTGAGCGATATGCGCATCGCGCCGCTCATATGAAACCTAGCGAGATTCGCTCATTATTCGCAGTTGCTTCCCGTCCCGAAATTGTTTCTTTAGCTGGTGGAATGCCAAATCTAACTGCGATTCCGATGGATATGATGGCGGGAATTGTTGAAAAATTAATCCGCGAACATGGACAAGAAGCTTTGCAATACGGCAGCGGTCAAGGCCATCCTGTTCTGCGTGAACAAATTTGTGATGTGATGGCGCTAGAGGGAATTCGCGCTAACCCAAATGATGTTTTGGTAACCACCGGTTCACAACAAGCACTTGATTTAATCTCGCGAATTTTTATTGATCCAGGTGATGTAGTGCTGGTAGAGGCACCTTCATATGTTGGCGCGCTAGGAACATTTTCCCAGTACGAAGCCAGTGTGGTTCATGTTCAAATGGATGACAATGGAATGATTCCTGATGCGCTGCGTGATGCGATCAAAACCCTGCGTTATCAAGGGCGAAAAATTAAGTTCCTGTATTTGATTCCTAATTATCAAAATCCAGCTGGTGTTTTGTTAACCGCGGAGCGCCGAACTGAGATTCTGGAAATTTGCCGTTCAGAGAAGATTTTTATTGTGGAGGACAACCCTTATGGCTTGTTGGGCTTTGATCGCCCTTCTCCCAACGCTATGCGTGCGCAGGATTCAGAAAATGTCATCTACTTGGGCTCATTTTCTAAAACCATCGTGCCGGGCTTCCGTATTGGATGGGCTTTAGTTCCACAGGCGCTACGGGAAAAGTTAGTTATCGCCTCCGAGTCATCGATTTTGTGCCCATCTAACTTCTCGCAAATGGCTATTTCTAGCTACTTAGCCAATCAACCTTGGCGGGATCAAATCGCCTCATTTTGCAAGCTTTATAAAGAACGTAGGGATGCGATGTTGGAGTCCCTTGATCAACATTTTCCAAAAGCTGCGACTTGGACAAAACCACAGGGTGGTTTTTATGTTTGGGTTACTTTGCCGCCAGAGATTGATACCAAAGCGATGATGCCGCGTGCCATTGTTGCCAAAGTTGCTTATGTTCCAGGTACCGCGTTTTATGCAGATGGATTTGGAAGTTGGTCAATGCGACTTTCTTATTGTTATCCAACCCCAGAGCGAATCCGAGAAGGAATTGCCTCACTTGGAAAAGTTGTAGAGCAAGAGATGGAACGCCGCGGCATTCCGCAAATCAACTAATAACTCCCACAATTCTCTGTAGATCTTGACCGTCGGCATACTCAATAACAATTTTGCCGCCAGCTTTTCCAGCTTGAATTGAAACCCGGGTATCTAGCGCATCCTCTAATTTTTCTACCAACTCTTGATATTTGCCGTGGTTTCTAGTTTTTGATTTTTTACCGGCAACTTTTGTACCAGCGCTACCTAATGCAATTAACTCCTCGGTGGCTCTAACACTTAAACCTTGATGGATAATTTTGTCAGCTAAACGCTCCATCTCATCTGCATTTGCCAAACCAAGAAGTGCGCGGGCATGACCTGCGCTCAAAGTTCCGGCCGCTAATCTTTTTTGCACTGATGGTGGAAGGTTTAATAACCGCAAAGTATTTGTAATTACTGGACGAGATTTACCAAGTTTGTCCGCTAACTCATCATGGGTAAATCCAAAATCAGTAAGCATCTGGTTGTAAGCAGCTGCCTCTTCTAGTGAGTTCAAATTGCTGCGGTGAATATTTTCTACTAAAGCTTCTCGGAGTAATTCATTATCTTTTGTCTCGCGAACAATCACTGGAATACTGCTTAAACCAGCTAGTTTTGCCGCACGAAAACGGCGCTCTCCCATGATCAACTCATATTTATCAGCCGAAATTTTTCGCACTACCGGTGGTTGCAAAATTCCAATCTCTTTTATTGATGCCGCTAACTCATGTAATGCTTCAGAATCAAAAATGGTTCTTGGTTGTTTTGGGTTTGGAGTGATTGCAGATAACGGAACCTCTAGACGATCAGCAACAATCTCATTGGTGCTTGTGGATTTAATTGCAGTTGGAATTAATGAATCTAAATTTCTTCCTAATCCACCTTTTTTCGCTGACATTATCCGACACCTACCTCAGTTGTTTTGATTAGTGAAGCTGCACCTCGTCTAGCAATCTCTCGCGCGACTAATCCATAAGCCTCTGCACCATTAGAGCTAGGGTCATATGTCATAACGGTTTGACCATATGAGGGTGCTTCAGAAACTCTAACCGCTCGTGGAATTGGAATATCAATTAATTGATCTGGATAATGTTTGCGAACTTCATCTGCAACATCATTTGCCAATCTAGTTCTGCCATCAAACATAGTTAACAAAATAGTTGTGAGTTTTATATTTGGATTTAAGTGTTCTTGTATTAATGAAACAGTGTGCAATAAAAGAGTTAAACCTTCTAGTGAGTAATACTCGCATTGAATTGGAATTAGTAATTCATCTGCTGCAACTAATGCATTAATAGTTAATAAGCCTAAACTTGGTGGGCAATCAATAATTACATAATCAAATCTCTCGCCGCGGTTTGCAGCTTGTGATAAATAATTTGTTAATGCTTTTTTCAAACGTAATTCACGTGCCACCATTGGAACTAATTCCACTTCAGCATTTGCCAGTGATTGTGTTGCAGGAATTACCTCTAAATGTGGAAAGCCTGGAATTTTTAACGCTGCATCTTGAATTGGTAAATCTTTGGTAATTACTTCATACATTCCTTGCACTTCATCACGTGCGATTCCAAAGGCGGTGCTGGCGTTACCTTGTGGATCAAGGTCGATTATTAGGGTGCGCAGGCCCCCCATAGCCAAGGCCGCTGCAACATTGACCGCTGAGGTGGTTTTTCCTACCCCGCCCTTTTGATTAGCTACGGTAAAAATCCGGGTAGAGATGGGTTGAGGCATGGGTTCACGGAAGCGCTTTGTGCCCACAACTTTGCGGGGCGCGGTATTAGTAGCGCTAGATGTTTCACGTGAATCAGTCACGCGGGATAGTTAACCAGCCTTTTTGAGCTCCACCACACGCGCCAGGGGTAATTCATCAATTTTTATCTCATGAAGGGTGTTTTTTACCCCGATTGAGAGATTTGACTCCGCCATTTCAGCCGCGGCCGACTCCCCTTTCATGGCAAGCAAGGAGCCACCAGGGGCAACCAGGTGCCAGGTAGTTTGAATTAGGCGGGGCAATGGGGCAACCGCCCGAGCAACAACAAAGTTAAAGGAGCCTTTTACATTCTCGGATTTGGCCCGAATTACCGAAACATTGCTTAATTTGAGTTGGTCGATGACCTCATAAAGGAACTCAACCCTGCGTTGTAGCGGCTCAATCAAGGTAATTTTAAGGCCTGGCTTTGCTAACGCAATCACTATTCCAGGTAGCCCCGCTCCGGATCCAATATCGGCCACAGTTGCAGCCTCATCTGGCAAAAGGGTGGTTAAAGGAACGCAGTTTTCAATATGACGATCCCAGATTCGCTCCGCCTCTTTGGGGCCAATTAGCCCTCTTTTAATTGCGGTGGTAGCTAGGAGATCTGCGTAGGCGAGCGCCTCGCCGCTTCTTTGGGGAAAGTAGCGGTTTGAGCTGGTTTCACGTGAAACGCTCAGGCTGGCATCACCACGACACAACGATCTGGATCTTCACCCTCAGATTCGCTGGTTAGACCGATCTCTTGGATCGTGTCATGGACAATCTTGCGCTCAAAGGCGTTCATTGGGGCTAATTTGATTGGCTTGCCGCTGGCTTTAACCTCATCAGCGGTCTCCTGCGCAAGTTTGGTTAGGGCGCGCTTTTTATCAGCCCGGAAACCATCGATATCCAACATAAGTCTGGAGCGCTCGCCGGTTGAGGTCTGTACCGCAAGACGGGTTAGCTCCTGGATCGCATCCAAGACCTCTCCATCACGGCCAACTAGATGGGAAAGCTCCCCACCCTCCACAACCAATGAGGCGCGGTCATTTTCCACACCAATTTCAATATCGCCATCCAAATCGGCGATATCTAGTAGACCCTCAAGATAATCAGCGGCGATATCGCCCTCTTCTTCAAGTCCAGATACCTTGCTTTTTTCTTCGCTCATCTCATCTCCTGTACGTTTTGCCCCGATTTGGGGCTTTTAAAACTATTTGTCCTTTTTCTTTTTCTTCTTTTTAGGTTGTTGGCGTTGGCCGATTTGTTTTGGCTCTTCAGTAGCCACAGATCCACCCTCGCTTTGGTTGCCGTCTGGGTTGGTATCTGGGTTAGTTCCAGCCTTCTTGGCCTTCTTCGCTTGGAGCTCCTCCCAGGCTGGTGAGCCAGGGGTTGGATTTCTTTTAATTACATAGAACTGCTGTCCCCAAGTCCAAAGGTTTGTAGTGGACCAATAAATTAAAACTCCGATTGGAAAGTTAACACCAGAGACAGCAAAAATTACTGGGAATAAATACAACATAATTTTTTGCTGTTGCAACATCATGTTGTTAGAGGAATCCATCTTTGGCATTCCTTTAACCATTAACTGACGCTGCGTTGTGTAGGTTGTTAAAGACATTAATGCAATTAAAAATACGGTAACAATTTTTACGGTACCACTTGATGAACCTAAAAATGTTTGTGAGATCGGCGCACCAAAAAACTCAGCCTTAGCAGCTTGTGCTGCTAACTCTGTTGTTAATACACCGCGCGCTTGTGGTGGATTTTTTCCAATTCCATTCAAAACAGTGAAGAGTGCAAAGAAGATTGGTGCTTGCGCCAAAATCGGGAAGCAGGAAGCCATGGGGTTTGTTTTGTGTTCCTTATAAAGTTTCATCAACTCTTCAGATTGTTTTTGGCGATCATCTTTGTATTTCTGTTGAATCTTTTTCATCTCAGGGGACAGTGCGGTGAGTGCGCGTTGAGATTTAATTTGCTTAACAAAAAGCGGAATCAAAATTGTGCGGATTAAAATAACTAGACCAACAATTGATAGCGACCATGTAACACCGCTTGCTTCACCAAAAACCGGTGACAGCGCTTTATGGATAACCACCATAACTCCAGAAACAATCCAATAAAGGGGATCTAAAATGACGCCCATTAACGCGCTCCTTCTTTAATTTTTACATTTCCGAGCGAAAAACGCCCTATTTTCAAGGTTTCTGGAACATAATCGACTCCCCCATGACTAAATGGGTTACAACGAATTACGCGCCAAGCGCCTAGAAAAATTCCAATGATGTTGTATTTTTTTATTGCTTCGAATGTGTAATGAGAACAAGATGGGTAGTACTTGCAGCGCGGTGCAAGACCAGGAGCAATAAATTTCTGCCAAAGTTTTATTAATCCTAGAAGTGGCAACATAGGGATTTGTGAAAGCTTCATTTTTATCGCGCCGCCTTTTTTAAAGCAGCGGTGTTAAGTGATTGAAAAAGTTGTGGGATTTCAATTTGGGGGTTTTGTTGCTTTTTTGTTGCGCGCACAACCACTAAAGAGCTTTGTGGAAGTAAACCCATCGCATCTCGTGATGCGTGACGGAGTTGGCGTTGCACTTTATGCCTCGTTACTGAGCCACCGATCGCCCGTGAAACTACAAAACCGATTTTTGGCGCAGTTAGATTTTCCTCAACCGACAAATACCCAACCAAAGATGGGGTGAATGATTTGATGGATGATCGCGTAACGCGCGCGAATTGATCGCGGGAGGTTAGGCGGTTTTTGGCTGCTAGCACGCCGTAAGTTTTAAAACTTAGGCGGAGATGCGAGCGCGACCCTTGGCACGGCGAGCAGAAAGTACTGCGCGTCCTGCACGGGTTGCCATGCGAGCGCGGAAACCATGCTTCTTTGCGCGTCGACGATTATTTGGCTGAAATGTGCGCTTCATGTGTTTCCACTCCTTGTCTTAAAGACCGTTTTAAATCTGGTCTTACCGATTGGGCTCAGGCCCAACCTGAGGTCTTAAGGGAATCGATATGGTCGATAGGGGGCCTTAAGAGCAGGGGGCAACGGTAGCCTCAAAAGGTGGGTTTTGAGAAATTGTGGATAACCCCTTGCATTTATAGGGCTGAGGGCATAGCTTTCCGCCTCTATCCACAGGCCCTCGCAAAATTCGAGGTTTTGTGGATGGTTTCAAGGCTAAAGTTGAAGTTTAGACCACAGGCTGTGGATAACCCTGTGGATTAAATGGGTGGATTAAACCAGTGGATTACTGATGAAAGAGGGTCTGATGTCGTTAACTGAATCTGAGGTTATCGAAGAGGACCTAAGCGCACTGTGGAGCGGGGTCGTCAACTCCGTCTCACACGACTCCCCACAGAACCGCGCATTTCTAACCCTGACAAAACCATTGGGTTTATTAAAAGGCGAGGGTGGATCAAATCTTTTATTAGCCGCCCCAAATGTTTTTGCTAAAGATGTTTTGGAAAGTCGTTTAAAAACCGTTTTGAATGATGCGTTAAGCGCCAAGTTGGGCGAGAAGATAAATATTGCGGTGACTATTGATGAGTCACTTGATGTTGCTGCGCAAGACCCAGAGGTTGTTGAGGTTGAGTTTGAAGCGCCACGTGCTGGCACTGGTCGTCAAGAAGCGCCGGTAAAAAATATTGAGAGTTCTCAATTAAACCCGCGCTACATTTTCGAAACATTTGTTATTGGTGCATCAAATCGATTTGCACATGCAGCTGCGGTTGCTGTTGCTGAAGCTCCAGCAAAGGCTTACAACCCATTATTTATTTATGGTGAATCTGGTCTAGGTAAAACCCACTTGTTGCACGCTATTGGTGCGTATGCGAAAGAGCTTTATGGCAGCGTGAGGGTTCGTTATGTTTCATCTGAAGAGTTCACCAATGATTTTATTAACTCTATCCGTGATGATAAGTCAGCTAACTTCCAACGTCGTTACCGCGATCTAGATGTTTTGTTGGTTGATGACATTCAATTTTTAGAAAACAAAGAGCGCACACAGGAAGAGTTCTTCCATACTTTCAACACTTTATATAATGCTAACAAACAGATTGTTATCTCTAGCGATCGCCCGCCAAAACAATTAACTACTTTGGAAGATCGTTTGCGTTCCCGCTTTGAGTGGGGATTGATTACAGATATTCAACCTCCAGAGTTAGAGACCCGTATTGCAATTCTTCGTAAAAAAGCTGCGCAAGATAAATTAAATGCACCTGATGATGTTTTGGAATATATAGCTTCAAAAATCTCCACCAACATCCGCGAGTTGGAGGGTGCGTTAATCCGTGTTACCGCTTTCGCATCTTTAAATCGCCAACCAGTTGATATGAGTTTGGCGGAGATTGTTTTGAAGGATTTGATTACAGATGAGACCTCACCTGAGATCACCGCGAATTTGATTATGGCTCAGACCGCCGCTTACTTCAGTCTTACAATTGATGATCTTTGTGGCACATCTCGTTCTAGGGTTCTAGTTAATGCGCGTCAGATTGCTATGTATCTCTGCCGTGAGTTAACAGAGTTGTCCTTGCCAAAAATTGGCCAGACCTTCGGGGGGCGTGATCACACCACTGTGATGCATGCTGACCGAAAGGTGCGCCAGTTGATGGCTGAGCGCCGGTCGATCTTTAACCAGGTCTCTGAGCTCACAAACCGGATAAAAATGCAGGCCAAGTCTTAACAACCCCGTGTGGGTAGTTGGGGATAACCTGTGGATATCTGTGGATAAGTTGTTGGTAAAGGTTGGGGGTAGTTTTGTTGAAACAACCGCTGGTTTTTCACCCACAACAAATACACAGAGTTAAACACAGAAAAGGAAGGGTGAAGTGGATAAGAAAATGGCTTTGAACAGCGGTTTTCTTTTTTACCCACAGTTATCTGTGTTGGTTACTACGAATACTTCTATAGATATACAACAGGTTGTGCGCGAACCTCTCGGGGGTCAAGCACTCAAGTTCAAGTTAGGCTTATAAATATGAAGTTCACAGTTGATAGCGCAACTTTAACCGACAGTGTTAATTGGGTTTCAAGATCTTTATCAACCAGACCAATTATGACCGCGCTACTTGGAATTGTGATTGATGCAGCTTCAGATGTAACCCTTAGTGCTTCCGATTTAGAAACTTCAGCAAAATCAAGTTTTGCTGCAGATGTAAAAGAAAAAGGTAGAGTTTTAGTTCCTGGAAGATTACTTGCAGAAATATCACGCGCACTTCCAAACAAACCTGTTTCATTCACATTAGATGGCACAAGAGTTTTAGTAACAGCGGGATCAGCAAAATTCACATTGCCAACACTGCCAATTAATGAATATCCAAACCTTCCCACCTTGCCAGAAACATCCGGCGCTATCGCAAGCGATGTTTTCTCTGCCGCAGTAAACCAAGTTGCGGTTGCAGCAGGAAGAGATGATTCACTACCAACACTTACCGGTATTCATGTTGATATCAGTAGGGACACAATCACATTGGCTGCGACAGATCGCTACCGATTGGCGGTTCGGGAAATTAATTGGACACCAAATAACCCAGATCTTGCAACCACAGCATTATTACGCGCACGCACATTGGCCGATGCAGCAAAAACCATTTCCAACACCAAAAACATTTCATTTGCTATCGCACCAGTTACTGCAAACGAGAGATTGGTTGGCTTCTCAACCGAGTCAAAATCAATGACTTCACGCCAACTAGATGGCACCTTCCCTCCATACCGCCACCTACTTCCATCAGAGAGTATTGCTACCGCAGTAATTGAAGTAGCAGCACTTTTAGATTCAGTACGCCGAGTTGCGCTAGTTACCGACAAAACCGTTCCGCTAAGACTTAAGTTCTCCAACAACTCACTCCAACTGGAAGCTGGCGCAGGAGATGAAGCGCAAGCAACGGAAGAAATTCAAATTTCTTATACCGGCGAACCGATTGATATCGCTTTCAACCCAACATTTTTAGCTGATGGATTAAATGCGCTTGGAACAACTTATGTAAATATTGCCTTCACAGGTTCTAACAAACCAGCGGTGTTGTCAGGAAAGAACAAGATCGATGGTGAGATAGATGGGTCATATCGTTATCTATTGATGCCAATGCGTTATGCCTCTTAAATGTTTGTCTCACATTTATCACTAACTGACTTCCGCTCTTACTCTCAACTAGAGCTGGCATTAAAACCTGGCCAAAATATTTTTATTGGGGAAAATGGTGAAGGTAAAACCAACATCATTGAAGCTTTAATGTATTTAGCTCTCCTGTCATCCCACCGAATCTCATCAGATCAACCCTTAGTTAAATTAGGTAGTGAGCGCGCATATGTGCGAGCTAAAGTTGATTCAGAGGAAAGAACCACATTAGTGGAGTTAGAAATCAACGCTGCAAAAGCAAACCGGGCCAAGGTCAACCAAAACCCAGTTCGCAGTCAGCGCGAGTTATTAGGGATTGTTAAAAGCGTCTGCTTTTCCCCAGAGGATTTAGATTTGGTGCGCGGCGACCCAAGTGAGCGACGTTCGTTTTTAGATCAACTCTTAATCCAACGCAGCCCAAGGTTGGCGGGGGTAATTACAGATTATGAAAGAGCTTTAAAACAGCGTAATTCACTATTAAAAAGCCGTGCCCCACAAAGCTCGCTAGAACCATGGAATGAACACCTCGCAAACTTTGGTGGTGAATTAATAGCAGGCCGACTTTTATTAATCTCAGATTTAGAACCGGTTTTTCAAGCCGCCTATAAAAATCTTTCCGAAAAGAAATTGGCAAAACTGGGTTATAAATCCAGTATCGCCAACCCCACAAAAAACAAGGACGAGAACAAAAACAAAATCCTAGAAACAATAAATGAAATCAACTATCAAGAGCGGGAACGAGGAATTTCTCTCGTAGGCCCACACCGCGATGATTTACTTTTAAATTTAGGCGACCACCCAGTAAAAGGTTATGCCAGCCACGGTGAATCTTGGTCCATTGCACTTGCACTCCGTTTAGCAAGTTATCAACTCTTCATAAATGATGGCGATAAACCAATTTTGATACTAGATGATGTTTTTTCAGAGCTGGATGAAGGAAGAAGAGAAAAACTATTAGCGATTTCAGAGAACGCCGAACAAACCTTTGTCACTGTTGCGGTTGAAAATGATTTACCTGCGACCATCTCTGGAAATAAATTTAAAGTAACCGCTGGAAAAGTAGTAGCGTTATGAAAAGAGATATTGCTCGCGAACTATTTCGCTCCTATCGAACCAGCGCTAGAAAACGTAAAGAGATTTCTAACGAAGAACGCACCGAATTAGGTGAGCCACAAAAAATCAGCAATATATTAAGTGAGTTGATCGAGAACCGTGATTGGCAAAAAGGAATTGCAGAAGGAAACCTATTTACTGATTGGCGAGATATTGTTGGCGCAGAAATCGCTGATCACTCTTCACCAATCACTTTGTATGAAGGTAAGTTAACAATTCAAACCTCATCAACAGCATGGAGCACACAACTGCGATTAATGAATGATCAGATTTTGCGAAAGATCCAACAAAGCGCTCCAGGCGCCGTGGTTGAAGAGTTAAACATCATCGGCCCCCATGCCCCATCGTGGAAGCGCGGCTTGCGAACCATTCGGGGGGCACAGGGTCCTAGAGACACCTTTGGCTAAAATCGTTGCTGGTTAATAGAGACCCTCACTCCAGCGCTAAAAACCCCTGTAATCCACCATTATTGCCCTTTTTGGCATATCCCTATTGAGATTTACCACTAGGATTTGAGGGTACCTACCTCCAAAAATAGGCGAGGTTGGTCTCTGGCGGGTTTTAGTCCTATCAAAGGTGAGGGGTTTAAGTGGCTGACAAGAAGGTTTCGCGGGCTTACGACGCCTCGGCGATTACCGTTCTTGAGGGCCTAGAAGCGGTCCGTAAGCGCCCCGGTATGTATATCGGATCCACCGGCGAGCGCGGCCTACACCACCTGGTTTATGAAATCGTCGATAACTCAGTAGATGAGGCGTTGGCTGGTTATTGCAATCAAATAGATGTTGTTCTTTTAGCAAATGGCGGCGTGCGAGTTAATGACAATGGTCGTGGAATTCCAGTAGATATTCACCCAGTTGAAAAAAAGCCGGCCCTTGAAGTTGTTCTAACAGTTTTACACGCCGGAGGAAAGTTCGGCGATGGCGGATATTCAGTTTCTGGTGGATTGCATGGCGTTGGAGTTTCTGTTGTTAACGCATTAAGCCGTGATTTAAGTGTTGTAGTACAGCGCGATGGTTTTGTCTGGGAACAAAGTTACAAATTAGGTGTTCCAAACTCACCGGTTGAAAAAGGTGTAGCAACCACAACAACTGGAACTGAAGTTACTTTCTGGCCTTCAGAAGACATTTTTGAAACCACTGATTTTTCATTTGAGATTCTCTCTACTCGTTTTCGTGAAATGGCGTTTTTAAATAAAGGTTTAACAATTACCTTGCGCGATGAACGCAATGGACATGTTGATGAAAAAGGCCAACCACTACAAGTTAAATATCATTACGAAGGTGGAATTGTTGATTTTGTTAAACACTTAAACACCACAAAAGGTGTAACCCATAAATCAATTATCGCTTTGGAATCTGAAGACACTAAATACAAAATGTCACTTGAAGTTGCTATGCAATGGAACAACGGATTTTCTGAATCTGTTTATACATTCGCCAACACTATTAACACCCAAGAAGGTGGAACTCACGAAGAAGGTTTCCGTACCGCTTTAACCTCATTAGTAAATAAATTCGCCGAAGAGTGGGGATATATCCGGCGCAAAGAAGATCGCCTTACTGGTGATGACATTCGCGAAGGTTTAACAGCAATCATTTCCATCAAAGTCGCGGAGCCACAGTTTGAGGGCCAAACCAAAACAAAATTAGGCAATACTGAAGCAAAGTCCTTTACCCAAAAAGCTATAAATGACGCGGTTGGTGAATGGTTTGAAAAAAACCCTTCCGAGGGCAAAGAGATTGTGCGCAAAGCTATCGATGCCGCTACTGCGCGCATTGCAGCTCGTAAAGCACGGGACCTTTCTCGCAGTCGCAAAGGTTTGTTAGAGGGACGCGGTATGCCAGGAAAGTTGGCTGATTGCCAATGGACCGAACCAGAAAAATGTGAGCTCTACATTGTGGAAGGTGATTCAGCGGGAGGATCTACCAAAGGTGGACGTGATTCACGATTCCAGGCGGTACTTCCAATTCGCGGCAAAATTTTAAATGTTGAAAAAGCACGCATTGATCGGGTGCTACAAAATAATGAAGTACAAGCATTGATTACTGCGTTAGGCACTGGTATTCACGATGATTTCGATATCGCTAAGTTGCGTTATCACAAAGTGATTTTGATGGCCGATGCTGATGTTGATGGACAACACATCCGCACCCTTTTGTTAACTTTGCTATTCCGTTTCATGCGTCCATTAATCGAACAAGGTTATGTTTATTTTGCACAACCACCTCTATACAAAATTAAGTGGGGCGGTAAAGAGCCGGTTCAATACGCCTTCTCCGACAAAGAGCGTGACGGCTTTATTCAAATCGGAGTTGATGCCGGAAAACGTCTTCCCAAAGAGGATGGAATCCAACGCTTCAAAGGTTTGGGCGAGATGCCAGCCAAAGAACTTTGGGATACCACTATGGATCCAGCACACAGAGTTTTAATGCGGGTAACACTTGATGACGCCGCAGCCGCTGATGATTTATTCTCAGTATTAATGGGTGAGGATGTAGAACAACGTCGCCAATTTATTCAACGTAATGCAAAGGATGTCAGGTTCCTTGATATTTAAGGGAGCTATTTAAAAATGGAAAATTTAGAAAACCACGACAAGATCGAGGCGGTTGACCTCCAAGTAGAGATGGCGCGTTCCTATCTGGATTACGCCATGTCAGTCATCGTGGGTCGTGCCCTACCTGATATCCGTGATGGCCTAAAACCAGTTCATCGCCGCGTGCTTTACGCGATGTATGACGCGGGATATCGACCAGATAAGGGTTATTACAAATGCTCCCGCATCGTCGGTGATGTTATGGGTAACTATCACCCTCATGGTGACGGAGCCATTTATGACACCTTGGTGCGTTTAGCCCAACACTGGTCACTGCGTTATCCACTTGTTGATGGCAATGGAAACTTTGGCTCCCCTGGAAATGATCCAGCAGCAGCGATGCGTTACACCGAAGCTCGAATGGCGCCGCTTGCCATGGAGATGATGCGGGATATTGATGAAGAAACCGTTGATTTCATTCCAAATTACGATGGCCGCTCACAAGAACCAGTTGTTTTACCAAGTCGTTTCCCTAATTTATTAGTTAACGGCTCAGCAGGAATCGCAGTTGGTATGGCCACCAACATCCCGCCACACAATCTGCGTGAAATCGCTGGCGCTGTGGAATGGGCTTTGGAAAATCCAGATGCAACAAGTGAAGAAACTTTAAATGCATTACTTGGCATTGTTAAAGGTCCAGATTTTCCAACCCGCGGAATTATTGTTGGCCGACAAGGAATTGAAGAGGCATACCGCACTGGACGCGGATCAATCATCATGCGTGCTGTTGTTGAGATTGAAGAAATCAACAAGCGCACCTGTTTGGTAATCACTGAACTTCCATATCAAGTAAATCCAGACAACTTAGCGTTGAAGATTGCAGAACTCGTTAAAGATGGAAAAATTAAAGGAATCGCAGATGTACGCGATGAAGGTAATGAACGTCTCGGACAACGTTTGGTAATTGTTTTGCGCAATGATGCAACACCGAAAATTGTTTTAAATAACCTTTACAAACACACTCAACTTCAAGACTCATTCGGTGCCAACATGTTGGCACTGGTTGATAATGTGCCAAGAACTTTGCGACTAGATGAGTTTGTACGTCATTACATAACCCACCAAGTTGAGGTTATTGTTCGCCGCACTAAGTACCGTCTCTCAGAGCGAGAAAAACGCGCCCATATTTTGCGCGGTTATTTGAAGGCGCTAGATGCTTTAGATGCTGTTATTGCATTAATTCGCGCCAGCGCTAACTCAGAAGAGGCCCGTGCTGGGTTGATGAAACTTCTTGAAGTTGATGAAATCCAAGCCAATGCAATCCTTGATATGCAGCTGCGTCGTTTGGCAGCGCTGGAGCGTCAGAAGATTATTGATGAGTACGAAACTCTGATGGCGGAGATTAAAGAGCTCACCATTATTCTCAATGATCCAGCAAAACAACGCTCAATAATTAAAGAAGAGCTAAAAGAGATCGCAGATAAATACGGTGATGATCGCCGCACCCAAATCGTTGCTGGAGACACTGATCTATCAGTAGAGGATTTAATTCCAGATCAAGAGGTTGTAGTAACAATTTCTCGCGGTGGATACGCAAAACGCACCCGAGCTGATTTGTATCGCTCACAACGCCGTGGTGGCAAAGGCGTTAAAGGCGCAGCGCTAAAACAAGATGACATCGTTGAACACTTCTTCACCGCATCTACCCATGATTGGTTGTTGTTCTTCACCAACCAAGGCCGGGTTTACCGCGCCAAAGTTCATGAACTTCCAGATGCAGGACGTGATGCACGTGGCCAACATGTTGCAAATCTTCTTGCCTTCAAACCAAATGAAAATATCGCATCGGTAATCTCTATTGCTGATTACTCCTCACTTCCTCATTTAGTAATCGCTACTAAAGGTGGAATTATTAAGAAGAGTCCATTGGTTGAATACGATTCACCACGTACCGGCGGATTAATTGCCATCACACTAAAAGATAGTGACGAGGTTGTCGCAGCCTCTGCAATCACCAGTCAAGATGAGCTTTTATTGATCTCTAAAAAAGGCATGTCGCTTCGCTTCACCGCAGATGATGAATCACTTCGTCCAATGGGAAGATCCGCATCTGGTGTTATCGGCATGAAGTTCCGCTCTGGTGATGAACTATTAACTATGTCCACAATTCGCGCTGGCGAAAATCAAAAATCAAACTTTGTACTCACCGCCACCGATGGTGGTTACGGAAAACGCACCAACCTTGATGAATATCGCTCACAAGGTCGCGGTGGAATCGGCGTGAAAGCGGCAAAACTTGATGAAGATTCACGCGGCGGTTTGGTAGGCGCATTAATTGTTAATGAAAATGATGAGATTTTGGTAATTACATCTGGTGGAGTTGTGATGCGCACACCAGTAAAAGAGGTTCGCGAAACTGGTCGCGACACAATGGGGGTTCGTCTCGTAAACCTTGATCAAGGGACTCATGTGGTCTCTTTGGCCAGAGTTAGCGAAGATGAAGGGCAAAATTAAGCACAAAAAAGTGCTATTTTTGCGCCTGCCCGCAAGTCAGGTAGCCTTGCGCTTCCGTTTTGCGGGCCTATAGCTCAGCCTGGTTAGAGCGCTTCCCTGATAAGGAAGAGGTCAGTGGTTCAAGTCCACTTAGGCCCACCATATCGGCGCTTTAATTGCTGCGATATGGGGACTTAGCTCAATTGGTAGAGCACCTGCTTTGCAAGCAGGGGGTTAGGGGTTCGATTCCCCTAGTCTCCACAAATTGTCTCCACAATTTGTCTCCACAAGATTGTCTCCACAATTATTAATTATCAATTTGTTTTACAACACAAAATATTTTCGAAAGGAAAAACAATGACTGATATGCCACCTATTTCAAGAGCAACTTTGCACACCAATATGGGTGACATAGTTATTGAACTTTTCCCAAATCATGCGCCAAAAACCGTAGCCAACTTTGTTGAGCTAGCGGCTGGTATGCGTGAATGGGTAAACCCAAACACTGGTGAAAAAACCAATCAACCACTTTACGACGGCACAGTTTTTCACCGCGTTATTAAAGGTTTCATGATTCAAGGTGGCGATCCACTAGGAACCGGTACCGGTGGACCGGGATATCGATTCGCAGATGAATTTCACCCAGAACTAACTTTTAGCAAGCCATATCTACTAGCGATGGCTAATGCAGGTCCAGGAACAAATGGTTCACAGTTCTTTATAACTGTTGCTGAAACCTCATGGTTAAATCGCAAACACACAATTTTTGGTGAAGTTAAAGATGAAGCCTCACAAAAAGTTGTGCAGGCTATCTCTGAAGTTAAAACCGGTGGCGCAGATCGACCTGTGCAAGCGGTGAAAATTAACTCAGTTTCACTATCCTAATTAGATGCGCTTTCCCAAAACCAGTTCACTAACAGGTTCGCTGGTATTTCTAATTGCGGTTTCTTATCTTTTTCAAATAATCATCCCTGGTTATGAAGAGAGATTTCTACTCAATCGTTTTTATGTTGAAAATGGTGAGTACTACAGATTATTAACAGTGGCCTTAGTGCATGGAGGTTTGTGGCATTTAGGTTTTAACCTAATGGCTCTTCATGCGCTAGGCACAGCCACAGAGAATTACTACGGCCGTAATAAATTCGCCGCAATTCTTATAATCTCTTTACTTTCCGGCTCAGCGCTGTCGGTGTATTTCAATCCAAGTTATGTTTACTCAATCGGCGCATCGGGAATGATCTTTGGTTTGTTTGGTGCACTTGCCATGGTTGGACAGCGCGCCGGAGTTGAGTGGCGCTCCATCATGGTGATTGTTGGTCTGAACTTTGGAATCGGATTTGTACTAGGCGGCGTGGATTGGCGCGGTCACCTAGGTGGATTAATTGGTGGAACTTTGGCCGCTCTCGTTCTTAACCGAACGAAGTAGCGCCTGAGCAACATCAATAACCTCAACATCTGATTCTCTGCCTTTAACCCCATCACTAACCATCACACGACAGAATGGACATCCAACCGCGACCTCTTGGGCGCCGGTAGCAATCGCTTCATCAACACGATTCATGTTGATGCGAGAACCAAGTTTTTCTTCCATCCACATTCTTCCGCCACCAGCACCACAACAAAATGAGCGCTCTTTATTGCGTGGCATTTCCACTAAATCAACACCGGTGGATTCAAGAAGTTCACGGGGAGGTTCATAAATTTGATTATGACGACCTAAATAACAAGGGTCGTGATACGTAAGCTTCTTTGAAGCTGGCGCAACTGGTTTTAACTTACCTTCTTTAACTAAGGTATTTAATAGTTGGGTGTGGTGCACCATCTCTAATTCAAAACCTTGTTGTTTGTAATCGCGACCGATTGTGGTGAAGCAATGAGGGCAGGTAACTACAACTTTCTTCTTGCCTTTGTAATTTACATAAACCTCTTTAAAGGTTTCAATGTTTTCCCTAGAGAGAATCTGATACAAAAACTCATTTCCAGCGCGGCGCGCAGGGTCTCCGGTACAGGTTTCACGCGCACCTAAAACTCCAAATTTCACACCAGACATATAAAGCAGCTCAGCAACCGCTTTGGTAGTTTTCTTGGCACGTTCTTCATAGGCGCCAGCACAACCAACCCAGAACAAATACTCCACATCATCTGGCAGCGCGCCATCAATTACCTCAACCGGGAAATTACATTCTGAAATCCATGCGTTGCGATCCATGCGGTTTGCACCCCAAGGATTGCCGGCCTTTTCTAGATTTCTAAATGTTCCACCAAGTTCAGTTGGAAACTCCGACTCAACTAAAACCTGATATCGACGCATATTTACTATGTGATCGATGTGTTCGATATCTACCGGACATTCATTTACGCAAGCGCCACAGGTGGTGCAAGACCATAAAACATCAGGTGAAATAGTTTCGCCAACAATCGGCCCCTCTTTAGGAATATTGGCCAAGGCGTGATCGCGCATCGCCATAATCAAGAGCTTTGGTGAGAGTGGCTTTTCAGTGTGCCAAGCCGGGCATTGTGATTGGCAACGGCCGCACTCAGTGCAGCTGGCCATATCAAGCAAGCCTTTCCAGGAAATATCGGCGGCTTTTCCGATTCCAAAAACATCATCTTCTTTAGGATCTTCGAAATCAATTGGTTTTCCGTGTGACAACATCTCGGGTAGTGCACCCAAGGTTGGTGTTGCCGAAACATTGCGCTTAAAGAAGATATTGAAAGGCGCTAAGAATCTGTGCCAAGCAACACCCATAGTTAAATTGGCAGCCACAACAATAAACCAGCTCATCGAAACTACAATTTTTATTGCCGCGACAATAATTATCCAACGCTCTAATGTTGCGGTATCTAAATCTGCGAATGCGTTTACTGCGGGAGCTGATAAAGCAAACTCAAAAGGTTTAGCCTTATCGCCAAGTAACGCACCTTCTAATCCACGTAAAGCAATCACACAAAAAACAATGGCTAGAATTACCGCTTCAACAAAATAAGCTTTCCAAGAACCAGAACCAAAAAATCTGGAGCTGCGACCTTTTTTGGTAATTCGGGTTATTTGACGAATCGCAATCAAAGTTACGATTCCAACTCCTGTTAACCAAGCAATTAATTCGGTAAATAATGCATAAGGCACAAAATGACCAATGAATGGAATTACAAAATGCGGATCAATTACTTGGCCATACGCGGTTATTAAAGTTCCAAATAAAGAAACAAAACCAATCATTACAAACCAATGTGCAATTCCAGAACCAGTGAAGTTCAACATCTTGGCATGGGTTAAAACTTCTCGAGTCATCAAAGCAAAACGTCGACCTTTTTGATCGCTACGGGTTGGGTCGGCATGGCCCGCTTTAATTCTTCGATAAAGCTCGAGGGAGCGCGCTGTGATGGCCACCAAGGCGAGGGCGGTGACGAGGTAAGCCAGAATCGCTAGACCGGTTTCAATCATGAAGCCAAGGGTAGGCGTGGGCATGCGAAATGCTGGGGAAGGGCGTTTTCAACAGGGGTGGATAAAGCTGTGGAGAATTACAACAGTGTAATTAAAAGGTATTAACGCCAGCGGGTAGCGAGGCTGAAGCCGACGCCGATAAAGGCAAAACCGACCACCATGTTCCAGGCGCCGATATTTGGGATCGGGTACTGGGTCTGTGAGACGTAGAAGATGACGATCCAGAAAAGGCCGATCAAGAAGTTGGCGATCATGGTCGGGGCCAACCAGCGTGGGCTCTCCTTATCAAGCGGGGTTGATTCAGGGGCCACTAGATCAGGGCGGTTGTCCTTCTTCTTCTTGCGCACACGGGACTTTGGCATGGGCGGCAGGTTACACGAGAGAATGCCGGTATGGGTAGTAAAGCTGGCGCCAAGATACTGGTGGTCGATAACTATGACTCCTTTGTATTCAACCTAGTCCAGTACCTCCAGCAACTAGGCGCAGATTGCACCGTGGTGCGCAATGATGAAGTCAGCGCTCAAGAGGCAGATAAATATGACGGCGTTCTGATTTCGCCAGGCCCTGGAACACCAGAGGCGGCCGGAGTTTCAATTGAAATGATTCAACATTGCGGCGAAACAAATAAACCATTGTTTGGTGTTTGTTTAGGTCATCAAGCGATCGCCGTTGCTTATGGTGCAACAGTTAACCGCGCACCTGAGTTGTTGCACGGAAAAACTTCAGCGGTTTCACATAACAACTCTGGAGTTTTAGAAAACATACCTTCACCATTTGTTGCTACTAGATACCACTCACTTGCGATTGATGAAAATACTTTGCCAAACGATTTAGAAATTACTGGTCGCAGTGAAAGCGGTGTAGTGATGTCGATTAAACACAAAACCCACCCAATACATGGTGTGCAGTTTCATCCCGAATCTGTTTTAACAGAACACGGCTATCAAATGCTAGGTAATTGGTTGGTGGAGTGTGGCGATAAAGAGGCAAGAAAAAGATCAGAGGGCTTATCCCCAATTATCAATAAGTAATTTACTCTTGTGATTTATTGATAGTAATTGTTACTGGCGAACCAATAATTCTGGTTTCACCGGCGCTAGGTGCTTGAGCTAACACAACACCAAGTGGTTGATTTGCATCAAATACTTCAACAACCTTCACAAAAAATCCGGCTTGGGTAAGAAGTGTTTTAGCTTCAATCTCAGTAACACCGATCAAAGATGGAACCTGAACATTTCCGCTAGCAATTTCAAGAACCACACCAGAACCAGCTTCAATTGTGGAGCCAGGTTCTGGGGTAACTTTCAAAACAATTCCTGGCTCTTGTTCTGAATCAACCGCAACAGTGCGACTAACTCGAAGGCCAGCTGCAATTAATAAAGTACGCACCTCTTCAAGTGGTTTTCCAACTAATCCAGTAGGAACGGTGGCATCACCCGGTCCATCGGAGAGAGTAAGAGTTACCGCAGTGCCGGAAGAAACCCTCGTGGTAGCAAGCGGTAGTTGATTAGAAACACGATCTCTTGGAATGCGGGGATCTGGCGCCCTTTGAATTGTGATGGTGAAACCATCTAATTGGGCCCGCGCTTCACTTTCCGTCAAACCAACTACATTGGGAAGAGCGCGCATCGAACTTACCGAATCTGGGCGGAATACAAAAAAGCTCGCCGCGCCAACCAAGACCACCAACGATAAAGCGATAGCTGCGAATTTATTACGACCATTTGCCGGACGTTTTTGTTTTGGAATCTGAGTGGTGATTCCTTCACCTTTGGAGAGCTTCTTAAGATCTTTTAACATGGCGTTGGCGTTTTGGTAACGCTCATTTGGATCCTTAGCTAAAGCAACGCTAAAGAAATTATTTAAAGCGGGATCAAGGGTTGCTTCTATCTCTGTGACTGGAATTAAATCTGCAGACACATGTTGGTAAGCGATTGCAACTGGTGTGTCACCAGTAAAAGGAGGTTTGCCAGAAACTAATTCATAAAACAAACATCCAACTGAGTAAAGATCACTGCGGGCATCGGCTTGACTACCAGTTGCTTGCTCAGGAGATAAATACTGCGCAGTGCCAACAATGTTCCATGTGCTGGTCATAGTTGCTCCGCTATCAGATAACGCGCGAGCAATTCCAAAATCCATAACCTTTACATCACCCGCATCGGTAATCATGATGTTTCCGGGCTTTATGTCGCGGTGCACAATTCCATTTTTATGTGAATACTGCAAAGCGATCAAAATTCCTTCAACAATTTCTACCGCACGCTGTAGTGGGAATCTCTCACCACGATGAATTATGTCGCGCAAAGTGTTTCCTTCTACATACTCCATAACCATGTATGGCATTGCTCCACCAGGGGTATCTTCTTTGCCAGAGTCGTAAACTGAAACAATTCCGGGATGATTTAAAGCGGCGACAGATAAAGCCTCTTTATTAAAGCGGGTAACAAAAGATGGGTCGCGCGCTAAATCACTACGTAATATTTTTACCGCTACCTGACGATTTAATCTCAAATCTTGCGCCACATAAACATCAGCCATTCCGCCGGTGCCAATCATGGCGCCTAGTTCGTAGCGATCACCTAAAACTCTTTTCATTGCGCCGCTCCAAACTTGGCTGGAGTAATTGCAGCCGGAGTTTCACCAATCTCAGTTGCGATAACGGTGACATTATCTGGCGCACCGTTCTTATATGTAAGGTCAATTAAAGAACTCACAGCGGTTTCTAAATCTTGCTGGAGAGCTTTAACGATGCTGGCTTCATCAACCACAGTTGTTAAACCATCGCTGCAAACTAAGAAACGATCACCTTTTTCAGCGGGGTAAGCAATCAGAATCGGAGTGAGATTTTGTTTACCCATTAACGCTTGGGTCAAAAATGAACGTTGTGGATGATCGACAACTTCATCAAGAGTTAAGCGACCTTGATCAACCAACTCCTGCACAACAGTATGGTCATGGCTGATCTGCTCAATTTTGTTGCCTCTAATGCGATATGCACGGGAATCACCAATATGTAATAACAAAACTAAATCATTAAAAATTGAAATTGTGGTGAGGGTAGTTCCCATTCCCACTAACTCAGGGCGTTGGGCACCAATCTCTGCAATCGCAGCATCCATGTCGTAAATGGACTCACGTAATAAATCTTCCCTGGAATCATTATCCAATTCCGGGTTAATCAATACATTTGTTAATTCAGATAATTTAGAAATAACGGTGCTTGATGCGATTTCTCCGCCAACATATCCACCCATGCCGTCAGCAACAGCGAGCAGCGCAGGTGAGACAAAACCTGAATCTTCATTTCCATCTCGATGCAGGCCAACTTCAGAACGCCATGCGATCTGTGTGAAATGAAGCTTTGCGGCCATGATTATCAAAGCCTAACGCCCTGCGGGTATCCTTACGCAGTGACGAGCTACGCGTATTTAGGTCCGATAGGGACTTTCACTGAGGCTGCGCTGCGCACCATCACAAATGATTCAGACACATTAACTCCCTACTCAAATGTCACCGCCGCTTTAGATGCGGTTCGTTCGGGAGCAAAAGAGCGTGCTTTGGTTCCAATCGAAAACTCTATTGAAGGGGTTGTGGCGCGCACACTTGATGAACTCGCAATCGGCGATCCTTTGGTTATCTATAACGAGGTCACACTGCCAGTTACCTTCTCCTTGCTTGTTGCAAAAGGAAATGAAGGCAAAACAATAAAGAAGATCGCAACTCATCCTCATGCTGAAGCGCAATGCCGCACCTTCATTGCAAAAAATTATCCTGATGTTGAAATCATTATTACTTCATCAACCGCTGCAGCGGCACAAGCATTAACAACAGGAGAGTTCGATGCTGCAATTGCGGCCCCAAACGCCGCCGCCACTTACGATCTTTCATCCATTGCCCAAAACATTGGTGACAACGATGGTGCAGTTACTCGATTTGTTTTGGTTGGAAAACCAGGAACCGTTCCACCCGCAACTGGATTTGATCGCACCTCACTTGCGGCATTTATTGGCGCCGATCACGCCGGTGCGTTACTTGAAGTATTAACAGAGTTCTCTGTGCGTGGAGTTAACTTAACTTTTATTCAATCACGTCCTACCGGTCGCGAACTAGGTCACTATCACTTCATTATTGATGCTGAAGGTCATATAAACGAAGAGCGGGTTGGCGATGCTTTGATGGGTCTGCGCCGAATTTGCGAAGATGTGCGTTACTTAGGTTCATATCCACGGGCGGATAAAGTTGCACCAACAACAACACCAAGAACCGCAGATGCTTCATTTAAAGAAGCAGATGCTTGGTTAGCAGCGGTACGTGCGGGGGGAAAGATCTAAATGATTGATGTAAAAGTACTGCGCGATAACCCCGATTTAGTACGTGCTTCACAAAAAGCCCGTGGCGAAAATGTTGATCTGGTTGATTTAGCGCTGGCCGCTGATGAAAAACGGCGCACCGCAATTGTTGAGTTTGAAGCGCTGCGTGCGGAACAAAACACACTTTCTAAATCAGTGGGTGCCGCTAAAGGTGATGAGAAGAGTGCGTTGTTAGAAAAAGCAAAAGCATTGTCAGCCGCTGTTAAAGAGGCGGAGAGTAAAAAGAACTCCACCGAGGCTGATTTCAAGAAGATCGCGATGGAGATTTCCAATCTGGTGGATACCAGCGCCCCAATCGGTGGCGAAGCGGATTTCAAAGTAATTGAAGAGATTGGAACCCCGCGCAAATTTGATTTCGAACCAAAAGATCATGTTGAGCTAGGCAAAATTCTCGGCGCGATAGATGTGGAGCGCGGAGCAAAGGTTTCCGGTGCGCGTTTTTATTACCTAACCGGCGTAGGTGCTCTTTTGGAGTTAGCGCTAGTTAATTACGCAATCACAATGGCTAC
>JBDKIY010000017.1:0-22143 GCA_039796875.1 Actinomycetota bacterium
GGAAACATTCTGCTTAGCCGAATAATGGGGGCAGAGGTTCGACTTGATCCAGCTGGTTTTGATATTGGATTTCGTGAATCATGGGAGGAAGCGATTGCGGATGTAATTGCACGAGGCGGAAAACCTTACGCAATTCCTGCGGGGGCATCAGATCATCCGCTTGGCGGTCACGGCTTCGCGGGCTGGGCTTTTGAGGTTGAAGACCAGGAAAAGGAACTTGGATTTAAGTTTGATAACTTCATAGTTTGCTCGGTAACAGGCTCCACGCAGGGCGGCATGATCGCCGGTTTTGCTCATTCAAATCGTGCAGAAAGTGTGATTGGTATCGATGCATCTGCAACAGTAGAGAAAACTTGGGCTCAAATAAAGCGAATTGCTACTCGCACCGCAGCAGCAATCGATCTCGGTCGAGAACTCAAAGATTCTGAGATTGTCTTACTCGATCGTTGGCATGATGGAATTTATGGAGTCGCTGGCCCGCGCACAATCGAGGCAATTCGATTGACGGCAAGTCTGGAAGGAATGATTACAGATCCGGTTTACGAAGGTAAATCAATGGCAGCCTTGATTGATCTAGTTCGTGAAGGCTATTTCAAAGATGGCTCACGAGTTCTATACGCACATCTTGGTGGACAACCTGCAATCAACGGTTATACAAGCGCGTTTTAATTTACGTTTAGATAAAGGGTTCTAACACGCCCCGAACGCAGGTGATTCTCACTTTATAAGTCGTAAAATTCAATGGTGAGTGCAAATAACCAGATGCCATGCGACTTCTGCCATCAGCCCTACGATCCTGTTGCAACTAGATGGCTTTGCCCGCATTGCCACATGAAAACAAATTGCTGTGACGGTGCACCATGTGAAATTCCTTCCCAAAAGAGTCTAAAGATCAATGACTGAACGCTTTGGGTATCACTCTTCACAGTTTCAAAACAACTATTCGAAAGAGGAAAATCAAAACTTTACACAAGCTTTCGGTGAACTAACTCAAAGATTTGCCACAGCCATGGCTAATGGAGTTCCTGCCAGCGATGTTACGGTACAAGCTCTAGTAAAAGAGCATTTTGATTTTTGTACTCAATTCTGGAAGCCCAATCGAGAGGCTTATAAATCCCTTGCAATGTCTTATGTTTTGCCATCTCCTTATCGCGACTCCTATGAGTCTGTTGCTGAAGGTTTAGCGAAATACCACTATGACGCATTAGTTATTTGGGCTGACAACAACTTGGCAGATTAGGAATGAAATTCCAAATAGATACAAAATGGGTTTGATTGAGGGTCTTCAAGGATGCGCCATTCAAAGCCATTCTGCAACTTTGTGGATTTGACATGCTTTCCGCCCAACTCTAAAACCAGCTTCTCGCAAGCATCTAAATCATCCACTGCAATATCAATATGAGTTTCCTGAACAGTGGAGTGTTTCTTATTTACTCTCTGGAATCCCAACTTAAATCCGTTCGGCTCCTGTGGCATTAACCAAATGTGTTCGGTCTTTTCATTAAAAGGATGATATTCAACGGAGAGCAATTTTGACCAGAACTTAACCAGCTCTTCTGGCTTTTCACTATTGAACATCACCGTTGTTACTCGAGCTTTCATAACCGTTCTGCCTTCCTATGCCGAAATCGTTCCCGTAGACAACAATGCGATTATCAATAAACCCAAACAAACACGGTAAATAACAAAAGGTAGAAAGCTTCGGGTTTGAACAAATCTCATGAGCCAGGCAATGACCGTATAGCCCACTAGAAATGCCACGAAAGTCGCGATCGTGGTTTCAAAAATTGAAAAACGATTGGTCGGTTCAGAAAAAGAATTGAGCAATTCATACATTCCGCTACCTAGAACTGCAGGTATTGCCAACAGAAATGAGTAGCGAAGAGCTGCCTCTCTCCTGTAGCCAAGTAATCTGCCCATTGCAATTGTGGAGCCGGAACGTGATACACCAGGAATTAGCGCTAGCGATTGAGCCAAGCCATAGATCAATCCATCCTTGCCATCTAAGTTTTCTAGATCTTTGAGCTTCTTCCCAAAATGATCTAACAGGCCGAGCAATATTCCAAAACCAATCAGAGTAAAGCTAATCAACCAAAGGGATCGAAAATTGTCTCGAATGAAACTCTGTCCCAAATATCCGAGAACAAATATCGGTAGAGACCCCAGAACTATTAATCCACCCAAACGAGCATTTTTATACTCAAGAGTCTCTTTTCCGAATCTTCTACCTATCAAAAATCCGATTGCTGACCTTAGAATCTCGATGAGCTGTGTTCTGAAATAAATCAATACCGCTAACTCTGTGCCTATTTGCATTATCGCGGTGAAAGTTGCACCAGGGTCGCCGGCGGAAGGAAGGAATTCACCCACAAACCTGACATGGGCGCTGGAGGAAATTGGCAAAAACTCAGTAAGCCCCTGAATGATTCCGAAAAATATCGCCTCTAGCATTTTTTGCTTCTAATTTAATCCGCGCCTACGAAGCAAGGGTTCTATCTCAGCATCTCTGCCGCGGAAATTTCGGAACATTTGCAATGAATCCAAAGAACCACCTCTGCTCATGAGAGTTTTTCGGAAATGGTCACCATTGGCTCGAGTCAAACCGCCATTGCTCTTAAACCAGTCAACAGTGTCTGCATCCAGTACTTCACTCCATATATATCCGTAATAACCGGCCGAATAACCACCAGCAAAGATGTGTGAGAAATAGGTTGATCGATAGCGAGTCGGAACTGGATCGAAATTCAAGCCATAATCTGAAATCGCCTTGGATTCAAAGGCTGCAACATCACTAATTGCACTCACATCTGCCAAGGAGTGCCAAGCCAAATCCAGCACCGCTGCCGCAAGATAACTAGTTGTGGCATGTCCTTCATTGAATGCCGATGATTCATGCAATTTATCTACCCAGCTTTGTGGCAACCGCTCACCGGTTTGGTAATGACGCGCGTAGTTATCAAGAACCTCCGGCCAAAGTATCCACATTTCATTTACCTGTGAAGGAAATTCCACAAAGTCGCGCTGGACACTAGTGCCAGAGAATCTTGGATATTTAACATTTGAAAGTAAGCCATGAATGGCATGGCCAAACTCGTGAAATAGCGTGGTGGTTTCGTCATAGGTCAATAACGTTGGTTCACCAGCCGGCGGCTTAGGAATATTCATATTGTTAACCACAACTGGCATTTGATTTAGCAAATGATTTTGATCCACCAGAGAGTTCATCCATGCGCCACCGCGTTTGGAATCGCGAGTATAGAAATCACCAATATAGAGACCAATCGGAGAGCCATCTTCATTGAAAACCTCAAAGGCGCGCGCCTCCGGATGATAGGTAATCAAATCTGGGCGAGGTTTGAACTTCATTCCATAGAGTTTCTCAGCTGCAAAAAAGACGCCATCATTTAGAACCCGCTCCAGTTCGAAATATGGACGCATTGCAGAGGTATCCAATTCATATTTATCCGCACGAACTTGCTCGGTGTAAAAGTCCCAATCCCAACTTGCCAGTTCATGGTTGGCGCCTTGAGCGATGATTGACTCAATATCAGCGGCCTCTCGTCGTGCATTCGCCACCGCAGCAGGTGCAATTTTGCGCAACATGGCATGCACTCGATCTGGGTGACCGGCGGTCTGTTCCTGTAACACATATTCAGCGTGTGAATTTAAGCCAAAGAGATTTGCGCGCCGGGCTCGCAGTTCGACCATACGCAGCAAAATCTTCTGAGTATCAAATTCATTGTTCCGCAATCCTTTTTGCAGTGAATTCGCCATAATCTTTTGGCGTAGTTCTCGATTCCTTAAAGATGCCAGTAATGGGTGGCCGGTGAAATTCACCATACCGATCATCCATCTATCTTGTATTCCGCGAGCTTGTGCGGCTGCTCTGCACGCAGCAATCTCATTCTCTGAGAGCCCTTCAAGTTCACTCACATCATCGACAAATACCGCCAAATCATTGGTGTCTGCCAATAAATTCTTACTAAATTGAGTTTCAAGTAGGGAAAGCTTTTCGTTAATTTTCTTAACTTCCTCGCGTGCATTCTCGCTCAATGCTGCGCCCGCTTGAAGGAAATCTTTGTAGTAACGCTGCAGTAACCAGGAACTCTCATCATCCAACTGTGGTTTGGAATCGACCAGATGCTTGATTCGAGCAAAGAGTTGGGGATTTAGACGAATAGCATCGGAATGCGCCGCCAATTTTGGGGCAATTTCCGCTTCTATAGCATCGATTTGATCATTTGTATCACTCGATGATTTGTTGTAGAAAACATTGAGCATTCTGCTCAATGATTGTCCGCTCATCTCAAGGGGCACAATCGTATTTTCAAAACTAATCGATGGATTAGCCAGAATCTCGGCAATTTCATTCATTTGCTCTTCAGTGCCAGCATAGAAAGCTTCTAAGTAATGTGACTCCGCAATCTCTGCAAAAGGAGGAATTTCGTATGGCAAAGCAGAGCGCTTGAGAAATGGATTCTGACTCATTTACTTCTTTCTTCTAGGAATAAACGGGAGTTTTCAAAGATTATCTGGTCGTCGAAATCTAAAGTAGCAACGTGGTAGCTGTTTACTAATTCAATACGTTGTTTATCTTGCGACCCTATTTCATTCATAATGATTTCAGTATTGGAAACTGGCAGTACATGATCTTCGGTGCTATGAAAAACCAGCGTTGGGGTTTTTATGCCTGGCAAAGCTGCACGCGCTTTCTTCAGATATTTGTATAGCTGCGCAACCCCTCGTAAAGGAAGCGCGTCGTAACCCCATTCTGTGGTGTCTGGTTTTTTAATGTCATCTCCAACAGAGGCCCGACTTTTCTGCAACCTTGAGATCAGCCAAGCAAACTTGATCTGTACTCCTGGGATATGAATCATGGGATTTACGAGAATTAAACCTGAAACCTTTTCCTGATTTTGTGCTGCAACATAAAGTGAGTTCCCGCAACCCATAGATAAGGCAGCGATGAATACTTTGTCACATTTGGATTTTAAGTAATTCAATTCCAGCTGTACTTTTTCGGGCCACTGCTGCCATGGAGTTTCATTTAAGTCTTCCCACTTAGTGCCATGCCCCGGCATCAAAGGAACGGAGACGCTGTAGCCAAGATTGTTCAAATAATGCGCCCAAGGCCTCATTGAGGCAGGAGTACCAGTGAAACCGTGCACCAATAGAACACCAATACGGGAATTACTTCCTTTTCCTGCAGCGCGATAATCCTCGAGCCAACCTGCAGGAGCTCCTTGCAAACCCATGCGCCAACAGTAAGGAGTCAGGCCTCAAATGTCATTCATCCCCTCTAGATTGGAGTTGTGAAAAATCCTTGGCAGCCGAGTTTGGATGATGTTGGGCGGCCATTGATTGATACCACCTTTGTTGTAGTCGATCTGGAAACAACCGGTGGTTCACATCGCGAATCCGCCATTACCGAGATTGGTGCCGTGAAGATCAGATCTGGCGAGATCATTGGCGAATTTCAAACCTTGATTAATCCTGAATCTCCGATTCCCGCGTTTATTACAGTTTTAACCGGCATTACCGATGCCATGGTTATCACAGCGCCCAAAATTGGTGAAGCACTCTTTTCATTTCTGGAGTTTGTAGGTTCGCCAAATGAAACGGTTTTAATTGCTCACAATGCACCATTTGATATCGGTTTCTTAAAGGCTGCCGCCGAAAAATGCTCTCTACCTTGGCCCGGTTATCAAGTTTTGGACACAGCAAAAATTGCCAGGTACGTGGTGACACGTGATGAAGCCCCTAATTGCAAGTTAAGCACTCTGGCCAGCTTTTTTGGCGCTACTACCTCACCAGATCATCGAGCACTTTCAGATGCGCGAGCCACAGTTGATGTCTTTCATGGCATCTTGGATCGCCTAGGTTCTTTTGGCGTTACAACTCTCGAGGATCTAAAGACATTCTCTAATCGAATTACAGATTCCCAAAGAAATAAGAAATATCTTTCGGAAGGGATTCCGAATTCGCCAGGTGTTTACATATTTCGTGATGACGCCAATGAGCCTTTATATATAGGAACAACACGCAATCTTCGCAATCGAGTGCGTTCCTATTTCACCGCAGCAGAAACCAGAAAACGAATTTTGGACATGATCGCACTAGCTACACGGCTAGATTTCATAGAAACCCCAACCATAATCGAGGCAGAGGTGCGCGAACTGCGATTGATTTCGGAGAAGCAACCACGTTTCAATCGCCGCTCCAAATTCCAAGAAAAAGCGGTTTGGGTTCGATTAACCGAAGAGAGTTTTCCGAGATTGACTTCAGTCAGAGGACATCGAGATCTCTCTGATGAAGCCGGTTGGTGCGGACCTTTTAATGGTCGTGATGAAGCCGCGCGCGCCATTGAAGCGGTTTACGAGATCACCCAAATACGGCAGTGCACCCCTCGAATCACTATGCGCTCTATGAAAAGTGCCAGCCCCTGCGCTTTATTTGATATGAAGAGATGTGGCGCCCCTTGTGTTGGCAAAGAGTCAGTGGATTCATACGCCACGCATGTTTTAACAACTCGGCATTCCATGCACCACGATGCTTCATTCTTAATCGAGCAGATCAATCAGAGAATGTATGGCTTGGCTGAGCAAGAGAGGTTTGAGGAGGCTGCCGAACTTCGTAATCGTCTAAGTGCCTTCGTTAGAGGCACAGCCCGTGCCCAACGCATCAGAGCTCTTACCCGAGTACCTCACATGATTGCTGCAATGCCGCTGGCTCCTAATGAATGGGAGTTTGTCGTTATTAGATATGGCCGTCTCTGCGGTACAGCGAAAGCTAATTCCGCAAACTACAAAGAGGTAATTGATAGCTTGAATTTAACAGCGGATGTTGTCGCCGATAATGGAGGGATTCTTCCTGCATCTTCGCATGAAGAGGTAGAGGTATTGCTTCGATATCTCAATCAAGAAGGTGTGCGATTAGTAGATCTAATCGGAGATTGGAGTTTGCCTACTTTTGGATCTGGCTTTGCACGGATGAAGTTAGAGCAGATTCGCGAAACTTCTTCCGCCATGCGTTATAAAGAAGATTTTGCCAACTCATTTGAAAGCTCCGCCCACCGCTCAACTAATTGAGAAGCTGCGCCACTATCAACCGCTTGCTTTGCTAAAACATAACCATTAGCAAATTGCTGCTCGACCCCTAAATGTAAATCTCCCTTAAATGCTGCGATCGCAGCTGCTGCATTTATCAGAACCGCTTCGCGATATGGGCTGCGCTCTCCGGCAAACAAACGACGCGTGATTTCTACATTTTCTTGCGGGCTTCCACCCTTTAACTCACTCATGGAGATATTTTCAATTCCAAGATTTGCCGGATCGAATCTCTCCATACGGACTTCTCCATCTTTAATCACAAACACAGTGGAGGTTGTAGTTACCGAAATTTCATCCAAACCATCATCGCCTCGGAATACAAAACCTTCGCATCCTCTTTTTGCTAAAACCTCCGCAACGAGCTTTAGTAAATCTGCCCTTGCGACTCCAATTGCAACAGCGGTCGGTTTGGCTGGATTGGCAAGTGGGCCCAAAATATTGAAAACAGTTGGAATTCCTAACTCTTTTCTAGCGGGCGCGGCATGCCTCATTGCGGGATGAAAAACGGGCGCAAATGCAAAACCAATGCCGATTTTCCTCACACATTCGGCAACTCCGGCAGCATTTAGGTTGATGTTGATTCCGAATGCTTCGAGTAAATCTGCCGAACCACTTTTTGAAGTTGCTGCGCGATTTCCATGCTTAATAGTGCGTGCTCCTGCAGCGGTGGTGATGATTGCCGCAGCAGTTGAAATGTTTATGGTGTTCGCACCATCTCCCCCGGTCCCCACAACATCAACACAACGATCGGGAATATCGATCAACTGTGCGTGCTCATACATGGTATTAACTAAATCAATAACCTCATTTGGTGATTCACCTTTATTACGCAGCGCAATTAGAAATTCTTTTATCGTTTCTTTTTCGGCGGTACCAGAGAGAATCTGGTTCATCGCCCAGGTAATTTGATTAGTCTCTAGGTTTTTGTTCTTCGCAAGAGCCTGGAGAATTTCATCCCACTCTGCAACTGGCATAAATAAATTTGTTAGGCGTTTACGCGCGATTTGCGGAAAATGTCAGCCACTGTGTTGGCCAACGTAAATGGATCAATAGGATGAGCGATTACACCTTCAGCGCGAGACCAACCCGCCAACCACGCATCTGACTTTCTTCCCACCAAGACCACGACTACACCGCAGTTAAAAACCTCATCCTTGAGCTGCTTGGCAACGCCTAGTCCACCTTCTGGTACTGCCTCCCCATCCAAGATATACAGGTCAACGTGTTTTCCAGAATCTACATAGGAACGTAACGCTGGCGCGGTCGCAAACTCTTTGATTATGTGCGGCGATAAATCCTGAGCCAACTGGCTACCGAGTGCTTTTCTGACGGTTTCTCTAACCGAAGCATCATCAGAGTAAAGAGCGATTTGCAGGTTTGCTACCGATTCATTGGCCATAATGCGAGCAGTCTAATCGGTTCGCCCCATTATGAGGTTATGGCGAGTTTTGCGTGATGAGTCTCACCGCGCCAAAACCAGGAATATGGCCCCGCACCATCAGAAAAATGGCTTTTTCGGGAATAATCACGCCCATGAGCAGCGCGGTCGTAACCCCTCCTAGATTAAATCGCCCCAACATTGTTGCGGTCGGAACCATCGTTTGGCTGGCAAGTGAGTTGATGTTCTTTGCCGCCCTCTTTGCAATGTACTTCACTACTCGCGCCGTACAAGGTCCTGACAAATGGGCTGAGGGTGTTGAGTTCCTGAACATTCCTTTTTCCGCGCTCAACACAACTGTTCTCGTGCTTTCCTCCGTTACCTGTCAGTTCGGCGTTTTTGCTGCTGAAAGATTTCAAAATGCGCGAACCGGCACAATTTGGCAGCTCTCAAAATGGGGAATGCGTGAATGGTTCGCTCTTACATTTGCCATGGGAGCGTTCTTTATTGGTGGCCAAGTTTTCGAATATGCAGAGCTAGTCCATGAAGGTTTGACTATCTCCTCTGCTCCATACGGATCTGTGTTCTATTTAGCGACTGGCTTCCATGGATTACACGTTACGGGTGGATTGATTGCATTCTTAATTGTCATGATTCGAGTTTCCAAGGCGCGCAGATTTGGTCACTCACAAGCCACCACCGCAATTGTCGTTTCTTACTACTGGCACTTCGTCGATATTGTCTGGATCGCTTTGTTCTCGGCAATCTACTTGGTTCAATAATCGGAGAATCTAAATGAGATTTATTTCTAAGTATCGCCGTCACAGATTTGCCGGTCCGTTACTACTTCTCGCCGGATTGCTATTTGTAGGTTTTGGATACACCGTTGCGCAAGCAGCTTCAGAGGAGGCGGTGCTCACCTCTTCGGACAAAGCAACTCTTATTGCTGAAGGTAAGGAAATTTTTGCTCGCGGTTGTACCTCATGCCACGGCTTAAATGCCGAAGGTGCTGGAATCGCTCCTTCACTTATTGGCGTTGGAGCCGCATCTGTTGATTTTCAAGTGGCAACTGGACGTATGCCTATGGCCGATATGAGCCAGCAAGCAATGCGCAAAGAACCGCTTTATACAGAGGAAGAAACAGCGGCGTTAGCTGCTTATGTTGCATCTCTAGCACCTGGCCCTGCTGCAGTAACTAATGAAGAGTTAGCTTGGGAACGAAGTGGGGACACTGCGGAAGGTGGAGAGTTGTTCCGCAATAACTGCGCGATGTGTCATAACTTGGCAGGTCAAGGTGGTGCCCTAACAAGAGGTAAATATGCACCAACTGTTATGGGTGTAGAGCCCCGTCATATTTACGAAGCCATGATTACCGGACCACAAGCGATGCCGGTTTTTGCAGATACCACCATTACACCTGAGGAAAAACTTTCCATAATTAAATGGATTAAGCATGCAGAGAATGAACCCGCTTTGGGCGGAGCAGCGTTAGGTCGAGTCGGACCAGTGACCGAAGGTTTGGTTGCATGGACTCTGGCACTCGGTCTTCTTATCGGTATCGCTGTTTGGCTAACCACTAAAGCTAGATAGAGAAGGCTCACTAAAATGACAAATGAAATCGCGCCATTAACTGATCCGGGTTTGCCAGAGCATGTTCATCGCAAAGCAGATGTTGATGAAAGAGCTGCTAAGAAAGCCGAACGCCAAGTTGGCATTCTCTTTTTGCTTTCAGTAGTTGGTACTTTGCTTTTCATATACTCCTATGTAGGAATAGATGAGGACGCATTTGTTTTTGTTCCCGTTATAGGTACTACAAATGCACACCAACTTTTCTTAGGTCTTGGGCTAGCAATGGCGCTTTTCTTTATTGGAATGGCGGCGGTTCACTGGGCGAAGACTTTGATGCCTGATCATGAGGTTATTGACCACCGCAAAGAACAACGATCCAAAGATGAAGACCGCGATGCTTTTATCTCCACCGTTAAAGAGAGATCTGCTGAAGCTGGTCTTGGGCGCCGTCCATTTATAAAACGCACAATGGGCTTAGCTCTGGGCTTAGTTGGTCTATCCCCTATCTTGTTACTGCGCGACCTTGGCCCACTTCCGGAAAATGAATTAAATGAAACAAACTGGAAATCGGGAACCAGATTGGTAACTGATCCAGGAAATCGCCCTATCAAGCCATCAGATCTTGAAGTTGGTGGCGTTGTGCAGGTGCAACCAGCTTTTCCTGAAGGAAAAGAGCGTCACCTAGATGACATCGCCAAAGATTCAGTTCTGCTAATCCGTATCCGCCCCGAAGAGTTCAATCTCGACGCAGAACGTTTCTCCTGGACCTATGAAGGAATCATCGCCTTTTCCAAGATCTGTTCTCATATGGGTTGTGCAGTTGCACTCTATGAACAATCAACAAAGCATCTGCTTTGCCCTTGCCACCAGTCGACCTTTGATGTGACCCGTGCGGCAAAAGTTATTTTTGGTCCTGCGGCCAGACCACTTCCTCAACTCGCCATAACCGTGGATGCAGAGGGATACTTGGTCGCTAAAGCACCATTTAATGAAGCGGTCGGACCTAGTTTCTGGGAGCGTGATTCCTAATGAGCGCACGTGAACGCGTGGCAGGAAATGTAGCTAACTATGTAGATGAGCGCACCGGCGCCGCTAAATGGTTGAAGAAGACTTTAACAAAGGTATTTCCAGATCATTGGTCTTTCATGCTTGGCGAAATCGTTCTTTACTCATTCATCATCCTGCTACTTTCAGGAACGTTTCTAACTTTTTGGTTTGACCCATCCATGCGTGAAGTGGAGTATGAAGGCTCCTACGAACCGCTATCTGGTTTAAAGATGTCTGCTGCCTACGCCTCTACTCTGCACATTTCCTTTGATGTACGAGGTGGATTGCTGATGCGCCAGATTCATCACTGGGCGGCATTAATTTTCATGGCTGCAATGGTCGCGCACTTGATGCGAGTTTTCTTCACCGGAGCGTTTCGTAAGCCACGTGAGTTCAACTGGATTATTGGCGTTGGTCTTTTAACACTAGGAATCGTTGAAGGATTCTTGGGTTACTCACTTCCTGATGACCTACTTTCCGGAACCGGAATTCGTATTGCCGAGGCGATTATTCAAGCGATTCCAGTAGTTGGTTCTTACCTTGCCTACTTTGTGTTTGGCGGAGCCTTCCCAGGTGAGGTCTTTATTCAACGCATCTACACAGTTCACATTTTACTGCTACCGGGTATTTTCTTGGCTTTGATAACCGCTCACTTGATGTTGGTTTGGTATCAGAAACACACTCAATATCCTGGTCCGGGCCGCACTGAGAAAAATGTTGTTGGTTATCCATTGATGCCGGTTTACATGGCAAAAGCTGGTGGATTCTTCTTTATCGTGTTTGGTGTAACCGCGTTTCTTGGCGCAGTTGCTTCCATTAATCCGATCTGGATCTACGGCCCATATAACCCAGGACAGATCGGTGCCGGATCTCAACCTGACTGGTACATGGGTTGGCTCGATGGATTAGTACGTATGGCACCACCGATTGAAACACATGCTCTTGGATTCACAATTTCTTGGAATATTTTGATTCCAGGTTTGATAATTCCAGGAATTATTTTTACTGGAATGGCGCTTTATCCATTCATTGAGAGTTGGATGACCGGTGACAAGAGAGAGCATCATCTGCTTGATCGTCCGCGTAACGCTCCCAACCGCACCGCACTCGGCGCAATGTCCATCACTTTCATGTTGGTTACTTTGATCAACGGTGGAAACGATTTGCTCGCCACACACTTTGATTTGTCAATTAATCAAATTATGTGGTTCTCTCGAATTGGCGTAATAGTTTTGCCGCCTTTAGCTTTTGTGATTACAAAGCGAATCTGCCTCTCACTACAGCGTGCCGATCGTGAACTCGTGCTGCATGGTCGCGAGACAGGTCGACTAGTGATGTTGCCTCATGGCGAATTTATCGAGGTTCATGAAGCCCTATCTCCAGAGAAGGCTTATACCCTCACACAGCATGAACAGCCTGCGGCTATTGCTCCGGTTGTTGCTGATGCAAATGGAGTTCGCAATCCAAAAGGCGCTAAGGCCAAGCTACAGGCTAGATTATCGAGAGCGCAGAGCGAGCAAATTACAAAACCAACTGCAAAAGATATGTTAGAGATTGAAGATCATCACTGATTTTCAAGATGTTTTTTCAATCTAACTAAAGTCTTCGCTACTGCAATCTGAACGTATGGGTAAGCCTTGCGCCATTTAAGCCATAGTTGAAATGGTGAACGGCTGGCATCAAAGGTTTCGATCACAACTGTTTGGGTGGGTGCGATTTCTTTCAGCTCATAGCGCCAAATCCAACGGCCCAGGTGTTGCCAGGCAATTTGTTCGCCCTCCTGAAACTCCACTACTTTGTTAGTGATCCGATATTTAACTCCAATTCGCATATTCATGCTGAATTTTGCTCCGAGATGGAGACGTTCAGGACCATTGATTACTGATTTAACGGAGTTACTGCCATCGATAACCGGGTGCATCGCAGGGTTGGCGAGCAGATTAAAGATCTCAGAGATTGGTGCGTTGATAATTATTGAAGCAGATTTCTTCTTCGCATCCCCTGTTTCCAGAATCTCTGCACGCATTTCCATCTAGCTTCCCTTAATAAGGCTATTAGTGATGTGAGTTTGAACCGTATGGAGAGTTGCTTGGTCGCTCATACTCCAAAACAAAACCCATAACAGAAATAAGTAGGGCCCCGACAGCGATAAGAGTTAGCCACCATCCAACTACAAGTCCTACACCAGCCGCTGTTGCAGACATGCCAACTGGAAGAGGCCACCAGGAATGAGGGCTATAAAAACCAAGTTCACCTGCAGCATCTGAGATCAACCCTTCCGGATTGTCTTCTGGGAGTACTCCTCCGGTGCGACGTGCAATGAACCAAACGTAATACCCAATAATTAGAGCTAAGCCTGCGCTAAGAAAAATGGCGGTGATGCCAAGTGGCTCCCCACCCATCTGCCAGTAAACAACGCCTACGACGGCATAAAAGGCAAATAGAAAGAAGAACAAACGATACGAAGCGCGCATGAATTAATGCCCTTCAATCTTTGAATGATTTGGGTGGTGTAAATCAAAGGCGGGGCGCTCCGAACGAATCTCTGGCATGCGCAAGAAGTTGTGGCGCGGAGGTGGACATGAAGTTGCCCATTCCAATGAGGCGCCATAGCCCCAAGGATCATCAGTTGTGACCTTAGGAGCTTTTCGAGTAATCCAAACATTTATTGCAAATGGAATCATCGAGATAGCCAGCAAGGTCGAGCCAACTGTTGAGACCATATTCATGCCAGCCCAGCCATCAGAGGCCAAGTAATCGGCATAGCGTCTTGGGAATCCTTTGATGCCAAGCCAGTGCTGAATCAAGAAAGTGGTGTGGAAGCCGATAAATAACAACCAGAAGTGAATCTTGCCCAACGTTTCATTGAGCATGCGTCCAGTCATCTTTGGCCACCAGAAATAGAAGCCGGCAAACATTGCAAAGACTACGGTGCCAAAAAGCACATAATGGAAGTGAGCCACCACGAAGTAAGAGGCAGAGACTGCAAAATCCAATGGTGGGCTAGCCAAAATTACGCCAGTTAATCCTCCGAGTAAGAAGGTAATCAAGAATCCCAGTACCCAAATCATCGGAGTTTCAAAGGTGATTGAACCGCGCCACATTGTTCCAATCCAGTTAAAGAATTTAACACCAGTAGGAACAGCAATCAGGAATGTCATAAAGGAGAAGAAAGGCAGCAATACCTGACCAGAGGTGTACATATGGTGTGCCCACACCGCAACCGAGAGCGCTGCAATGGAAATAGTTGCAGCAATCAATCCTTTATAACCGAAAATTGGTTTACGGCTGAAAACTGGAAGAATTTCACTAGCAATACCAAAGAATGGCAAAGCAAGAATATAAACCTCAGGATGACCAAAGAACCAGAAGAGGTGTTGCCACAACATCGCTCCACCATTTGCCGGATCAAAAATGTGTGAACCAAATAGACGGTCAGATTCAAGTCCTAGAAGAGCCGCCGCCAGTGGTGGGAAGGCAATCAAAATCAAAATAGAGGTCAACAAAACGTTCCACGAGAAAATAGACATGCGGAACATCGTCATTCCTGGGGCGCGCATTGTGAAGATTGTCGTTATGAAATTAACTCCACCAAGGATTGTTCCCAATCCACCGACCGCAAGGCCCATAATCCAAAGATCAGCACCGATTCCTGGTGAGTAAATGTTGTTTGAAAGTGGCGCGTAAGCGGTCCAACCAAATGAAGCTGCTCCACCAGGGCTTAAGAATCCGGCAAATGCAACGATGCCGCCGAAAAGATAAAGCCAGTACGACAACATATTCATACGTGGGAAAGCAACATCTGCCGCACCAATTTGCAACGGCATGATCACATTTGCAAAGCCAACAAAAAGCGGCGTTGCAAACATGAGAAGCATGATGGTGCCATGCATTGTGAATACTTGGTTGTACTGCTCAGCGCTCAAAAACTGCATGCCAGGGCGGGTTAATTCCGCTCTGATTAGTAAAGCCAAAATGCCACCTATTAAGAACCAAATAAAAGAGGTAGCAAGGTACATATAACCGATTGTCTTGTGATCGGTACTGGTAAGGAGTTTTACCGCCAATTTTCCTTTACTGGTGGGTGCCGGAGTAGTTGGTCTAGCTTCATCAGCGATTGGTCTTGTTGCATAAGTTGTCATGCGCCTGCTCCAGCTTTAAGTGTTTGGATGTATGCGTCGTACTCGGATGGAGTAACAACTTTGACCGTAAATCTCATTTGAGCATGCTGGCGACCGCAGAGGATGTTGCAAAATCCACGAAACTCCCCTAGCTCATTTGCAGTGAACTCAAGGTTGTTCGAGACGCCAGGAATATTTTGCATTTGAATCATGAACTCTGGAACCCAAAATGAGTGGATCACATCTGAGGCGGTGAATGTGAAGCGAACTTTTTCGCCTAATGGCATGTAGAGAACTGGAGGTTGTGCTGGAGTTCCGGTTACGGTCGTCCCTTCGCCTGCTTCTTCGTAAGTAAATTGCCAAGACCACTGAATTCCATTAACTGTTATGTCATGAACCTCGGTGGAAGCGGCTGGTGATAATTCGGTAATCTCAGTTTGCGCTTTTGCGGTGTAGCCGAAAAGCACCGCGACGATAATGAATGGAATTACTGTGTAAGCAATTTCAGCTGGAATGTTGTACTGGGTTTGGCGTGGAAATTCTGAACCCTCTTTTTTGCGGTGAAATATTGCGGGCCACAAAATCAAAACCATGGTTAGCGCACCAATAATTGCCGCAGCCAGCCAGGCGCCCTGCCACAAAGTGAAGGAGGATTCATTTACGCTAGTTACATCACCGCGATAACCAACACCGGTGAGCTCTTCATTTGAACAACCAGCAAGCAAGCTGCTGAGCCCTAAAAACCCCAAAATTCCTAGACGGCGAAACATGCGCTAAGGATAGTCGCACCTCGCATCTGAGCCCATTAGCCGGTAGCGTTCCAAGGGTGTCCCCTATCACAGAGCGCGATTTTCAAAGCGAGCTGCCTCTACACCCAGCTGCAGCTGATTTGTTATCAACCTTTTTTGATCAAGGTTGGGCCGATCCCAGCAAAATCCATAGGCAATCTGGTCAGCTGCGAAACCTGCTCAACACCGCTATAGAAAGCATCGCCTCAAATCTTGGAATTGATACCAGCGAGTTAGAGGTAGTTGGCGAATTAGGTTTTGGTTTTCAAACAGCGATATCGGGGCTGATGAAAAATTCAGATGAATGTTTCACCTACTCGGCTATAGATCGCCAGATAGTTCATGCTTTTGCCAGGCAGCATGCAAATAACGGGTTTGAAATCAAAGAATTGCAGCCCGCAAGGAACGGCCTAGTCGAATATTCCCAATCGGCCCAAAACTCAATTCTTTGTTGGCAAGCCACAAACCGCGAAACCGGTGTCCGCCAAGAGTTTCCACCAAATTCAAGCTACAGAAAACTCTTCGCGGACATGACCGCCGAATTTGAATTAAATCGCCTGCCCGAGAAATGGGATTGCGCTATTTGGGATCCGCGAAGCTTTGGCGGACCTCAAGGAATTGCACTCATCGGCATCTCGAAAAATAGTGGCTGGCGCAATCCTGCTCCAGAGATGGATAACCGAAGGGTTTATGGCTCATACTCAAAACCTTTGCTGCTTGCTACCTCAGTCGCGTTAGAGAATTGGAAAGCCAATTCAACAAAGGCGCATGATGAGTTAGTTGCACTAAACAAAATTGCTCGCAGATTGTTGAGTGAAAGATTGCCGCAAGTTCAGATTGCTGGAGAGTTAGAACAAAGCGATCCTCGTTATTTAGCTTTTTCTATTCCCGGCGTAATTGCCGAGGAGTTGTTGCGCAAAGTTGAAGTTCAAGGATTTCTAATAGATGCCGGATCTGCATGTGGCGGTGGCGCACTTTCGCCCAGTCACGTACTCACTGCGATGGGATTTCCAATGCAAGGCAATATCCGCCTGACATTCAAGTCAGGTCAAAGTGTTGAAAGTGTTACTGAATTAGTTGAAAGAATCGCCGCAAGCGCATGAGCCCTGGGCGTTTGGGTTATCGATCGTAAAGCCCTGCTTCTGAATAGTGTCTACAAAATCAATGGTTGCGCCCATTAAATAAGGGGTGCTCATCTTGTCAGTGACAACCTTTACTGAACCAAATTCCACAACGGTATCGCCATCAAGTGCACGATCATCAAAATACAACTGATAACGCAATCCAGAACAGCCGCCTGGCTGGACAGCAACGCGAAGACTTAAATCATCTCTGCCTTCTTGTGCCAAAAGTGCTGAGACCTTTTCCGCAGCTCCAGGGGTCAAGAGAATTCCAGTTGCTGTAGTTGTGGTTTCCGCGCTCATTTATCTGCCTTTCCAGCAATCCTTCGTTATTGCGACTTTCCTATAACCCGTACCTTACTCCTTACATTCCCATTTTTCTCACTAAGGTTTTATAGACATCGGGGCGCATCAAAGTAGAGGAAATATCTTCAGACCAGCGATAATGCAGGCATGGCCTCACTCACAGACCTACTTTTAATGGGTCGGCAATCTGACCTAACAAGTGAGCGTGGTGTCTCTTGTACCGGTGAGCTACCAGAGGCAAGTGATCCAGCATTAGTAGAGCGAGCCAATAACGCTCGTAAGGCTTTAGGCAGCAAAGCGATGGTCCTTGGCCATCATTATCAACGTGATGAAGTAATTCAATATGCCGATATAACTGGAGATTCATTCAAGCTCGCTCAAGCTGCTGCTGAAAACTCCTCCGCAGAGTTCATCTTCTTTTGCGGAGTTCACTTCATGGCAGAGAGTGCGGACATTCTTACCAGCGATGCGCAAAAAGTTATCCTCCCCGATTTAGCCGCCGGATGTTCCATGGCAGATATGGCAACTGCGAACCAGGTAAATGACGCGTGGAAAGTATTTGAAAACTTAGGAATTGCATCACGGACGATTCCCGTTACTTACATGAATTCATCTGCAGCAATTAAATCCTTCACAGGGGCAAATAGCGGAACGATTTGTACCTCATCTAATGCAGAACGTGCGATGCGTTGGGCTTTTGAGAAGGGTGAAAAAATCTTTTTCCTACCTGATCAACATTTGGGCCGGAATACCGCAGTGTTGAAACTTGGTTTATCACTTGATGATTGCGTGGTTTGGAATCCATGGAAACCAAATGGTGGATTGACTGATGATCTGATCCTGCAGGCGAAAGTTATCTTATGGCGTGGCCACTGTTCAGTTCACGGCCGTTTCAGTATTGAAAACATCAGCGAAGCTCGAAACCTAATTCCTGACGTAAACATAATTGTTCATCCCGAATGTCAGCATGATGTCGTAAGCAATAGCGATGTAGTAGGCAGCACCGAAATGATCATTAAAACCGTTACCGCCGCTCCGGCTGGAAGCAAATGGGCGGTAGGTACTGAGTTGAATCTAGTAAAACGCCTGGCAGCGATGAATCCTGATAAGACAGTCGTGTTTTTGGATAAAACTGTCTGCTATTGCTCCACCATGAATCGCATAGATCTACCTCATCTGGTTTGGGCGATGGAATCCTTGGTCGATGGTCGATTGGTCAATCAAATAAAGGTCGATCCCGATACCGCACATCACGCCCGAGTTGCACTCGAGCGAATGCTGGCTTTACCTTAAGGCTCATGAGCGAAAAAAAGGGTCGACCTACTCCCAAGCGCAAAGAAGCGGAACAGCAACGTGTGGTGAACCGTCTAGCTCCTGCAGCAACAAAGGAAGCTAAGAAACTTCAGAAATCTCAAGCTCGAGTACTCAGAGCACAACAGCGAGATGCCTATATGCGCGGAGATGAAAACGCGTTGCCCATTCGCGACAAAGGTCCCGTCAAGAAGTTTGTTCGAAATTACGTAGATTCGCGACGCTCTATCGGTGAGTTTTTCCTTCCCATTATCGTCCTAGTTCTATTCATGACATTAATTCCATTTGTATACGTTCAATTCGCAGCAATTGCTTTGATGTACTCGGCTCTTATCTTTTCCGTTATTGATGGCTTTTTCTTAACGCGAAGAATAAAGCGCGAGGTTGCAACTCGATTCCCAGATGCTCCACTTAAGGGATTGGGAATGTATGGCTGGTTGAGATCTACACAGATTCGCAGATTGCGCGCTCCCCTGCCTCAGGTAAAACGCGGCGACAAGATTTAAGTTTTAAGCTCTAGGTTGTGGGCTTACAGTCTTAGCGGCATCTTTTTCCGGCAAGGTACCAAGTGCTTTATCTATGGCTTTCATGGTGTCTGCACTTAGTTTTACGCCACTAGCTTTAACGTTTTCCTTTATCTGCGAGGGTTTAGAAGCGCCAATGATTGCACTGGATACATTTGGATTTTGCAGAACCCAAGCAACTGCTAATTGAGCCAGGGTCAATCCTTCAGAATCTGCAATAGGTTTTAAGTTTTGCACCGCGCTTAAAACATCATCTTTCATCCAACGCGAAATCATGTTTGCGCCACCCTTTTTATCGGTAGCGCGCGATCCCGTAGGAGGTTTTTTCCCAGGTAAGTATTTTCCAGTTAATGCACCTTGGGCGACAGGAGACCAAACTATTTGGCCAATTCCTTCAGCACGGCATAGTGGATCCACTTTGCTCTCAATTACCCGCCACAACATTGAGTATTGCGGCTGACTAGAAACAAAGCGTGTGTATCCCTTGGAATCTTGAATTTTCAACGCGCTCGAAATTTGCTCCGCATTCCACTCCGAAAAACCAATATACATAACTTTGCCTTGCCGAATGAGATCATCAAATGCCGAGAGGCTTTCCTCTAATGGAGTTTCATAATCAAATCTATGGAACTGATAAAGATCAATATGATCTGTTTGCAAACGCTTTAAAGAGGCGTGAACCGATTCCATAATGTGCTTACGTGATAGACCGCGATCATTTTTTCCTGGTCCGGTTGGCCAATAGACCTTGGTGAACAATTCATAAGATTCGCGGCGAACTCCCTTGAGCGCTTTGCCCATAACAACCTCAGCTTTGGTTGCGGCATAAACATCAGCTGTATCAAAGGTGGTAATTCCGACATCTAAGGCGGTACGTACGCATTTAATCGCCGCATCCTGCTCTACTTGGGATCCGTGTGTAATCCAGTTTCCGTAGGTAATCTCAGAAACATACATACCTGAACTGCCAAGACGTCTATATTCCATGGGTAAGAGCGTAGTGGCTTCTTGCAGAGTGGGCATATTGATGGTTTATTTCGCTCACAACTTAATAGCAATTAACCCAGTGGAGCTAGCTCCACGGTCTTTTGGATTGGGGAAGTCGGTGCAAATCCGACGCTGACCCGCAACCGTGAACTTGTCGCAAGGCAGGTAAGTCGGATTACCAACCAATTGATTTCTTTACCACCCGTCGAGGTTTGCGGGGCGGAATTTTTTTTCGCCATCGTGAACTCCTTTTCATTTGAAAGGTTCACATGTTAAAAAGTAAGTCAGTTGTAAATTTCTCTAAATTCTTATCGTTTCTCATATCGCTAATCTCAATCGGAATTTTCACAAACCCAATCGCGGCCAACGCGGAAAAGGGTTATCGCTATTGGGGATACTTCCAAGCCGCAGCTGGCGCGACCTCTTGGACCGCTGCTATGACCGGCCCATCAGTTGAGGTGAAAGATGGCGATGTAGAAGGTTGGGCCTTTGTATTTAGTAGTAACGACATACCTGCAGTCGACCCAATGATGGATCCAGATTTCGCAACATTATGTGGTGACACCCCACAAGCAGCTGGAAAGGTACGAGTTGGCTTGGTCGTAGATTTCGGTGCAGCAAATATCGCTCCATCAGGTGAAACACCGCGCGAGTTTTTCTCTGACTGCGTTGTTGTAGATGAAGGCTCAGTTGGCCTAGATGTATTGCAAAGTGCAATGGCGGTAAATGCCGGAGATTCTGGACTTATTTGTGGAATCGCTGGGTATCCAGCTAGTGAATGCGGCGCTGAAATAGATGCCCCAACTAGTGAAGAGGCTGCGGTGGTCACAACAACCTCTGAAGAGATTGCCGAATCAAATGGTTCACCAATTTTGTTGGGAGCACTTGGAGTCTTATTGATTTCTGGCTTCGTATTGGCTCGTCGCCGCAACAAGCGATAGAGATCAAACAAGTAGAAATAGACCTGACTCAATTATGAAAAGAGCCCGCGCTCGCCGCACATATTTTCATCCATTGATGTGGTGGGTGTGGGCTATTTTTGTAGCAACTTTTGTTCTATTGATTAATGATCTCTTAATCTCATGGGTAGCAGTAATTTCCTCAGTTTTTTTAGTTTTATACTTCAAAATCAATAGTTTTTGGTATGAAAGTTTCCGATGGGCGCTCCGGTTTGCAGCTTTTGCTTTTGCTTTTCGCATGGGAATCGGATTCTTGATCGGCGTACCTATGCCAGGGAGAGTGATTTTTGAAATCCCTCAACTTCAGTTACCAGATTTTTTGGTAGGGATAAGAATTGGTGGTCCGGTAACTACCCAACGTTTGGAAAGTGCCTTTACAGAAGCATCTTTGCTGGTTGCTATGATTTTGATTTTTGCTGCAGCTAACTCCTTGAGCAATCCCCATGCGCTGTTGCGTGTTTTGCCCAAGCGTTTTTACGGCATTGGATTGGCAGGGGTTATAGCAACATCTGTAGCTCCCCAAACCGCAAGAAGTATTAATCGGGTCAGAAATGCGAAGCGATTACGTGGACAAGCAACAACGAAGTTGAGCTCTTGGCGTGGAATTGGAATGCCGGTATTAGAGGATGCATTGGAAAGATCTATAGATCTAGCAGCGGGTTTGGAGTCCAGAGGTTATGGACTCATAAGAAAACCAACCCGCTATCGGCCGGAAAGTTGGAAATTTTCAGATCTTCTCGCTTTGAGTGGGCCTATTTATGCCTTGGTCGCAGTGATTATTTCTCCGCAATATCCAATATTGTTTTATGCCATTGGATTCGCGCTTCTTTCACTAACTCCGGTGGCGGCTAAATGATTTCATTTTCAAATGTCTCATTGATTTATCCAAATGCCGAGCGCACCATTATTGAAGATGTTTCCTT
>JBDKIY010000018.1:0-22055 GCA_039796875.1 Actinomycetota bacterium
AAGGAACTTTTACTACTGAACCGATTGTCAAAAACTCTTGCATTGAATCAGGAACCAGGTAAGAGAATCCCTGCTCAAGATGGAAAACTCCTGTATCAATCAATATCTCTGCTTGCAGCTGATTATCATGGACAGCAGTATTTCTATAACCGGTGGCCTTGCTTTTTTGACGCTTTAACGTCAGTGGCTTTTCCTGAGCCACGAAGTTTTACCCCTTTACCGCTGATTGCAGCGTTGCGGCACGATCCGTTTTTTCCCAATTGAATTCGGGTAATTCACGACCAAAATGTCCATAGGCACTGGTTTTTGAGTAAATGGGTCGCAATAGATCAAGATCTCTAATTATTGCTGCGGGCCTTAAATCAAATGTGGTTAAAACCGCATCAGAAATCTGAGCAACTGGAACAGTTTCAGTACCAAAGGTTTCCACGAAGAGACCAACAGGTTGGGCCTTACCAATCGCATAGGCCACTTGGACCTCACATCGTTTTGCTAATCCGGCAGCCACTACATTTTTAGCTACCCAACGCATGGCATATGCGGCAGAACGGTCAACCTTGGAAGGATCTTTTCCACTAAATGCGCCACCACCATGTCGAGCCATTCCGCCATAAGTATCAACAATTATCTTACGGCCGGTTAATCCTGCATCTCCCATTGGTCCACCAATAACAAAGCGACCGGTTGGGTTAACCAAGATGCGAACATCATCACTAGCAATGTCGTATTTGGAGAGAATCGGTTTAATTACCTCTGCAGTAACTTCAGGAGCTAATTTTGCAGTCAAATCTATGTCGGCAGCATGTTGAGAAGAGATAACCACTGTATCTAAGCGAACTGGTTTATCACCGTCGTATTCAATAGTTACTTGAGTTTTTCCATCTGGGCGTAGGTATCCCAATTGACCAGATTTACGCACCTCGGAAAGTCGTTGTGCGAGGCGATGCGCCATTGCAATAGGTAATGGCATCAATTCAGGAGTGTCAGTTGTTGCGTAACCAAACATTAAGCCTTGGTCACCCGCACCTTGCAGGTCTAATGGGTCACTAGATTTCGCTAAACGCTCTTCGACGGCATGATCGACACCAACAGCAATATCTTGAGACTGTTGACCGATAGAGACAGAGACTCCACAACTATTCCCATCAAAACCTTTATCGGAATGATTGTAACCAATATTAAGAACTGTTTGTCGAACTAATTCATTTACATCGGCAAAACCCGCGGTTGTGACCTCTCCGGCAACATGAACCTGTCCGGTTGTAATGAGAGTCTCACAAGCCACACGACTCTTCGGATCTTGCGCAAGAAGTGAATCCAAAACAGCATCTGAAATGGCATCTGCGATTTTGTCTGGGTGTCCCTCGGTCACTGACTCCGAAGTGAATAATCTCTTAGCCATTTACCTGCTCCAATCGATGTGCGACATTCTTGATAATGGCTTGAGCAACGTGGTGCTTATCTACATCCTGAAAACTTTCCACAACTCCATCATTGGAGAGCAACACACCTGAAGTTTGATCTGAACCGAAGATTTTGTTCTCGGCAACATTATTTACATACAGTAAATCGGCACCTTTACGCAGCAACTTCTCTTTTCCGAGCTCAACAGAATCAGCACTTGTTTCGGCTGCAAAGCCAACGAGCACTTGACTTGCTCTCTTGGTTTTTGAAATAGCCGCCAAAATATCTACATTACTTGTTAATTCAATACTTGATAAGTTCTCTTTTTTGATCTTATCTACTTGTCTCGCAACTGGTCTGGCATCAGCAACCGCAGCGCTCATGATTAACCCATCATGGACAGGAAACTCCTCGGCAATTGCTGCTCGCATCTCATCGGCGGTTTCAACCTTAAGAACTCTCGCACCTTCAAGTTCAAAATAATCTGTTTGACCCGCTATTACAGTAACTTCTGCACCTGATCTAATTGCTTCATAAGCAATCGCCAAACCTTGACGCCCACTCGAACGGTTGCCGATAAATCTAACTGGATCAATTGGTTCTTGAGTGCCGCCAGCACTAACCAGTATTTTGCGACCTAATAATTTCGAACTGGTATTTGACATCTCCAAAACCTTGGAAATTATCGTTCCAGTTTCAGGGAATCTACCAATTCCGGAATCCTTTCCGGTAAGTCTGCCCACCTCTGGCTCCATGACAAAGATGCCTCGATCTCGCAGTATTTGAACATTTGCAACAGTTGCGGGATTTAGCCACATATTTGGATGCATAGCCGGAACGACCAATACGGGACAGGAAGCCGCTATAAAAGTAGTTGTCAATAAATCATCAGCTCTTCCATGAGCTAAACGAGAAATTAGATCCGCAGTCGCAGGCGCGATAACAATTAAGTCTGCTTTCTCCGCCACAGAAACATGCGAAACCTCTGCGCTATTTTCCCAAACCGAAGAATGCACCACACGGCCGGACAAAGCCTGCCAAGTTGCTTTCCCAACAAAATTTAATGATGACTCAGTTGGAATTACGGTAACTAGAAATCCATGGTCCTGTAGACGACGAAGCACATCACATGCTTTGTAAGCTGCAATGCCGGCGCTAACGCCTAGAACAACTTCGCGGCCGCGGGGAAAGATGATTGGCGCGCCAGCCATAAATAACTTCTAGCTTTGTGGCTCTAGATTCTCGATAGTTAGCAATCCATCATTAATTTCGCGCATGGCAATTGACAATGGCTTTTCATGCACATGAGTTTCAACTAATGGACCAACGTATTCGAGCAATCCTTCACCAAGTTGTGAGTAATAAGCATTAATCTGACGAGCACGCTTAGCCGCATAAAGCACTAATGAATACTTTGAACCGCTTTTGTCCAACAACTCATCGATTGGTGGATTAGTGATTCCGTCTAGTGTCGCCACGCTTACTCCTTTTATACCGTCGGAATTACGCAAATTTCTTTGCGACCCGTTTGAGAATTCATCTCAGACCTGAAGGCCTTCTGGTCCTATGAGGCCGCTAAGGATACCAGCGCTTCTATAACCTCTTCGACCCGATGGTTGGTTAGCAAATGATCAAACTCCCCTATGGCCGCCATCTCGGAGCGGGCCAAAGCCAATCGAGCTGCAATCCGCTCAGGTGAATCAGTACCACGATTGGTAATTCGAGCTTCCAGCTCCTCCATGGATGGCGGTTGCAGGAAAACCATCATCGCACCAGGCATCGCCCTCTTTACTTGTCGCGCTCCATCAATCTCGATTTCCAGAAGCACATTTTTTCCATCTTGGAGAGCTTTCATAACAGGTTCCTTCGGTGTTCCGTACTTTGCGCCAGCGAAATCAGCCCACTCCAGAAAAGTATGAGCATCTATCATCTCCTGAAACTCTTGTTCGCTAACAAAATGGTAGGCAACGCCATCAACCTCCCCAGGACGTGGTTTTCGAGTTGTGGCTGATACGGAAAAGTAGAAATGCTCCATCTTCTTCAACTCGACCACAATAGTGCTTTTTCCAACACCACCGGGACCCGATAACACAATCAATTTTCCAGGATTCATCAATCTTCTTTCAAAAGAAGTAATAGGGATTCGTATTGCGACTTTCCAACACCTTGCACCCGGCGCGAGATTGATATACCTGCCCGACCCATCAAATTCGAAACTCGGATCTCACCAAAACCTGGAAGGCTTAACAAAAGCTCCTTCACTCTCATTTTTCGAATTGCATCATCTTTGCTATCAAATGCTTCTGTCCAATTACGTTTTCCTTCTTTAACACCCGCTTTAAATTCGGCGCGCACCTTACGAGACTCGGCAGCTTTCAAAAGCGCAGCACGTCTTTGCTCAATTGTGAGTGCTGGTGGCGTATTCACCAGGCTATTAAAGCAAGTTATTACATAGATGAATAAATTTCCGCAGCAGCAGAGGCAGGATTCTGGGACTGGGTAATTGGCCTGCCAATAACAACGTAATTCGCTCCTGATTCGATTGCCGCCTGAGGAGATGCCGTTCGTTTTTGATCATCCTCCGCGGCGGAATTTGGTCTAACTCCCGGCGTAATAAGGGTGATTTCTGGACCAACGGCTGCGCGGATAGCCGCTACCTCTAAAGGTGAACACACAACCGCTCTCGCTCCATTTTTGGTGGCGTTCAACGCTAAGTCAACGGCAAGTTTTAATGAGTTGGTTGGTAAACCCATTCGGCCAAGCTCGGCCTCATCCAGTGAGGTCAGAACAGTTACCGCCGTAACCTGCGTATTTGGTAGAGATAGAGCCGCAGCCTTGATCATTTCAGCACCACCTGAGGCATGAACCGTTAGAAATCGTGGGGCTAACTCTGCGACCGTATTAGCTGCTTGCTTCACAGTGTTGGGGATGTCATGCAGTTTGAGATCAAGAAATAGTTCTATTCCTGGGAATCTATTTTGAACCTCTTTAACTCCAGCTTTGCCGTTAAATAAATAAAACTCTAAACCTAGTTTGTAAACCGCTATTGAAGCTTTGGTTTGTTCAATCATTGAGCAAACTGAAGAAATATCAGTGGCATCCAACGCAAGGATAATTTTGGAGATCCTATTCATGATGCGCCACACCAATCGCATCGCGTACCGAGGAGAATCCACGGGTTTGTAGCAAAGAACGCAACTCTTCTTTAACTTTTATGGCTGCGGTCGGGTTGCCAAAGTTTGCAGTTCCGACAGAAACTGCACTAGCCCCAGCGAAAATCATTTCAAGTGCATCTTTGCCGGATGAAACTCCGCCCATTCCTAAAATCGGAGTATTTTTGAAGGCTGCATGAACTTGATAGATCGCACGTACCGCCACTGGGCGAATGGCTGGACCGGAAAGTCCCCCGGTTTTTCCTGCCAATTTAGGTTTTTGAGTATCTATATCTATCACCATGCCAAGTAAGGTGTTGATCAAAGCTAATCCATCTGCACCAGCTGAAATTACTTCACCTGCAATAGAAACAATGTCAGTAACATCGGGAGACAATTTTGCGATGATTGGAAGTTCCCCACCAATGTTCCTTCTTACCGCATCAATTACCTCTTTAGAAGCAACTGGATCGCAAGCAAAAACTAAGCCGCGATTTTCAACATTTGGACAGGAAATGTTTACCTCAATACCGCTAATGCCTTGAACTAAACGAAGCCTTCTAGCCAGAGATGCATACTCCTCTACTGTTTCGCCAGAGATTGAAACAATCACATTTGCCTTATTGGCCAACAGCCAAGGAATATCCTCCTGTAAAAATTGGTCTATACCTGGGCCTTGCAACCCAATCGAATTGAGCATTCCGCTAGGGGTTTCTGCCATTCGAGGGGTTGCTCGACCGGAGCGCGGCTTCAAGGCGATTGATTTAGTCACTACCGCACCCAATTCAGTTAGTGAAAAGAACTGCGCTAGCTCCTTTCCAGATCCTGCGCACCCACTGGCGGTGAATACCGGAGAAGAAAAAACTTTCTGCCCAAACTTGCTTTGCATATCAAAATCATTGGTCTGATTCATCATGCACCCCAAGTTCCTTCCGGAATTTTTCGGGCTGAATTCCATATCACTTTCTCGCCATCCATCACCGGACCATCGATACAAGATCTCATCATCTTAATGACATTGTTTTCATCTCTGACCGGTAAAACACAGGTCATACAAACACCGATTCCGCAAGCCATTGATTCTTCAACTGCGCATTGATGCATAAGACCGTGGGATGCTGATATTGCGTTAACAGCGGAAAGCATTGGCATAGGTCCGCAAGAGTAAACAATCTCTGTGTTATGTTTTTGAATCAAATCTTTCATAACATCTGTTACACGACCCTTAACCCCTACTCCTCCATCTTCCGTAGTAATGGTTAGTGAATTGACTGAACGCTTTCCTTCCAGAGGAGCATAAATTTTTCCGGCGGTCGATGCTCCGAGAATCATGTCAACTCTGCATCCGCGATCCTTTAATACCTCAGCTAATCCAAACAACGGTGCAGAACCATACCCTCCACCGATTAGCAAAGCGTTGACTGGTTCAATGGGGATTCCAAAACTAGTTCCGAGAGGTGCGACCATATTTACTTGATCATGAATTTGAAGACTGGTTAACCATTTACTACCTTGACCATGAGGAGCAACTACCAACTCAATTGTTCCGCCATATTGACCGCGATCACTTGATCGATAGATTGCGAAAGCTCTACGCAAAACCATTGCCGAGTTTGGACCACCCACTGAAATAGCGACAAAATTGCCGGGTCGCGCATGTTGAGCCATATCACCTACTGCAAAAACCATATGGTGGTAAGCGCCAACCTTCTTATTTGAAAGCACCTCAACATCGGCCTGCAACGCTTTGCGATTGATCTTATTCATAACCGGTGCCAATCTTGGATTGATTTGGCTGATAAATGTCCGCTCTGTAATTCGCGAATACCTTCTACGGCGGCCTTTAAGCCGGCAACAGTTGTAATGCAGGACACTCCTCGTTGCACCGCGGCAGTTCTGATCTGTCTTCCATCTCTTTGGGCGCCTCTTCCAAAGGGCGTATTTATAACTAAAGAAATCCTATTTTGATTAATCAAATCAACCGCCGATAAGGCTTGCGGAGAAATCTCCTTCTCTGAGTGCTTGGCAACGACTGAGGTAAAAATTCCGTGCTTAGAGAAGAAATTATGGGTACCTGAGGTTGTGAAAAGTTCGAATCCAAGTTGAGCTAACTCCCTGACGGAGTTGATAGAGGATTCCTTATCCTTATCTGAGATTGAGATAAAGATTGCACCGGTCTTCGGCAAAGGACCAAAAGCAGCGATCTGGCTTTTCGCAAAAGCCGCACCAAAACTTGCAGCTACCCCCATAACCTCACCTGTTGATTTCATCTCCGGGCCAAGGACGGAATCAACTCCGTGACCATCAACACGACGGAAACGGTTCCAAGGTAGCACCGCTTCCTTTACTGAAATTCCCTTTGCGGTTCCTATTTCGCTAACTGGCAACACCCCGATCTCACGCAATTCCTTTATTGATTTCCCGCAAGCGATAAGTGCCGCAGCTTTAGCAACCTGTACACCAGTGGCTTTGCTTACAAAAGGTACAGTCCGGGACGCTCTGGGATTTGCCTCAATAACATAAAGCTTTGATTTGGAGACTGCAAACTGAATATTGATCAATCCACGAACGCCGATTTCCTCAGCCAGTTTGCGTGATGCAACAACAATCTCATTCTGAAGCTCTACTGAAACACTTTGTGGCGGTATTACACAAGCTGAATCTCCAGAGTGCACCCCAGCCTCTTCAACATGTTCCATAATTCCTGCAATATAGAAATCTTCTCCATCAAATAATGCGTCTACATCAAGCTCGGTCGCATCATCCAAAAACTTGTCAATAAGAACTGGATGTTCCGGATTAATTTGAGTTGCAATTTCAATAAACTCAGCCAACTCAGTATCGTCATAAACAATTTGCATGCCTCGACCACCTAGTACAAATGAAGGTCGCACCAGTACGGGATATCCAATCCGCGTAGCCACCGCTAACGCCTCCGCAAAGGAAAATGCTGTACCAAACTCAGGTGCACTCAATTGAGCTCTATTCAGTACCTCACCAAACTCACCGCGATCCTCGGCCATTGATATTGCCTCTGGCGAAGTGCCCAGAATTTTGACGCCAGCTTTTTTCAAACCAGCGGCTAATCCCAGCGGAGTTTGCCCTCCCAATTGAACGATTACCCCGGCTATAGGTCCGGCTGCAGACTCAGCTCGATATATCTCTAGAACATCTTCTAGAGTTAAAGGTTCGAAATAAAGTCGGTCAGATGTGTCGTAATCAGTTGAAACAGTTTCTGGATTGCAATTCACCATAATCGTTTCATACTCTGCAGCGCTCAATGCAAAGCAAGCATGCACGCAGGAGTAATCAAACTCAATTCCTTGACCGATTCGATTTGGACCGCTCCCCAGAATCAATATTGCAGGTTTTGAGCGCGGTTTAACCTCGGTTTCTAAATCATAGGTTGAATAGTGATACGGAGTAAAAGCTTCAAACTCTCCGGCACAAGTATCGACTGTTTTATAGACCGGATGTACATCAAGATCATTTCGTTGATTCGAAATATCTTCGACGATTACCCCTCTGAGCTCGGCTATTTGTTGATCTGAAAACCCTGCCTGCTTTGCGTGAAGCAGAAGCTTTCTATCTAGTTCCTTTGCGGTACGTAGAGTTTCGGCAATGACATTCAATTCAGCAATTTGCTGCAAGAACCAGGGATCAATTCCGGTTGCCCTGTTTACTTCGTCGATTGAGGCGCCTCGAGCAAGTGCTTTTTGAACCTGGACAAGGCGAAGCTCTGTTGGCGTAGAAATTTTGCCCAGCAGTTCCTCTTTGGTTTCAGTGAAATTCCAAGTAAAGGCTGTGCCCTTCTTCTCCAATGAACGCATCGCTTTTTGCAGCGCCTCTTGGAAGGAGCGCCCGAATGCCATCGCTTCGCCAACACTCTTCATGGTTGTGGTTAAACGATTGTCCGCTTCCGGAAACTTTTCAAAAGCAAATCTGGGAATCTTTACTACTATGTAATCAAGGGTTGGCTCAAATGACGCCGGTGTCTTCTTGGTTATGTCATTAGGAATCTCATCTAATGAGTAACCGATAGCCAATTTGGTAGCAATCTTTGCGATTGGAAAACCGGTTGCCTTGGAGGCTAGAGCGCTACTACGCGACACTCTAGGGTTCATCTCGATAACAACTATTCGGCCGTTCTTTGGGTTTACTGCGAATTGAATATTGCAGCCCCCGGTAGCTACGCCTACCTCTCGGATAATTTCAATACTCAGATCACGCAATCTTTGAAACTCCACATCAGTCAAAGTAAGTGCCGGTGCAACAGTTATTGAATCTCCTGTATGGACACCCATGGGATCAAAGTTCTCAATACTGCAAACAATCACTACGTTGTCATGATTGTCACGCATGACCTCAAGCTCGTACTCTTTCCAGCCGATAATTGATTCCTCCAATAAAACTTCACTAACTGGGCTGTACCGTAATCCGGCACCTGCAATCAACTCGAGCTCGTTCTTATCATGAGCGATACCGCTACCCAGGCCACCCATAGTGAATGAAGGTCGAACTACGACAGGAAATTTGAGAGTTTCTGCCGCTGTGAAGCACTCATCCATAGTGTGACAAATAATGGATTTTGCTGATTCTCCGCCAACTTTCTCCACAATGGCGCGAAACTCTTCGCGATTTTCGCCGCGACGAATTGCTGCTACATCAGCCCCGATTAAGCGGGTGTTGTACTTAGTCAATATTCCTTTTTCATGTAATGCAATTGCTGCATTGAGAGCCGTTTGACCACCTAAAGTCGCAAGAATTGCGGATGGTTTTTCTTTAGCGATCACATCTTCAAGGAATTCTGGTGTTATGGGTTCAATATAAGTTGCATCAGCAAACTCAGGGTCTGTCATAATTGTGGCGGGATTAGAATTAACCAGAATTACTCGAATTCCTTCGGATTTCAAAACTCGACATGCCTGCGTGCCCGAGTAATCAAACTCGCATGCTTGCCCAATAACAATAGGTCCACTACCAATGACAAGCACACTTTCAATGGATTTATCTCTTGGCATTTTGATCCAACATCTCTAAGAAATCATCGAAAAGATAATTTGCATCATGGGGTCCAGCCGCCGCTTCCGGGTGGTATTGCACTGAAAATGCTGGTTGATTAACCAGTTTTAACCCTTCGACCACGCCATCATTAAGACAATAATGTGTAACAGCTCCTTGGCCAAATGGCGTTGAGAAATTGCCATCGCTTGGAGCTTTCACAGCAAAGCCATGATTTTGCGCGGTGATCTCCACACGATTTTTGAATCTATTCATAACTGGTTGATTAATACCGCGATGCCCGAATTGAAGTTTGTAGGTTTCTAAACCCAAAGCTCGTCCCAGAATCTGGTGACCGAAACATATTCCAAATATCGGCATTCGATCAGCCAAAGCTTCTTTCACTAGGTTAATGACGCTGTCCATGGTTGATGGATCGCCTGGACCATTGGAGAGAAAGAGTCCGTCAAAACCGGCACTCTTAATCTCTGAGTATTTCGAACCAGCTGGAAGCATGTGAACCTCAATGCCTCGCTCAGCCATATTCCTTGGAGTTGCCGCTTTTATTCCTAAATCCAGCGCCGCTACCTTAAATTTAGCTTTGCCCACTGCTGGCACCAGATAGCCATCTGAAGTTGTTACATCATCAACCAAATATGCACCTTGCATCTGTGCGCTCTTTTGAACTTTTTCCAACATCTGTGAAGTTGTTAACGATGTTCCGGAAAAAATCCCCATACGCATCGCGCCTTTGTCCCGCAGGTGAATAGTTAGTGCTCTGGTGTCTACTCCACGAATGCCAACCACACCATTACTTATTAGGTCATCCTCCAAACTTCGCTCCGCTCTCCAATTGGAAACAATTGGAGATGGATTCCTAACCACAAAACCACTTACCCAGATTCGACGAGACTCTTCATCCGTAGTATTCATTCCAGTGTTGCCGATGTGCGGAGCCGTCATTACAACTATCTGCTTGTAATAGGAAGGATCAGTTAGTGTTTCTTGATACCCAGTCATGCCGGTAGAGAAAACCGCTTCGCCAAAAGTTTCGCCAGAACAAGCCCAAGGTTGACCTTCAAATATTCGACCATCATCCAAGACGAGATAAGCAGTACTCACTATCTCCCCCTGTCGTAAACCAGCGCGCCATTATGGAAGGTTTTCTCGATCACGCCTGGTAACTCCATGCCGGCAAAAGGTGTGTTTTTGCTCTTAGATTTGAGGATCTGAGGATTTACCTTCCAGCTGGCCTGTAAGTCAACCAATGTGAAATTAGCGTTCTTCCCAATTTGCATATCACCATGACTCTCATAGCGAGCAATCGATGCCGGCTTGCTGGACATGCGCTCTATCAAGGAGCTTAGGCTCATTAGATTAGTTTTAACCATCGCCATGTAACAGATTGAAAAAGCGGTCTCTAAACCCAACATTCCAAAAGCGGCTGCGGCCCATTCGCAATCCTTAGCCTCTTGAGGATGCGGTGCGTGATCAGTTGCCACAATATCAATCGTTCCATCTGCTAATCCGATTCGTAACGCTTGAACATCTTCATCTGTTCGTAGGGGCGGATTCACCTTATAAACCGGGTCAAAGCTGCTAGCACTCTCATCAGTTAGTAATAGGTGATGTGGAGTTACCTCAGCTGTTACTTGCACACCTCTTTGCTTTGCATTTCTTACTAACTCTACGCCACCCGCGGTAGTTAAATGGCAAATATGTAAACGGCTACCGACATGTTCCGCTAGCAAAATATCTCTTGCAATAATCGCCTCTTCGGCAACTGCGGGCCAACCTTTCAGACCCAAACGACTTGAAACTATCCCCTCATTCATCTGTGCATTTTCAGTCAACCTTGGATCTTGCGCGTGTTGAGCGATGAGGCCATCAAATAGCTTTACGTACTCCAAAGCTCGTCTCATTACTAAGGGATCTGCTACGCAATGGCCATCGTCACTAAAAATTCGAACTCTAGCTTCAGATTGATTCATGGCAGAAAGTTCTGCGAGTTGCTTACCCATTTGCCCTACTGTGACAGCGCCGATTGGGAAAACATCACATAGGTTGTGAAACTTGCCTAAACGATAAACCTGTTCAACAACTCCAGCCGTATCGGCCACCGGTAATGTATTTGGCATAGCTGAAATCGCTGTGAAGCCACCGGCTACCGCTGCTTGCGCTGCAGTTAATACAGTTTCGGCATCCTCACGTCCTGGTTCACGTAAATGAGTATGCAAATCAACTAATCCCGGAATAGCGGTTAAGCCACCTCCATTAAGCAACTGAGGGTTAGCATCTTTAGAAAACTTATCAACTATTTGTCCGTTTTCTATCTTGATTTCAATGCTGCGATTATCAGCATCCAAAATATTTGTAATATGCCAGTTATTCATAGGTTCTCTCCCAATTGACCCTCTAGATCACGAGAGGTCGCACCACCGATCAACAAATACAGCACCGCCATTCGCACGCTAACGCCATTTGCAACCTGCTCAACAATCACTGATTTGTCAGAATCCGCACTGTCCGCACTTATTTCCAACCCTCTATTCATAGGGCCGGGATGCATGATGATGGCGGATTTTCTCATATCCAAGATTCGCTCTTTGGTGAGACCGAATGCACGTGAGTACTCTCTTTCGGTCGGGAAAAACAGATCCTCCATGCGCTCCTTTTGCACTCTCAGCATCATGATCGCATCGCAATCTGCAATTACTTCATCAAATGAGTAGCTAATCTGTGCATTCCAACTCTCAACCCCGACCGGCAATAAGGTCGGTGGAGCAATCAAAACAACCTGCGCACCCAATTTCTGCAGCAGTAAAACATTAGAACGCGCCACTCTGGAGTGAAGAATGTCGCCAACGATGCCAATCTTTAACCCAGAGAGATCACCTGAATCTTCTCTGAGGTTTCTTCTAATAGTAAAAGCATCCAGCAGTGCTTGAGTTGGATGTTCTCGCGTGCCATCACCAGCATTAATTACCGCTCCGCTCATCCATTTTTGACTAGCTAAGCGATGTGCTGCACCCGAGGCGTTGTGTCGAATAACAACGGCATCTGCTCCCATGGCTTGAAGTGTTAGCGCAGTGTCTTTCAAACTTTCACCCTTGCTTAAGCTAGACCCCTTGGCCGAGAAGTTAATAACATCTGCCGATAAACGTTTTGCCGCCGCTTCAAATGAAATTCTGGTTCTGGTTGAATCCTCAAAGAAAAGATTCACAACAGTGCGTCCGCGCAACGTAGGAAATTTCTTAACCCCTGATTCAGAGAGATTTGATAGAGAAACCGCTGTATCCAATATCTCAACTGCTTCAGCCTTTGTCAGGTCATCAATTGATAGAAGATTTTTCATGAACCTTCTCCTTCGATGCGTACCTCATCAATTCCGTCAATCGACTGCAGATGCACCTTGACTGATTCCATTTTCGAAGTCGGAATGTTTTTTCCCACATAATCCGCTCTTATTGGGAGTTCGCGGTGTCCGCGATCGATTAGTACGGCAAGTTGCACAGTTTTGGGTCTGCCCAATTCATTAAGAGCATCTAAAGCTGCACGAATGGTGCGCCCGGAAAACAAAACATCATCAACAAGTACCACATTCTTACCATCAATTCCCGAGGCTGGAATGTGTGTGGGATAAAGGTTGCGCGGCGGGCGAAGTCTTAAATCATCTCGATACATCGTAATATCAAGGGTTCCGCATTCCACAGTTGAATTTTCAATTGTTTCAATGGCAGCCGATATGTCCTGCGCTAAAGCTACCCCGCGAGTGGGGATGCCGAGCAAAAGTAAATCTGTGGAGCCATGGTTACGTTCTAAAATTTCATGGGAGATGCGGCGTAAAGCCCGTGCTATTTCAGCACCATTTAATACAACACTCATGTGAAGCTCCTTCGCCGCCTCTCTGGACGGATCGTTAAAGGTTGCCTAACCCTAGCAGCTGCCTAGAAACGTAGCGAATAACGACCTGGCAACACCTTGTGGATGGGTGATTAGCCCTCGTCGCTGCCAGATTAATCTGCTGGCATGACTACACCTGCTCACATCTCCGCTCGCCTCCGGCAAATTCGCCTCCAACAACACATGACCTTAAAGCAGGTAGAGATCAAGTCACGCGGGAAATGGAAAGCGGTTGTGGTTGGCTCTTATGAACGAGGCACCCGCTCCTTAAACATCTCTCGAGCCGAGGAACTTTGCCACTTCTATGGCGTGCCAATCAGTCAACTATTCTCTAGCTCCGCACAAGGAAACACAGATGAAACAACTAGAACAACTACTACGCAATTGTGGCGTTTTGACCTCAGACGCTTGACTGCCATCAAAACACATCCTGACAATTTCACCCATCTGATTTACAACTTCTTACAAAACATTGCTATTAAACGGGATGACTGGAATGGAGAGGTCATCACTATTCGAAATACAGACAAGGAGCTGCTCGGACTGCTTACTCAGAAGGAAAATGTGGATCTACTAAATTCCTTAGCAAATAGAAATTTAATACTAAAAAACTAAATCAGGCTTGATTTCAATGATTTTACTCAATACCCCGTTGATGTATTTACTTGATTCATCAGTCGACAAGGTTTGAGCCAGCTCAATCGCTTCATCAACCGCGACGGGCATCGGTACATCTTTGGACCAAAGCAACTCATAGATCGCTAGACGCAATATGTTGCGATCAATTACCGGCATGCGGTCCATATCCCACCCCTGTGAGTGGGTTGTGATCAGCTCATCAATCTTGCGACGATGCTCTTCAACGCCCTGCACTAACTCTTTTGTGAAATCCCGGATTACATACTCAAGATCCTCAGATCTTTGACTCAGGATTGAGAGAGCGGCGGTTTTGCGAATATCACCTTCGTATAGAAGATCAAGCGCTGCTTTTCGTGCTTTTGAGCGAGCGCTCACTTAGTTTGCGCGTCCTAAATACTCACCGGTTCGAGTGTCTACCAGAACAACTTCATCCTGCTTGATAAACAGTGGAACCTGGATGCTGATGCCGGTTTCTAGTGTTGCCGGCTTTGAACCAGCAGAAGATCTGTCGCCCTGGAGACCAGGCTCTGTGTAGGTAATTTTTAAAGGAACATTTGCGGGCAATTCAACGTAAAGAGGGTTGCCTTCATGAATCGCAACAATCGCGTCGGTATTTTCCAGCATGTAATTTGCGGCTTCACCAACAGTGTCTGGCGAAATGGAAATTTGATCATATGTGGAAGAGTCCATAAAGACGAACCCAGTCGCATCTTTGTATAAGAACTGCATGTCACGTTTTTCAAGAATAGCTACATCCACTTTTACGCCGGCATTGAAGGTCTTTTCAACAACTTTTCCAGAGAGAACATTCTTTAGCTTGGTTCTAACGAAAGCTGGGCCTTTGCCTGGTTTTACGTGCTGAAAATCAACAACATTCCAGAGTTGACCTTCGATATCGAGGGTCATGCCGTTCTTGAGATCATTTGTGGTTGCCATAGCCGCGAAGATTACCGGCTGGACCGCAAATTCGACTAATCCGCTAACAAATCCTTCATGGCCTGTAAAGCCAATAGATACGAGTTAACTCCGAAGCCCGCGATAGTTCCATTGGCAACGCCTGAAATCACTGATGTATGTCTGAACTCTTCGCGCGAGAGTGGATTGGAAATGTGGACCTCAATACAAGGTGCTTTGAGCATGACAACCGCATCCCTTATTGCATAAGAATAATGGGTAAAGGCGGCGGGATTGAAAATGATTGGTAGCTTCTTATCGGCAGCTTCGTGTAACCAGGAAATTAATTCAGCTTCATCATTGCTTTGCCGAATATCGACTTCGATCTCTAAGGAACTGGCCCGTTCCGAAATTGCCTTTTCGATCTCGGGATAAGTTACATCGCCGTAATAACTCTTCTCACGTAAATCCAAACGATTGAGATTAGGTCCGTTTAATACCAATATCTTCATTCCCATAATCTACTCCCCAACCTCGCTCAGGTAGATATCTTCTAGCACTTCGAGCGGAATCTCTTCTGCCCGTGTTGTTTTTCCCAAATCCATCAAAGTTACAAAACGCAATCCTTTTGAACCCTTCTTTTTATCACTCTGCATAAGTTCGAAAAGTTCCGGCCAGGCTTCCTTCTTGTAGGTGATAGGCAAATTCAGCGCTTGCAATAAATCGCGATGCAAATTAACTGCAGCTTCAGATAATCCTGAAACTTTTCGAGAGAGTTCAGCAGCGAAGACCATCCCGATTGAGACGCATTCGCCATGTCGCATTTGATAGCTGGAATGCTTCTCTATGGCGTGTCCCAAAGTATGACCATAATTGAGAATTTCGCGTGCATAAGATTCTCTAAAATCTTCACTTACCACCTGTGCCTTGACATTGATTGCGCGTTGAATCAACTTCGACAAATTGTCACGCCATCCCTCTTCAATCAGTTTCAGAATCTCACCATCTGCGATAAAACCACACTTAACTACTTCAGCCATTCCTGCCGACAAATCCCTTTCCTCAATTGTTTTAAGGAAGGATTCATCAACGACAACGGCTATCGGGGAATGAAAAGCTCCAGCTAGATTCTTGCCGCTTTCTAAGTTAATACCGGTTTTGCCGCCAACTGAAGCATCAACCATTCCAGCCAATGAGGTTGGAACTGCAATCCACTCGACGCCGCGCAAGTAAGAAGCAGCTAGAAAGCCGGCTAGATCAGTTGTTGCTCCCCCGCCTAGGCCAATAATCTTCGTGCTTTTCCCAAGTGCCTTTGCTGCAATTCTATTTAATGATTCGACAAAAGTTGCAGAGTTCTTTTGCGCCTCTCCATCTGGGACGCATATGCGATGCCAACTCTCAGGAAGTACAGCAACGTACTTTGACAAAATCTCTGGATAGATAATCACGGCGTCATTCTCGTCGACCAGCCTGATTAGTGTTGAGGCGTAATCATCGACGAACAAAACTTCGTACTCTCGCTCCGCTTTCACTGTTATGGATTTCATGCCTTGATCGTTTCTACGAGAGAATCAGCTATTTCTTGAGCCTTACGGTTGTCGGTATTGACAGTAAAAGTAGCTAACGATTCATAGATTGGGCGACGTTTTTCCATTAACCCCAACCATTGCTGTCGTGGATTTCCTAACAATAACGGCCTCTCCCGGTTGAAACCTACTCGTGGAGCTGCATTTGAAATCGATACATCTAGAAAAATCACTTTCTCCTGCAAACTCAATTTCGCTTGAACATCTAAGTCCAAAACCGCTCCTCCACCCAGAGAAATAACCGCATCAGTTTCATCAAGAGAAACCAATACGACTTGTTTTTCCAAAGCTCTAAAAGCTTCTTCACCTGATTCCAAAAAGATTTCCGCAATCTTTCTGCCATCTTTTTGTTCAATCAGATAATCAGTATCTACGAATTTCAAATTCAATTTCTTGGACAAAGCTTTACCGACTGTGGTTTTGCCTGCACCAGGTGGCCCAATTAAAACTATCGATGCCATATTTATTTGATTGACATATGGTTTAGATAGCTTTGAAGATTACGCCTAGTTTCTCCGACGCTATCTCCACCAAATTTCTCCGTCATCGCATCTGCTAAAACCAATGCGACCATAGCCTCAGCCACAATTCCAGCTGCTGGAACTGCGCAGACATCTGATCTTTGATTAATTGCTTTAGCTGCCTCGCCATTTGAGGTATCTATAGTGTCCAAAGCCTTCGGTACTGTTGAAATTGGCTTCATAGCAGCGCGTACACGCAAAACTTCACCTGTCGTCATTCCGCCCTCAGTGCCGCCTGCTCTTGCCGAACGACGAACTATTTTTCCTTCTGAATTTCTTTCAATTTCATCATGGGCCTGACTGCCACGACGAGTTGCAGTTACGAATCCATCACCGACCTCTACCCCTTTGATTGCTTGAATTCCCATTAAAGCGCCCGCTAATCGAGCATCGATGCGTCGATCCCAATGGACATGTGAACCAAGACCAGGAGGCAGGTTATGTACAACCACCTCAACAACACCGCCCAGCGTGTCTCCACTTGAGTGAGCATCATTTATCTCTTCAATCATCAACTTAGCTGTCGTGGCGTCGAGGCAACGAACTTCATTTTCATCAATAGATTTTCGCAATGATTCTGTCGGAATTTCATAATCGCTGGGTAAAGAAACTTTACCAATTGAAACAACGTGACTAAGTATGTCGACTCCCGCAACCTGTTTTAAGAATGCGCGAGCCACCGCACCTAAGGCAACCCTTGCTGCAGTCTCTCGAGCCGATGCGCGTTCTAGGATTGGCCTTGCATCACTAAAATCATATTTTTGCATTCCCACCAAATCCGCATGACCTGGTCGCGGTCTCGTAAGGGGAGCATTTCTACCCAGATTTGCTATTTCATCCTCGGCAACCGGATCAGTTGCCATAACTTTTTCCCATTTTGGCCATTCTGAGTTTGCAATCTGAATGGCAATCGGACCACCTTGAGAAATTCCGTGTCTAATTCCACCAACAATGGTGACCTTGTCCGCTTCGAAATTTTGTCTTGCACCTCGACCGAAACCGAGGCGTCGGCGACGCAAATCCTCGTCAATATCGGCGGTATTAATCTCAACAGAGGCAGGCATACCCTCAAGTATCGCGACCAATGCTGGGCCATGTGATTCGCCTGCTGTTAACCAACGCATTGCGTAAGTATCGCAGATTTCGATCAGATCTCGTCGATTGGTTAGGCCAAGACCCCCACTGCGGCACCCAAAAATAGAAAAGGCGCAAAGGCTATTCGGTTGCTGTAAGGCGATTTCAGGAAAAGCCTTTGCGAAAATATTGCAAGTCCCGCTAACAGCCAACTGAGGAAATTCGCCGTGAAGAGATAGTCAATTCCCAACTTAGCTTGTCCTAAATAGAGGCCAATCAATAGCGATAATCGCACGTCACCAAACCCAATTGCACCCCTGGAAATCAGGAAAATTGCCATATAGAACATCAGATTTAGCAGACCGCTTTTCAAGTCAACTAGATTCGTGAACGGTGCCATTGTTACTAAAGCAACTCCAAGGTGTTTCCGCTTTATCAGTCTATTTTTTAGGTCATACCAGCTAAACCATAGAGCACTAATCAGGAAATGAATTTCGAGCACCCAAGAAATCTACGACAAAACCAAGTAAATCCTTTACTTCAATCCACAGCTCAAACGTATTTGTGTAATTCCTCTAAAGCCAGTTTGAACAAAGCAGCATGATCAAATGAGATTCCAGTCATCAGTTCAATTTGCGGTACAGCTTGAGCACAGAGCAGTTCTAATCCAGAAATTATTGCCATGCCATCTTGTTGCTGTCTCTTCATAAGAGCTGTGGGCCAAGGGGAATAGATTGCATCGAGGAGAGTTCTGGCACCGGAGAATTTTTCAGCAATTTCTGCCACACCGATATTAGGAACTGTGTTTATTACTAAATCATGTTTATCACCCGCATCCAAATCACTCCAAGGATGGATTTCCAACTTTTGATTCCTGCCAGCTCTTATCAGCGATGAATCTCGTTTGCTGTCTCGTCGATATACCCGCACCTGAGAAAATTGCGGAGCAGTACTTAGTGCACCAAGTGCTGCGCGCGCAGTTCCGCCGGCACCCAAGATTGAAACGCTAGAAAATTCGATCCCTTTCAGAAGGTTTTGAAAACCTATTACATCTGTCGAACAACCCTGCCATTGACCCTCTTTCAGATAGAGAGTATTTGCCGAATTGATGGTTTTTGACAATGCATCCAATTGAATAATGTCAGATAGAGATTCATCGCAAACTACCTCTTTTAGAGGCATGGTGAGTGAAAAACCAAACCACTGATTGGTTTCAGTTAAGGCCGGTCGAATCCAATCAAGAAATTCATTCTCTTTAATCTCGACGGCTATATATTCTCGCTCAATCCCCAATTGTTTATAGGCAAGATTGTGAATAATGGGAGAAAGTGAATGATGTATGGGAGATCCCAGTACCGCTGCAGTTGATCTCATTCGAATAACCCTGCCTTAAAATTGCGTTTGTACTCCGCCTTCCAAATCAAAAATTCATCATATGAGCTTGTGAAGCGGGTTTCTTTTGGTTTAACCGTTACAAAATATATCCAATCACCGCTGGGTGCATTGACTACCGCCTCGATTGCTTTCACGGTAGGACTGCCTATTGGTGATGGCGGTAAACCTCGGTTCAAAAAGGTGTTGTACCGACTTGGGATTTTTGTATCCGCGATAGAAACCCTTATCTCTCCGCGCCTATTCAATGCATAGTGAACCGTTGAATCAAACTGCAACGGCATTCCACGTTCTAATCTATTTAGAATAACTCTAGCTACTTTGCCAAATACATCCGGAGTTCCTTCAGTTTCAACCAAGGATGCCATTGTCAAAATCTCATACGGGCTATATCCCTTTAGGCTCATCCAATTGATCTCTTTGGTTGCCCAAGCAAACTTCTCCAGCATCTTCGCCAAAACCTGTTCAGCTGACACACCCTTATTAAAAGAGTACTGAGCAGGATAGAGAAAACCCTCTACTTTTCGAGTTGAAAAATCTTCCGGGATAGAAATTTGCTTCAACGCTGCATTGATTTCCTGCTCCGACAAACCAAAAGCAACCAGCGCTTCTCGCACCTCTGTCCATCGCGCCCCATCTCGGACCTTAATTAAATTGGGTATCCGCTTCGCATCAAGTAGTTGTTGGAGCGCGGTTGTGGCCGGAATCTGGGTTTGAATCAGATGTTCACCAGGAGCTATTCGTTTGGAATTCTCATCGCCTACTGCCACTCGAAAGAAAGCCAACGCCGATTTCACAACACCTGCTGCTTCCAACTTGTCGGCAATCTGCGCTCCCGCCTCTCCTGGTAAAACCTCTATAACCACCTCTTGACCTGCAATTCCAGGTTCATAGTCCGGAGCGCTTGCAGGACCTGAGTTCATAGCGCGCACACCAAAGGTAAACAGAACTACAAAGACGCCAGCTATTACGACTCTTAAGAAAGCATTATTCTCTAGAGTCCGATGAATTCCCTTAATGTTCAATCTCTTGCCCTGCTAACTGTCCGCTAGATTTTTCTATTTGCAATGCAAACTCCAATATTTCAACCGCCGCTAATTGGTCAATCTCTGCTTTGGAAATCTTCTTTCCTATTTCACTTCCCCGAGCGGTCGCGGTTTTAGTGCTTAAACGTTCATCAATCACTCGCAATGAAACGTCAGCCGCTAGAGTCTTCGAAAGTGCGGAACCGAAATCTCTTGCTTTAATAGCCGTAATTCCATGGATTCCTGAAAGATGCAAAGGCAATCCTAAATAAATAATCGAAACCCCATTTTCAGAAACTATCTGTGAAATTTGTTCAAGCGCTTCTTCGGATTTCAAAGTTTTATAAGGTGAAGCCAGAATTGCCTGAGAATCAGTTAGAGCCAATCCAACTCGTACATCGCCGAAATCGATCGCCATGCGACGTCCCTTTGGAAGCACAATTAACTCTTACGCAACGATTCCTTGATGGCTTGCAAAGCTGCCGGTATTGCTGCGGCGTTAACCCCGCCTCCTTGTGCAAAATCATCTTTACCGCCACCACCACCGCCGAGAATTCCAGAAGCGGTTTTTACCAAAGCTCCCGCTTTAACTCCCCCACCTCGAGCAGTTTCATCAACAGCTACAACTAGAACAACCTTTTCTGCACCTGCACTTGATAAGGCAATTACAGAATTTGGTAACTTAGATCGTAAATCAAGAGCTACAACTCGTAAATCATCTCCCGACAAATCTTGCGGCATGTTGTGGGCGATTACGGAGACCCCACCAATTAGCTCTGCTTGAGACAGCAGGGATGCTGAATCCTTCAAAGCTTGTTGAGTTTTTGCCTGACCCAGTTCTTTTTCAATCTCTTTTAATCGCGCCAATAATTGAGAGATCTTCTCTGGCAACTCTTCTGGACGGCTGCCTTTGATCAACTCTGTAATGGAGTTCAGCAAAATATGCTCTCGAGCTAGGAATGAATAAGCATCGACTCCAACCAATGCTTCAACACGTCGAACACCAGCGCCGATAGAAGATTCACCTAGCAGCTTCACAACGCCCAGTTGTCCGGATCTAGAAACATGGGTTCCACCACACAACTCTCTAGCCCAATCTCCCACGCTTACAACACGAACTACATCCCCGTACTTTTCTCCGAACAACGCCATCGCACCTATAGCTTTTGCTTCCGCTTGTGACATTTGTTGCGCTGTTACTTCAAGATCATCCAACAACAATGAATTAACCCTGGCTTCAACATCATTAAGAGCGCTGCTTGGAACAGCTCCAGCGGCTGGAAAATCAAAAACGCTTTATGAACCATATGAGTGGCGGTATGTGCGCGAGAAATTCCTCTGCGTCTTTCGACATCAATTGAGGCTAAAACCTCAATACCAGATTCCCATGATCCTTTAACTACTCGACCTCTGTGCACAAAAACCCCAGGAATAGGGGCTTGCACATCATCAATTTCAATCAAA